>NZ_JBEZIH010000026.1:71398-128271 GCF_040650935.1 Streptomyces sp. NPDC048565
CATTGTCACCCCCCCCCACTTTTTTTGTTCTGTTTGGGGGGGGGGGCTCCCGGGGGCCCCCCTGGCCCGGGGGGGGGGCCCCCGGGGGGGGGGCCCCCCGCCGCTGTCCGGCCGGTCGGGGAGCGGATCCCGAGTCGGGCCGGGCGGATCACCGGGGGATCAGCGCTGTGCGGCCCTGGCCGCCAGGCGGGCCTTGCGGGCGGCCAGCTTCTCGTCGAACTTCGACGCCTCGGTGTCCAGGCCGTTCATGTACAGCCCGAGCTCCTCCTGCGCCTTGAGGCCCTCGGGGCCCAGGCCGTCGATGTCGAGGACCTTCAGGTACCGCAGGACGGGCTGGATCACGTCGTCGTGGTGGATGCGCATGTTGTAGATCTCGCCGATCGCCATCTGCGCGGCGGCCCGCTCGAAGCCGGGCATGCCGTGTCCCGGCATCCGGAAGTTGACGACGACATCGCGCACCGACTGCATCGTGAGGTCCGGGGCGAGGTCGAAGGCGGCGCCCAGCAGATTGCGGTAGAAGACCATGTGCAGGTTCTCGTCGGTCGCGATCCTGGCCAGCATCCGGTCGCAGACGGGGTCGCCCGACTGGTGTCCGGTGTTGCGGTGCGAGACGCGGGTGGCCAGCTCCTGGAAGGCGACGTACGCCACGGAGTGCAGCATCGAGTGGCGGTTGTCGGACTCGAAGCCCTCCGACATGTGCGCCATACGGAACTGCTCCAGCTTGTCCGGGTCCACAGCGCGCGAGGTCAGCAGGTAGTCGCGCATCACGATGCCGTGCCGGCCCTCCTCCGCGGTCCAGCGGTGCACCCAGGTGCCCCAGGCGCCGTCGCGCCCGAAGAGGGAGGCGATCTCGTGGTGGTAGCTGGGGAGGTTGTCCTCGGTCAGCAGGTTCACGACGAGGGCGGTACGGCCGATGTCGGTGACCTTGGACTGGCCGGTCTCCCACTCCTGCCCGTCCTCGAAGAAGCCGGGGAAGTTACGGCCGTCGGTGAACGGCACGTACTCGTGGGGCATCCAGTCCTTGGCGACCTTGAGATGGCGGTCGAGCTCCTTCTCCACCACCTCTTCCAGCGCGTAGAGCAGTTGGGCGTCGGTCCATGCCGTCGAACTGCCGGTGTGGGGAGAGGTGAGCGTCACGGGGGCTCCTGGGGACGGGAGAATTACCTACGGCTTCGTAGGTTACGTGTCCGTAGGTTAAGGCGGCAGTAAGGCCGTAGCCAAGCCGGGTCCTCGCGGTACCCGCTCACATTCTGTTACCCATGCAGGTCATGGGTGCCTTCGGGGGAGCAGGTCAGGTGGCGTCACCCGGGGCGTCCGACAGCTCTCCGGGGGCGATGTCCCGGAGCCCGTCCGTGTCCAGCAGCACCCACCGGGTGATCCCCAGGGACTTCAGGAACGGCGTGTCATGGCTCGCCACGATCAGCGCACCCCGGTACGCCGTCAGTGCCGACGTCAGGCGATGCACCCCCGACAGGTCGAGGCTGTTCGTCGGCTCGTCCAGCATCAGCAGCCGGGGCGCAGGGTCCGCCAGCAGCAGCGCAGCCAGCGTGGCCCGGAGGCGTTCGCCACCCGAGAGCGTCCCGGCGGGGCGGTCGGCACGCGCACCCTTGAAGAGGAAGTGGGCCAGCCGTGCCCGGACGCCGTTGTCCGTGGTGCCGGGCGCGGCGCGTGCCACGTTGTCCACCAGGGACAGCGCGTCGTCGAGGACGTCCGGACGCTGCGGCAGGAACCCCACCGGCACCTGCGCGGTGGCCTCGCCCGACACCGGATCCAGCTCGCCGGCGATCGTGCGCAGCAGTGTCGTCTTCCCCGCACCGTTGCGTCCGATCAGCGCGATCCGCTCAGGCCCGCGCAGATCCCACTCACCCCGCACCTGTACCCCGTGGGCGAGTTCGAGGTCGCGCAGCAGCAGCACGGCACTGCCGGGATGCACCTGGGTGTGCGGGAGTTCGATCCGGATCGCCTCGTCGTCCCGTACCGCCTCGACCGCCTCGTCGAGACGGTCCTCCGCGTCCGCCAGACGTTCGGCGTGCATGATGCGGTGCTTGCCGGCCGACTCCTGGGCGGTCCGCCTGCGCTGTGCCATCACGGCCTTCGGCTCACGTTTGGTGTCCCACATCTTCTGCCCGTACCGCTTGCGCCGGGACAGCTTGACGTGGGCGTCGGAGAGCTCCCGCTTCTGCCGCCGTACGTCGGCCTCCGCGACCCGCACCATCCGCTCGGCCGCCTCCTGCTCCACGGCCAGCGTCTCCTCGTACGCCGACAGCGTGCCGCCGTACCAGGTGACCGTGCCGTCGCGGAGATCCGCGATCCGGTCCACCCGCTCCAGCAGCTCCCGGTCATGGCTGACCACGACGAGCACACCCGTCCACGCGTCGACCGCGGCGTACAACTGCCGACGGGCATGCAGGTCGAGGTTGTTGGTCGGCTCGTCCAGCAGCAGCACGGTGGGGCGTTCCAGCAGCAGGGCGGCCAGGCGCAGCAGAACGCACTCGCCGCCGGACAGCTCGCCGACGGTCCGGTCGAGCCCGACGGCGGACAGGCCGAGCTGGTCGAGCGCGGCCCTGGCCCGCTCCTCGACGTCCCAGTCGTCCCCGACGGCGGCGAAGTGCTCCTCGCTGGCGTCGCCCGCCTCGATGGCGTGGAGTGCCGCCCGGGTCGCGGCGACACCCAGGACCTCGTCCACCCGCAGGGAGACATCCAGGACGAGGTCCTGGGCGAGGTGGCCGATGGAGCCCGCCGTCCTGATGTGCCCGGCCGTCGGCGTGAGTTCACCGGCGATCAGCCGCAGCAGAGTGGACTTCCCGCAGCCGTTGAGACCGATCAGACCGGTCCGGCCGGGGCCCACGGCCAGGTGGAAGTCGTCGAAGACCTCGCTCCCGTCGGGCCAGGCGAACGAGAGTGAGGTGCAGTGAACATGCGTGGTGCGAGCAGGCACAAGGGTCTCCCGGCTGCGTCGAGGAATCACGGAGAACGGCTCGGACATCGGGGTCACGCAGAGGCGCGCGTGCGGCACGGCACGCGGCGCGGTGTGCGGACACCTCAGATGTGGAGCAACGTCCTTCTCCGATCCGACGACAACAGGGACACCCGAAACGCTACGAGCCCGTCCTGTGGTCGCGCAACCGAATTCGTCCCCGGTGCGAGGAGCCCGGGGCCGCCGGCCTCAGGGGCCGCCCAGGAGATCACTCAGATCGCCGTCCAGGTCCATGAAGCGGCGCTCGTCGCCCACCGGGACCAGCTCCTGCGCCCGCTTCAGGAAACGCCGCAGTTCGGATGTGCGGACATGGACCATCGCGATGCCCTCGACGGCGTGGAACTCCAGCACCGTACGGTCGTAGCCGAACGGCCGGACCCGCACGTCGCCGAGGCCGGCCGGCGCGTCCATGCCAGTGGCGAGCAGCTCACGTGAGAACTCCCAGGACACCTCGGCGCCTTCGAGGGTCGCGGGTGCCGGGAACGCCATGCGGACGGCGAAAGGGTCCTTGAGGTCGTAGTGCAGTGTGGCGGGCAGAGTCTCCATACGCGGCGCGGACGCGACCATACGGGCCTGCACGGACTGCTCGATAACGCTGGACAAGGCCTGCTCCCTCTCGCCTCGGACGAACGGTTCCCGGCATTGGAGTAGACGACGGAACGTCTCGATCCGTGCACCGGTGTGCCGAGTGAGCTGCGTCACCGCGTCATCCTCCCCGGGTCACCTGCCCCGTTCGGCCCGGCGCACCCTGGGTGCGCACGACCGGCGGAGGCCGAGGCCTTCCGCGGCGACGTTCAAAGGCGCGCCGCCGTGCGGACGAGGCCGGCGACGGCCACGGAGCGGCTCTGCGGCGGCCAGGCGATGACGGTCGTGACCGACGGCGCGTCCAGCACCGGCACAGCCGCAAGGTCGCTCCCGAGCTGGGCCCGGCACGAATCCGGGGCGATCATGACGGCACGGCCCAGCGCGACGAGTTGGAGCAGCTGGGTGTGGTCATGCACCTCAGGGCCCGTACCGTCCGGATACGTCCCGTCCGCACGCGGCCACCGGGGCATCGGCAGTCCGGGCAGGGCGGAGACCTCCGCCAGATGTACGCCCGAGCGCCCGGCCAGGTCGTGCCAGGCCGGCAGGATCGCGATCTGCCCCTCCGTGGAGACCTCCTCGGTGTCGAACCCGGCCGTCGCGTCGAACGGCCGGTGCAGCAGGGCCACATCGGCCCGGCCGTCCCGCAGCAGCTGTTCCTGCTCACCGATCCCGCACAGCAGCAGATCCACGGTCACCGCACCGGGCTCCGCCGCGTAGGCGTCCAGCAGCTTCGCCAGGAACTCGCTCGACGCACCTGCCTTCGTCGCGAGCACGACACCCGCCTGACCGGGCGCGGCGGGCGCGGCCCGACGGGTGCGGCGCTCCGCGGCCTCCATCGCGTCCAACGCGGCCCGCGCCTCCCGCAGCAGCACAGCCCCGGCCTCCGTCAGCGTGACCGCGCGGCTGCTCCGCTCCAGCAGCACCGCCCCCAGATGCCGCTCCAGCTTGCCGATCGCTCGCGACAGCGGTGGCTGCGCCATGCCCAGCCGCTCCGCCGCCCTGCCGAAATGCAGCTCCTCGGCGACAGCGACGAAATACCGCAACTCGCGCGTCTCCATACCCGCAGGGTACCCGCGTGCCGAGGCTCCCACCTCGTATCGATACCCGTACGGTATCGGCGCCCACCCGAACGGTCTTGGCGCCTTCGGCAGCGGCCGAACATGATTGAGGCATGAGTGGACAGAAGACCGCGCTGGTCACAGGCGCGAACAAGGGAATCGGTTACGAGATCGCGGCCGGGCTCGGCGCCCTCGGCTGGAAGGTCGGACTCGGCGCCAGGAACGACGAGCGGCGCGAGGAAGCGGTGGCGAAGCTCCGCGAGGCCGGCGTGGACGTCTTCGGCGTGCCGCTCGACGTGACCGACGACGCGAGTGTGGCCGCCGCCGCCCGTCTGATCGAGGAGGGCGGCGGCCTCGATGTGCTCGTCAACAACGCCGGGATCACCGGCGGCGGGCCGCAGGAGCCCAGTACGGTCGACCTCGCGAGGGTGCGGGCGGCCGTGGACACCAACGTCTTCGGTGTCATCCGCGTGACCAACGCGATGTTGCCGATGCTGCGCCGCTCGACGTCCCCGCGGATCGTGAACATGTCCAGCAGCGTCGGCTCGCTCACCCTGCAGAGCACGCCCGGTGCGGAGACGGGGCCGATCTCCGTCGCCTACGCGCCGTCGAAATCGTTCCTGAACGCCGTCATGATCCAGTACGCCAAGGAACTGAGCGACACGAACATCCTGATCAACGCCGCCTGCCCGGGTTTCGTGGCGACCGACCTCAACGCCTTCCACGGCGTCCGCACCCCGGAGCAGGGTGCGGCGACCGCGATCCGGCTCGCGACCCTGCCCGACGGCGGCCCGAGCGGCGCGTTCTTCGACGATGCGGGAGAGGTGCCCTGGTGACGGCCAGGAACCGCCGGAGGCGGGCCGCGAGGCGGTTCCTGGACTGACCCCTCATGACGACTTTCCGGATGCCCGCCGACGAGGCCGAAGCCCGCGCCGTCCAGGACGAGTTGCGTGCGCGGGTGATCCTGGACGAGCCGGGCCCGCCGCCGGGGACCGGCCGGGTCACCGGGGTCGATGAAGAACCCCTTCACCTTCCGTTTCGAACAACCAGGTCTCCGGCGCGGTGACTTCACCCCGCTCCTGGACGGGGACGAGGAAGTGGGTCGTGCCCTGCGCACGCAGGACACCACCAAGCCCGTCTTCGTCTCGGTCGGCCACCGCACCGGCCTGGACAACGCCTGCGCCCACACGCTCGCGCTGGCCCGCGACTTCCGCCAGCCGGAGACCACGCGCAGGGCCGACGCCCTGTGCCGGTCCGCGCTCCGGGAATCGGTCGGCTGAGCGATACCTGTTCCGGATCTGTTGCCGACTGAGTACAAATACGGATGTTGTTTGTCGAACATCAGGGGCAGGCTGGTACGCATGATCGACCACCACGCACCTCAGATGAGCACCGGAACCGTACGTCTCTCCCAGCGCGGCGTTGCCGTGGGCATGACTCTGGGCGTCCTCGCGGGAGCCGCCTGGACCGTCTCCATGGTCGTCACGCTGGTGTCCTGGGTGATCTGACCGGCAGGGTGCCACCGCCCTCCCGGACTCAGCGCACCGCTGCGACCCGGAAGCGCACCCCGGCCGCCCTCAGCCGCTCCAGCAGCGCATCGCCCATCGCCACGGCCGTCGTGACCTGACCCGACGTCGCCGGCAGGTCGTCGAGAGCGAGCGCCAGAGCCGCTTCGGCCAGCATCTTCGCCGTCTCGTCGTAGCCGGGGTCGCCGCCCGAGACCTCCGTGCGGACCTGCCGGCCGCCGCCCTCCCCGATGAAGCGGACCGTGAACCAGCTGCGGCTCCTGCGCCGCTCGTCGGGTCCCGTGCCCGGTTCGAGCCGGGCGGACAGCCAGCTCCGCGCGGCCGGGATCTGCGCGGCCCCCGCCAGCAGGCCCGCCGCCGCGGTGCCGCCGAGCGCCACCGGCAGGTGTTTGACCGAGGCGAAGTGCCGGTAGCGGAAGTCGGGACCGTACCGCTCGAGCCCCCGCGCGGACCTCTCCACGACCCGGGCGTCCAGGGTCGGCAGCGGCAGTGCCCAGGTGCCGGTCCCGGGACTGAAATGCGGTGCCCCCTGCGGCGCGCGGGCCCTGCGGCCGACCAGGCGCGGCTCGTGCAGACGTCGTTCCCGCGCGGCCCTCGCCATCTGAGGGCCCCGGCCCAGCACGGTGAGCGCCGAGGCGAACGTACCGCCGGAGAAGGCCGCGTTGGTGCGCACGAAGCCGTCGACGGTCAGTGGCACGTCCTCGGGGAGCTGCTGGACGGTGAAGTATGCGCCGAGGTCGTGCGGTACGGAGTCGAAACCGCAGGCGTGCACGAGGCGGGCTCCCGTCTCGCGGGCCCGGCCGTCGTGCTCCAGATACATCCGGTCGACGAACTCGGCCTCTCCCGTGAGGTCGGCGTAGTCGGTCCCGGCCTCCGCGCAGGCGGCGACCAGCTTCTCGCCGTACCTGACGTACGGTCCGACCGTGGACGCCACGACGTGCGAGGACTCGGCGAGTTCGCGCAGCGCGTCGGTGTCGTCCGCGTCGGCGGTCAGCAGCGGCAGCTCGGCGCAGCGCGGGTCGCGCGCGGCGAGGCGCTCGCGCAGCTGTTCAAGCCTGCCGCGGCTGCGGCCCGCCAGGGCCCAGCGGCAGCCGTCCGGCGCGTGTGCCGCGAGATATTCGGCCGTGAGCGCGCCCACGAAGCCGGTGGCCCCGAAAAGGACGACGTCGTAGGGGCGCTCCGCCCCGTTCTGCCTGTTCATGAGTCCTCCGTCTGCCGCCGCCGGTCATGGCAGCCAGAGGCTAGCGGAGGCGCCCGTGGCGTCGTGAAGCCGGGCGGGGTCAGGTGCGAGAGGATCCGGGAGGAGAGAACTAAGCGCTTGCTCGGCCAAAAGGGTTGTGCGGGGCGCGGTCCGTTCTTAGCATCATCGATGTTACATCAGTTGTGTCACACCGCTGGGGGCTTGATGGCAACGACAGGACAGGGGTCGCAGGGCCCACTGGCCGGGGTGCGCGTCGTCGAACTGGCGGGCATCGGCCCCGGGCCGTTCGCCGCGATGCTCCTCGCCGATCTCGGGGCCGACGTGGTGCGCGTCGACCGGCCGGGAGGTTCGGTGATCGGCATCGACCCCGCCTTCGACCTCACCAACCGCAACAAGCGTTCGGTCCTCGTCGATCTGAAGGCGGAAGGCGGAGCCGGGCAGGTCCTCGACCTCGTCGAGCGCGCCGACGTCCTGATCGAGGGCTACCGGCCCGGAGTCGCCGAGCGTCTGGGCGTCGGCCCCGACGTCTGTCTGGAACGCAACCCGCGGCTGGTCTACGGGCGCATGACCGGCTGGGGCCAGGACGGTCCGCTGGCCGGGCACGCCGGACACGACATCGGCTACATCGCCCTCACCGGCACCCTGTCGATGATCGGCAGATCAGATGAACCGCCCACGGTGCCGGCCAATCTGGTCGGTGACTACGCGGGCGGCTCGCTCTACCTCGTCGTCGGTGTGCTCGCCGCCCTCCAGCACGCCCGCACGCCCGGCGGGACCGGGCAGGTCGTCGACGCGGCCATCGTCGACGGCGCGGCCCACCTCGCCACGATGATCCACGGCATGCTGGCCGCCGGCAGCTGGCAGGATCTCCGCGGTGCCAACCTCCTGGACGGAGGCTGCCCCTTCTACGGCGCCTACGCGACCTCCGACGGCGAGTACATGGCGGTCGGCGCCCTGGAGCCTCGCTTCTACGAGGAGTTCACCGCGCTTCTCGGGCTCGGGGACGAGGCCCCCGACCGCGGCGACCCCGGCCGCTGGGAGGAGTTGCGCGCCCTGGTCGCCGACCGGTTCTCCACCCGTACGCGCGCCGAGTGGACCGAGGTCTTCGAGGGGACGGACGCCTGCGTGGCTCCCGTCCTCTCGCTCCGCGAGGCACCAGGTCACCCCCACATCGCCGCCCGTTCCACCTACGTGGAGCACGGCGGTCTCACCCAGCCCGCCCCCGCACCCCGCTTCTCGGCGACGCCCGCCTCCGTACGCACCGGACCCGCGGTGCCCGGAGCGGACACCGAGGCCGTCGCCGATGAGTGGGGTCTGCCGGGTCTGCTGACCACCGGGAAGGAAACGACCGGCTGATGTCCACCGTCGAGAACTGGCTCCTGGGGGCTTGAGAATGCAGCGGCAGATCTTCACCGAGGAGCACGACGCGTTCCGCGCGACCGTCCGCACCTTCCTGGCCAAGGAGGTACTCCCGCATTACGAGCAGTGGGAGCAGGACGGCATCGTCGCGCGCGAGGCCTGGCTCGCCGCGGGCCGGCAGGGGCTGCTCGGCCTCGCGGTCCCCGAGGAGTACGGGGGCGGCGGGAACACCGACTTCCGCTACAGCGCCGTACTGGCCGAGGAGTTCACCCGGGCCGGGGTGTCCGGTCTCGCCCTCGGACTGCACAACGACATCATCGGCCCGTACCTCACGGGCCTGGGCACCGAGGAGCAGAAGCGGCGCTGGCTGCCCGGCTTCTGCAGCGGCGAGACCATCACCGCCATCGCCATGACGGAACCCGGCGCGGGCTCGGACCTCCAGGGCATCCGTACGAGCGCGGACGACCGGGGCGACCACTGGCTGCTCAACGGCTCGAAGACCTTCATCTCCAACGGCATCCTCGCCGACCTGGTGATCGTCGTCGCGAAGACCTCACCGGACGGCGGAGCGAAGGGCCTGTCGCTGCTCGTCGTCGAGCGCGGCGCCGAGGGCTTCGAGCGGGGCCGCAACCTCGACAAGATCGGACAGAAGTCCCAGGACACCGCCGAGCTGTTCTTCGACGACGTACGCGTCCCCAAGGAGAACCTCGTCGGCGAGCTCGACGGCGCCTTCCTGCACCTCATGACCAATCTGGCGCAGGAACGGATGGGCATAGCGGTCGCCGGGATCGCCGCCGCCGAACACCTCCTGGAGATCACCACCCAGTACGTCAAGGAGCGCGAGGCGTTCGGCCGGCCGCTCTCCAAGCTCCAGCACATCCGTTTCGAGATCGCCGAGATGGCAACCGAGTGCGCCGTCACGCGTACCTTCATCGACCGGTGCATCGTCGACCACTCCGAGGGGACCCTCGACGCCGTCCACGCCTCGATGGCCAAGTGGTGGGCCACCGAACTGCAGAAGCGTGTCGCCGACCGTTGCCTCCAACTCCACGGCGGCTACGGCTACATGACGGATTACCGCGTGGCCAGGGCCTTCACCGACGGCCGTATCCAGACCATCTACGGCGGCACGACCGAGATCATGAAGGAAATCATCGGCCGCTCTCTGCTCTCCTGACCCGCACCGAACCCGAAAGGCAGCAGCCTTGAGTACCGAAGCATTCGTCTACGACGCGATCCGCACCCCGCGCGGCCGGGGCAAGGCCAACGGCGCCCTGCACGGCACCAAGCCGATCGACCTCGTCGTCGGCCTCATCCACGAGATCCGCGACCGCTTCCCGGGCCTCGACCCGGCCGCCATCGACGACATCGTCCTCGGCGTCGTCAGCCCGCTCGGTGACCAGGGCTCCGACATCGCCCGTATCGCCGCCATCGCCGCGGGGCTCCCTGACTCCGTCGCCGGCGTACAGGAGAACCGCTTCTGTGCGTCCGGCCTCGAAGCCGTCAACCTGGCCGCCGCCAAGGTCCGCTCGGGCTGGGAGGACCTCGTCCTGGCCGGCGGCGTCGAGTCCATGTCGCGGGTGCCCATGGGCTCCGACGGCGGCGCCTGGGCCATGGACCCGATGACCAGCTTCGAGACCGGTTTCGCCCCGCAGGGCATCGGTGCCGACCTCATCGCCACCGTCGAGGGCTTCTCACGCCGTGATGTCGACGAGTACGCCGCCCTGTCCCAGGAACGCGCCGCCGTGGCCTGGAAGGAGGAGCGCTTCGCCCGGTCCGTCGTCCCCGTCAGGGACCGCAACGGCCTGCTCGTCCTCGACCACGACGAGCACATGCGCCCCGGCACCACCGCCGACTCGCTGGCCTCCCTCAAGCCCTCGTTCGCCACGATCGGCGAGATGGGCGGCTTCGACGCCGTCGCGCTCCAGAAGTACCACTGGGTCGAGAAGATCGACCACGTCCACCACGCGGGCAACTCCTCGGGAATCGTCGACGGCGCCGCACTCGTCGCGATCGGCTCGAAGGAGACCGGCGAGCGCTACGGCCTCGCCCCGCGCGCCCGGATCGTCTCCGCCGCCGTCTCAGGCTCCGAGCCGACCATCATGCTGACCGGGCCGGCACCCGCCACCCGCAAGGCGCTGGCCAAGGCCGGGCTCACCATCGACGACATCGACCTCGTCGAGATCAACGAGGCCTTCGCCGGAGTCGTCCTGCGCTTCGCCCGGGACATGGGCCTCTCCCTCGACAAGGTCAACGTCAACGGCGGCGCCATCGCGCTCGGCCACCCGCTCGGTGCGACCGGCGCGATGATCCTCGGCACGCTCATCGACGAACTCGAACGGCAGGACAAGCGCTACGGCCTCGCCACCCTCTGCGTCGGCGGCGGCATGGGCATCGCCACCGTCGTCGAGCGTCTCTGACCGTCCCCCTGCTTACGGAGAACAGCACCCATGACCGAGAGCACGACCATCCGCTGGGAACAGGACGAGACCGGCGTCGTCACCCTCGTACTCGACGACCCCGCCCAGTCCGCCAACACGATGAACCAGGGCTTCAAGGACTCCATCGCCGCCGTCGCCGAGCGCGCCGAGGCCGAGAAGGACTCCATCCGGGGCATCATCTACACCTCCGCCAAGAAGACCTTCTTCGCGGGCGGTGACCTCAAGGACATGATCAAGATCGGTCCCGAGAACGCCCAGGCCGCGTTCGACGCCGGAACCGCCATCAAGAACGCGCTGCGCCGCATCGAGACCCTCGGCAAGCCGGTCGTCGCCGCCGTCAACGGCGCCGCGCTCGGCGGCGGTTACGAGATCGCGCTCGCCGCGCACCACCGCATCGCCCTGGACGCCCCCGGCTCCCGGATCGGCCTGCCCGAGGTCACGCTCGGCCTGCTGCCCGCGGGCGGCGGGGTCACCCGGACCGTACGGCTGATGGGCATCACGGACGCACTGCTGAAGGTCCTGCTCCAGGGCACCCAGTACACCCCGCGGCGGGCCCTGGAGAACGGCCTGATCCACGAGGTCGCCGCCACCCGCGAGGAGATGCTCGACAAGGCCCGCGCCTTCATCGACGCCCACCCCGAGTCCCAGCAGCCGTGGGACGTCAAGGGCTACCGGATCCCCGGCGGCACCCCGTCCAACCCGAAGCTCGCGGCCAACCTGCCGGCCTTCCCGGCCAACCTGAAGAAGCAGCTCGCCGGCGCGCCCATGCCCGCGCCCCGCAACATCATGGCCGCCGCGGTCGAGGGCTCGCAGGTCGACTTCGAGACCGCGCAGACCATCGAGGCGCGCTACTTCACCGAGCTCGTCACCGGCCAGGTCGCCAAGAACATGATCCAGGCGTTCTTCTTCGACCTCCAGGCCGTCAACTCCGGCGCGAGCCGCCCCGAGGGCGTCGAGGAACGCCAGGTCCGCAAGGTGGCCGTACTCGGCGCCGGGATGATGGGCGCGGGCATCGCCTACTCCTGCGCGCGCGCCGGCCTCGACGTCGTCCTCAAGGACGTCTCCACCGAGGCGGCGGCCAAGGGCAAGGCCTACAGCGAGAAGCTCCTCGCCAAGGCGCTCTCCCGTGGCCGGACGACCGAGGCGAAGCGCGACGAGCTGCTCGCCCGCATCACCCCGACCGGAGACCCCGCCGACCTCGCCGGCTGCGACGCCGTCATCGAGGCGGTCTTCGAGGACACCGCGCTCAAGCACAAGGTGTTCCAGGAGATCCAGGACATCGTCGAGCCCGACGCCCTGCTCTGCTCCAACACCTCGACGCTGCCCATCACCGCCCTCGCCGACGGCGTCGGCAGGCCGGTGGACTTCATCGGGCTGCACTTCTTCTCGCCCGTCGACAAGATGCCGCTCGTCGAGATCATCAAGGGGGAGAAGACCGGGGACGAGGCTCTGGCCCGCGCTTTCGACCTGGTGCGCCGGATCAAGAAGACCCCGATCGTCGTCAACGACTCCCGCGGCTTCTTCACCTCACGCGTCATCGGCCACTTCATCAACGAGGGCGTCGCGATGGTCGGCGAGGGCGTCGAGCCCGCGTCGGTCGAGCAGGCGGCGGCGCAGGCCGGCTACCCCGCCAAGGTGCTCTCCCTCATGGACGAGCTGACGCTCACCCTGCCCCGCAAGATCCGCGACGAGACCCGGCGCGCCGTCGAGGAGGCCGGCGGCACCTGGGCCGTGCACCCCGCCGACGCGGTCATCGACCGGATGGTCGACGAGTTCGGACGCCCCGGACGCAGCGGGGGAGCGGGCTTCTACGAGTACGGCGAGGACGGTGGGCGGGGAGCGCTGTGGCCGGGCCTGCGTGAGCACTTCACGAAGCCGGACACGGACATCCCCTTCGCGGACATGCAGGAGCGGATGCTCTTCTCCGAGGCCCTGGACAGCGTCCGCTGCCTGGAGGAGAACGTCCTCATGACCGTCGCCGACGCCAACATCGGCTCCATCATGGGCATCGGATTCCCCGCCTGGACCGGCGGTGTGCTCCAGTACATCAACGGCTACGAAGGCGGCCTGCCCGGCTTCGTAGCGCGTGCCAGGCAGCTCGCCGAGCGCTACGGGGACCGCTTCCTGCCCTCCGCGCTCCTGCTGGAGAAGGCGGAGAGGGGCGAGACCTTCCACGACTGACGGTGGCGCCCGCCGCGGGCCGCGTTCACCCCTCCTCACCGGCGGTGAACGCGGCCCGCAGCTCCTCCTTCAGCGACCGTTGGAAGGCCGTCACCAGCGCCTGGAGCACCATCGGTTGCATATGGGCCGACAGGGACTTCATTGCCTTCACATGCTCGGGGTCCGACTCCCGCTCCCGGTACGGGTTCCACACCTCGTCCCGGAACAGCCGCGTCAGTTCGTGTGCGGCCGAGCGGGTGTGCTCGAGCAGGACCGTGCGCGCCGCGAGGATCGTCTCGTGGGCGATGGGCACGTCCAGGAGCTCCACCCCGAGCCGCAGCAGGCCGGGGTCCACCAGGAAGGGCCCGTCGGGCTTCCCGGGACGCTCCAGGACCCCCATCGCCGCCAGCCGGTCCACGTCCTGCTCGCCGAGGGGCCGGCCCGCCCGGCGCTCCAGCTCGGCGCGCTCCATGTCCTCGGCCGAGTCCGGCGCCCACGACGCCACCAGGGCGCGGTGGATCGCCAGGTCCTGCGCACTCAGATCGGGCGGCAACTGCTGGAGATAGCGCTCGATCGCGGCCAGCGTCATGCCCTGGTGCTGGAGTTCCTCGATGAGGGCCAGCCGCGAGAGATGCTCGTGCCCGTAGTGCCCGACGCGCCGGGGCCCGATCACCGGAGGGGGCAGCAGACCCCGGGTGCTGTAGAAGCGCACGGTGCGCACGGTGACTCCGGCACGCGCCGCCAGTTCGTCGACGGTCAGCGCCGGCTCGTCGGTCCCGGTCGTCATGTCCACTCCTCATTGCCGGGGCACTGCCGCGCCTGTGTACCGATGTACCGATCAGGTTCAGCAGTATTGCTGTCTCACCACTGTTGTGAAAGTGCTCCACCCGATGTCGGTGCGGGCCCGTACGGTGAGGACATGTCGGAGGTCACCAAGGCCGCCGAGTTGGGGGGCATCGAGGTGACGGTGTACGACTTCGGCTGAGCGCCTGGTCAGCCCTATGGTTGGGTGGTGGACAACGGACGGGAGGGCTCGTGGCGGCTTCGGGTACCGACGGGACACCGCTGGCCAGGGCACTCGCCGAGAGGCCACCGTCCGACGCGCTGAACGAGCAGATCCTGGACGCGGCGCGCGAGCAGTTCATGACCTTCGGACTGCGCCGCTCGACCGTCGACGACGTGGCCAAGCGCGCCAAGGTCTCGCGGGTCACCGTGTACCGACGGATCGGCAACAAGGACAGCCTGGTCTCCGCCTGCCTGCTGCGCGAGTACCGCAGATTCGTCGTGGACGTGGACGATGCGGTGGCCGCGCTGCCCACCGTGGAGGACCGGCTCGTCGCCGGCTTCGTCGCCGTCCTCAAGCACATCCGTGAACATCCGCTGGTGGGCGGGCTGCTGCGGCTGGAGCCCGAGATCATGCTCCCCTTCCTCACGCTGGAGAGCGGCCCTGCCTTCCTGGCGGTACGCGGATATCTGGCCGACCGGCTCCGCCACGCCCGGCGCGCGGAAGGGCGGCCGGAGACGGACCCGACACCGGTCGCCGAACTGATGGTGCGGATCACCGTCTCCTTCCTCCTCAACCCGGTCAGCTGCTTCGAACTGGACGACGACGAGCAGGTCGGCGCCTTCGCCCGCCGCTATCTGGTGCCGCTGCTCAGCGCGGTGTGACCGCGGGCCCCTCCTTCCTCATGGCTGCTCCGGCCGCTCCATGGGGAGGGGCTCCAGCGGACGGCTCTGCGCCCAGTGCGGACCGAGGTCGTCGAGCTCGTATCCGAACGGGTAGCTGCGCGGCCGGGGGCGGGAGGGCAGCCACCCGGGCCGGGCGGGCAGCAGCCGCACGCCGTGCGACCGGCCGCGCACCAGCGCCACGGCCGCCGCCCGCAGCCACCGGGGCTGCGCCGGGAAGCCCAGGGCCCGCAGCAGTGGCTCGTCCAGCAGGGCGAGCGAGATCCGGGCCACCAGGGGGCGCACCGGGGCGGGATACCAGGCGGCCATGACCCGGAAGGTGGCGGTGGCGACCCGGCGGTTGGCCGGGTCGTAGGCGAACATCCGCTCCTCGTAGGAGTCGAGCAGCTTCTCGAAACCCTGGTAGGTGCCGGGGGCGCCCTCGATGCCCATCATGTCGGCCGTCCGTCGGCCCGCCTCAGCCAGCGCCCCGGCCTCCTGCGCGCACAGGGGCCGCCAGCCGAAGCGGTCGATCCAGCGTTTGGGGCCGACGACCGTGGTGGCCAGCACGTAGAGGTAGTCCTCGTTCGGGATGCGGTACTTGCCGTGGATCCGGTTGAGATGGCGCGCCGCCGTCCGTGCCCGCTCCGAATCGAAGCCCTCGGCCGCCATCTCGTAGCCGAACAGGACGGTGTCGTCGTAGCGCTTCTGGCCGTTGCGCTCGAACTCCTGGGTACGGTCGAGCAGTACGGAGATCCTCGGCACGCCGTAGTCGCGCAGGAAGGCGACACCGATGCCCTGCCGGTAGTCCCACGGGAACTCGTACCGGGTCATCAGCCGGAGTATCTCGGCGCAGTCGCGTAAGGGGTCCATCCGGCGGATCTCGCGCAGTCGGCTGTAGCGGCCCATGCGTGCTCACCCCTCTCGTCCTTGAGAGTCAAAGTTACAAATACTATTGATGTGTTTCACCGGGATCGTCAACACCGCCGACGCGTCGCATACTGGAACATGCGTGGGCCCGGCACGGGCCCGAGCACCCGACATCCTGGGAGCACCCGCATGACCAGCGCGGGAGAGCCCGCACCACCCCCGCCCGGCGGCGTTCTGTGGAGCCTCGCCGGCGACGTCAGGGGCGTGCTGATGCTGCCCGCGGCGCTCACCCTCCAGGTCGCCCACCCGGCCGTCGGCGCCGGAGTCGACGACCACTCCGTCTTCCGCACGGACCCCTGGGGGCGCGGTGAACGATCCCTGAGATCGCTCCAGCTCTGGGTCTACGGAGGCGAGGCCGCAGCGGAGGAGGGCCGTCGGCTGAGGAAGCTGCACCGCACGATCCAGGGAACCGACGCCCGGGGCCGCCGCTACCACGCGCTCACCCCCGCGCACTACGCGTGGGTGCACGCCACCGGCTTCCCCGTCTACCGGCACGCCTCGCGCTATCTGGTCCGCCCCTTCACCGAGGCCCAGGAGCGCGCCCTGTACCGCGAGTGGCTCCAGGTCGGCCGGATCCTGGGCATCCGCGACCGGGACATGCCGCAGACGATCGAGGAGTTCTGGCCGTACTACCGCAGGATGCTGGCCGACGAGGTGGAGGCCACCGTCGTCGTACGGGAACTGGTGGCCACGGACGCCCCCGTGCCCCCGCCCGACCGGGGGCCGCTCGCCCTGCGGCTGGTCCTGAAGGTGCTGTGGCCGGTACTTCGCCCGCCGCTGGCCCGATTCCGCCGCTTCCTCACGATCGGGCTGATGCCGCCGGACGCCCGTGAGGCCATCGGGCTCGACTGGACCCCGGAGCAGGAGCGCCGGCTGCGGCGCTTCGGCGCCGTGGTGAGGCGGATCGTGCCCCTGCTCCCCGAGCGGCTGCGCTATCTGCCGTTCGCCGGATCGGCCCGCGCCGAGTGGCGGGCCGCCGGTGGACGGCCGGGCGGCCCGAGGTTCAGGCGGAGACCCGGCGGACCAGCTCGGTCGGGGTGACCACGGACTCGGGCCAGGTCCCGGTGTCGCTGTTCAGCCGCTCCATCAGCACCCGCACCATCAACCGCCCCATGTCCTCGACGTCCTGGCGGACCGTCGTCAAGGGTGGTACGGCGGCCTCGGCCACCGACGTCATGTCGTCGAAGCCGACGACCGCCACGTCCTGCGGCACCCGGATGCCCCGCTCGCGCAGCACCCGCAGCGCGCCCGACGCCATCAGGTCGTTGGACACGAAGACGGCGTCGAGGTCCGGGCAGGTGTCCAGCAGGGTCCCCATGGCCCGGACTCCGCCCTCCGCGGTGAAGTCGCCCTCCACGACGAGTTCGGGCCCGGCGTCCGGGAGCACGTCCCGGTATCCGTCGATCCGGTCGAGCGCCGACGTCTGGTCGCGGGGCCCGGCGATGTGGGCGATACGCCGCCGGCCGAGCGAGACCAGATGGCGCACGGCCTCCCGGGCGCCGCCCCGGTTGTCGCAGTCGACGTACGGCACCTGAGGGGTGCCCGCGCCCGCCACCTGGCGCTCCGGCCGGCCCCCGTAGACCGTGGGGACCCTGAACCGCCGGATGATGGCGGGCAGTTCGTCGTCGGTGTGCAGCGAGAAGGCCAGAACGCCGTCCACATGGCCACCGGCCAGATAGCGGGTGACCCGGTCGAAGTCGCCGCTGCCCTCCACCAGGAGCAGGACCAGCTGGGCGTCGTGGGCGTTGAGCTCGCGGCTGATCCCGCGGATCTGGCGGGAGAAGAACGGGTCGGAGAAGATCCGGAACTCGGGCTCGTCGATGATCACGGCGACCGCGCCGTTGCGCCGGGTGACCAGCGTCCGCGCCGCGTGGTTCGGGATGTAACCGAGCTCGTCGACGGCCCTGCGCACCTGGTCCACCAGGGGCTGGCGCACACCCGCACCGCCGTTGACGACGCGGGACGCCGTCGCCCGTGACACACCGGCGCGGGCCGCCACGGCCTCCAGGGTGGGCCGGACGTCCGGGTGCGGATCGGTCGTCGGGTCGGGCAAGGGTGCCTCCTCGTACACGCGCCCCGTCAGGGAACGGCTGGAACCGGCGGGTTCGGCGCGAACGGACCGAGGGCCCGGCGCGAACGCGGTCAGCCTAACCGCCTGTCCGGCCGCCCGGACAGATCATCGGCCCTCAATCGAGGGCATACCAGCGCATATACGGTTGAGAGGCAACAGCTTGTTGGTCCCGGGAGATGCACGCCGTGTGTGGTACTGCCTACGGAGAGCGAAATTTCGCACTGCGTGAAAGGTGCCATCTGTGACACACGACGAGCAGGGAAAGGCCGGGCGGGAGGACTATCTCCCCGTCACGGCCGATCTACCCGCCGAGCCGCATCATGGCCGGCGCCCCACGACCGACCGGGTGGTCTTCGGGGTCACGGCGGTGCTCACCGTCGCCTTCGTGGTCTGGGGTTCCACGGCGACCGACTCGCTGGAAAGCGTCTCGAACACACTGCTCAACGGTCTCATCCACAACGGTGGCTGGGCCTTCATGCTGGCGGCCTCCGGGTTCGTCGTCTTCGCCCTGTGGCTCGCGGTCAGCCGTTACGGGAAGATCTCACTCGGGCAGGAGGGCGAGGAACCCGAATTCCGTACCGTCTCCTGGGTCGCGATGATGTTCAGCGCCGGCATGGGGATCGGCCTGATGTTCTACGGCGTCAGCGAGCCGCTCTCCCACTTCAAGGAGCCGCCGCCCGGCACCCGTCCCGATGACGCCGCCGAGGCCATGCAGACGGCGATGGCCACCACCCTCTTCCACTGGACCCTGCACCCCTGGGCGATCTACGCGGTCGTCGGGCTCGCCATCGCCTACAGCGCGTACCGCAGGCGCAGGAGGCAGACGATCAGCTCCGTCTTCGTGCCGCTCATCGGTGAGAAGCGTGCCCATGGACCGATCGGCCGGGTCATCGACATCCTCGCCATCTTCGCCACCCTCTTCGGCTCCGCCGCCTCGCTCGGGCTCGGCGCGCTCCAGATCGGCAGCGGCTTCCACGAGCTCGGCTGGATGGAGAAGACCGGCACCGGCCTCCTGGTCGCGATCATCGCCGTGCTGACCGTCGCCTTCGTGGCCTCCGCCGTGTCCGGAGTCGAAAAGGGCATCCAGTGGCTGTCCAACATCAACATGGTGCTCGCGCTGCTCCTGGTGGTCTTCGTCTTCGTCGTGGGCCCCACCATCATCGTGCTCGACCTGCTGCCCACCTCCATCGCCGCGTACTTCGGCAACCTCGCCCAGCTCGCCGGGCGCACCGAGGCCACCGGCGAGGGGGACGTGGCCGACTGGCTCGCCAGCTGGACGGTCTTCTACTGGGCGTGGTGGATCTCGTGGACGCCCTTCGTCGGCATGTTCATCGCCCGGATCAGCCGGGGCCGGACGATCCGTCAGTTCGTCGGCGGCGTGATCCTCGTGCCCAGCACGGTCAGCCTGATCTGGTTCTGCGTCTTCGGCGGGTCGGCGATCCGGCTGGAGGAGGCGGGGGACCTCAAGGGCGTCGGCGACACCCAGGAGGCACAGCTGTTCGGCGTCCTGCAGCAGTTCCCGATCGCGACCGTCACCAGCATCCTGGTGATGATCCTCGTCGGCATCTTCTTCGTCTCGGGAGCCGACGCCGCGTCGATCGTGATGGGCACCCTCTCCCAGAAGGGCGTCCTCGAACCCGCCAAGTGGGTCGTGATCTTCTGGGGTGTCGTCACCGGAGCCGTCGCGGCCGTCATGCTGCTCATCGGCAACGGTCAGGGCGACGCGCTGGCCGGTCTGCAGAATCTGACCATTCTCGTGGCCGCGCCGTTCACGATCGTCATGGTCGGCATGTGCGTGTCCCTGATGAGGGACCTGCGCCACGACCCGATGATCGTCCGCCAGGAGTTCGGCGTGGAGGCCGTCGAATCCGCGGTCATCGAGGGGCACGCCAGATATGACGGTGACTTCGAGATCCGGATCGGCCCCGGCACCGCGGAGATCACCACCGACGAGCGCCACCAGCAGGACCCGCCGGCCTGACGGCGGCGCGGTCCGGTCCACCCGCTACGGGGGGCTGCGGCTCAGCCCACCAGCTGGGCCGCGGCCCGCGCGCACCCCCGGGCCACCGTCACCCCGGCGCCGCCGTGGCCGTAGTTGTGCACCAGCAGTCCGCCGCCCGGCAGCTCCTCGGTCTCGATGCGCACCCCGGCGTCCCGGGCAGGCCGCAGCCCCACCCGGTGACCGATGACCCGCGCCCCCGCGATCTCCGGCCGTATCCGCGCGCACCGCGCCACGATCTCCTGGGCCGTACGCGTATCGGGCTCGGTGCGGGCGTCGTCGGTCTCCGCCGTGCCGCCCAGCACGAGGCCGCCCGGCTGCGGGAAGAAGTACGTCGTCGCGCTCGACGCCGGATCCGCGTCGACGTACCACTCCTGGACACCCGGGTTCTCCACCACCACCAACTGACCCCTGACCGGCCGCATCCCGGGGTCGGGCACCAGCTCCCGGGCGCCGAGCCCGCTGCAGTTGACCACCACCCGTGCCTCGGCCGCCGCCTCCCCGAAGGCGTGCACCGTACGCCGCTCGACCACGCCCCCGGCGGCCGACAGCTGGTCCTCCAGCCAGCGCAGATGGGCCGGCATGTCGATCAGCGGAAGCGTCACCCGCAGGCCCTGAGCCACATCGGAGACGTCCCGCAGGCCCCGGGCCCACGGACCGAGCGTGGCCAGTCGCTCGCCCCCGTGCACCCCGGTGACCATGCGGACACCGGTCTCGGCGGGCGCGGAGGCCAGCTCCTCGTACACCCGGAGGGTTTCGAGCGACCAGTCACCCACCAGCGCCTCGGGCCGGATCCGGTAGGGCCACCACAGCGCACCCGCCACGGCCGAGGTCGTGGCCCGGGCCGGGTCCCTGGACCAGACGCGCACCCGCAGGCCGCGCTCCGCCAGCAGCAGTGCCGTGGTCAGCCCGCTGACCCCGCCGCCCACCACGATCACATCGGCCACGGTGCCCACTCCTGTCCTCGTGTCGCCCCCTGTGCCGGGAGCCGGACAGGCCATCGTCGCACCCCGGCCTGGAGGGCGGGACGGCCCCCGGGGTTCGTTAGGATCATCACCCTGATGACTGCCACTCTCGTCGCCAAGGAACTCGCCGCAGGACACGGTGACCGCACCCTCTTCGCAGGACTCGACCTCGTGGTCGCGCCCGGCGACGTGATCGGTCTCGTCGGAGCCAACGGCGCCGGAAAGTCCTCGCTGCTCCGTCTGCTCGCAGGGCTCGACCGCCCCGAGGAGGGCGAGCTGCGGCTCTCCCCGCCCACCGCGACCGTCGGACACCTCCCTCAGGAACCCGAGCGCCGCCCCGGCGAGTCCGTACGGGAATTCCTGGCCCGCCGCACCGGGGTCACCGACGCCCAGACCGCCATGGACGCCGCGACCCAGGCCCTGGTCGACGGAGCGCCCGGCGCGGACGACGCGTACTCCGAGACGCTGGAGCGCTGGCTCTCCCTCGGCGGCGCGGACCTGGACGAACGTGCCGATGACGTCGCCGCCGACCTCGGCCTGACCGTCGGCCTCGACCTCCCGATGACGGCACTCTCCGGCGGCCAGGCCGCCCGCGCCGGACTCGCCTCCCTGTTGCTGTCGCGCTACGACGTCTTCCTCCTCGACGAGCCCACCAACGACCTGGACCTCGAAGGTCTGGAGCGCCTGGAGCGTTTCGTGTCGGGGCTGCGCGCCGGCACCGTCGTCGTCAGCCACGACCGCGAGTTCCTGATGCGTACGGTCACCAAGGTGCTGGAACTCGATCTCGCCCAGCAGCAGATCAACCTCTACGGCGGCGGCTACGCCGCCTACCTGGAGGAGCGCGAACGCGCCCGTACGCACGCCCGCGAGGAGTTCGAGGAGTACGCCGACAAGCGCTCGGCCCTCGAAGGCCGCGCCCAGATGCAGCGCGGCTGGATGGACAAGGGCGTCAAGAACGCCCGCCGCAAGGCCACCGACAACGACAAGATCGGCCGCAAGTTCCGCAGCGAGGCCAGCGAGAAGCAGGCCGCCAAGGCCAAGCAGACGCAGCGCATGATCGAGCGCCTCGACGTCGTCGATGAACCCCGCAAGGAGTGGGACCTGCGGATGGAGATCGCCTCCGCACCGCGCTCCGGTTCCGTCGTGGCCACCCTGCGAGAAGCCGCCGTCGTCCGCGGCGGCTTCTCCTTCGGCCCTGCCACCCTGCAGATCGACTGGGCCGACCGGGTCGCCATCACCGGCGCCAACGGCGCGGGCAAGTCCACACTGCTCGCCGCCCTGCTCGGCAGGCTGCCGCTCGACACGGGCCACGCCACGCTCGGCTCCGGCGTCGTGGTGGGAGAGGTCGACCAGGCCCGCAAGCTGTTCCACGGCACGGAGAGCCTGCTGGACGCCTTCTGCGCCGCCGTCCCCGACACCGAGCCCGCCGAGGTGCGCACCCTGCTGGCCAAATTCGGCCTGCGCGCCGCCCATGTGCTGCGCCCCGCCACCACGCTCTCGCCCGGCGAACGCACCCGGGCCGGCCTCGCGCTCCTCCAGGGCAGGGGCGTCAACCTGCTGGTCCTGGACGAGCCGACGAACCACCTGGACCTGCCGGCGATCGAACAGCTGGAGTCCGCACTCGACGCGTACACGGGAACCCTGCTGCTGGTCACGCACGACCGGCGGATGCTGGAGGCGGTGCGTACGACCCGCCGGGTCGAGGTGTCGGACGGCAAGGTCACCGAGGCCGGCTGACACACGGCCCTGCCCGCCCCGGAAGCCGGGACGGGCAGGTGAGGTGTCCGGCGGACCGGGTCCGGCGGCTCCCGGTCAGCGCCCCGAACCGCCCCGGCCGGAGCCGCCCGTCAGACCCGCGCGCCGCAGCGCGTCAGCCATCGCGCTGTTGGCGGGCGCCGCGGCAGGGCGTGGCGAGCCACCGCCGCTGCCACCGCCCCCGCGCCTGTCGCGGCGCTGGCCGGCGCCCCCCTGGCGGCTGTCCTGCCCCTGGCCTTGCCCCTGCCCCTGGCCTTGACGCTGCCGGGGCGGTCGCTCGCGCTTCTGGCCGCCCTGGCCACCACCGCCCTGACCCGCGGCGGCCTCGTCGTCGAGCCGCAGGGTCAGGGAGACCCGCTTGCGCGGGATGTCGACCTCCATGACCTTCACCTTCACGATGTCACCCGGCTTCACGACATCCCTCGGGTCCTTGACGAACGTCCGCGACATCGCCGACACATGGACAAGACCGTCCTGATGGACGCCGATGTCCACGAACGCGCCGAACGCCGCCACGTTCGTGACGACACCCTCCAGCACCATCCCGGGGTCCAGGTCGCCGAGCTTCTCCACGCCCTCCTTGAAGGTGGCCGTCCGGAAGGCGGGACGCGGGTCGCGGCCCGGCTTCTCCAGCTCCTTCAGGATGTCCGTGACCGTCGGCAGACCGAACTTCTCGTCCACGAAGTCGTCCGGCCGCAGCGACCGCAGGGTGTCGGTGCTGCCGATCAGCGAAGCGACGTCGCCGCCGGTCCGCTTCACCATCGTCCGCACCACCGGATACGCCTCGGGGTGCACGCTCGACGCGTCCAGCGGGTCCTCACCGCCCCGGATCCGGAGGAAGCCCGCGCACTGCTCGTACGCTTTCGGGCCCAGCCTGGCCACATCCTTGAGCGCCCGGCGTGAACGGAACGGGCCGTTCGTGTCGCGATGCGTCACGATGTTCTCGGCCAGCCCGGAGCCGATGCCCGACACCCGGGAGAGCAGCCGCGCCGACGCCGTGTTGACGTCGACCCCGACGCCGTTCACACAGTCCTCGACCACGGCGTCAAGGGAACGCGACAGCTTCACCTCGGACAGGTCGTGCTGGTACTGGCCGACGCCGATCGACTTCGGGTCGATCTTCACCAGTTCGGCCAGGGGGTCCTGGAGCCGGCGCGCGATGGAGACCGCCCCGCGCAACGACACGTCCATGTCCGGGAGTTCCTGCGAGGCGAACGCCGACGCCGAGTAGACGGAGGCGCCCGCCTCCGAGACCATCACCTTGGTGAGCTTCAGCTCCGGGTGCTTGTCGCAGAGTTCGCCCGCGAGCTTGTCGGTCTCGCGGGACGCGGTGCCGTTACCGATGGCGATCAGATCGACCTGGTGCTCCCGGGCGAGGCGCTCCAGCGTGGCGAGGGCCTGGTCCCACTTGTTCGCCGGAACATGCGGATGGATGACATCCGTCGCGACGACCTTGCCGGTCCCGTCCACGACGGCGACCTTCACACCCGTACGGAAACCGGGGTCGAGCCCCAGCGTCGCCCGGGTGCCCGCCGGGGCTGCGAGCAGCAGATCGCGCAGGTTCGACGCGAAGACACGGACGGCCTCGTCCTCCGCCGCCGTACGCAGCCGGAGCCGCAGATCGATCCCGAGGTGCACGAGGATCCGGGTCCGCCAGGCCCAGCGGACCGTGTCACCCAGCCACTTGTCCCCGGGCCTGCCGCGGTCGGCGACGTCGAACCTGCGGGCGATCATGTTCTCGTACGAGGAGGGGCCCGGCTGCTCCGACGGCTCCTCAGGCTCCAGGACCAGGTCGAGCACGTCCTCCTTCTCACCCCGGAGCATCGCGAGGACGCGGTGCGAGGGGAGCGCGGTGAACGGCTCGGCGAAGTCGAAGTAGTCGGCGAACTTCGCGCCGGCCTCCTCCTTGCCGTCCCGTACCTTCGCGACGACCCTGCCGCGCGACCACATGCGCTCGCGCAGCTCGCCGGTCAGGTCGGCGTCCTCAGAGAAGCGCTCGGCCAGGATCGACCGGGCGCCTTCCAGCGCCGCCGCGGGGTCCGCCACCCCCTTCTCGGCGTCGACGAACGCCCCTGCGGCGGCGAGCGGGTCCACCGAAGGGTCGCCGAGCAGGCCGTCGGCAAGAGGCTCCAGGCCCGCCTCGCGCGCGATCTGCGCCTTCGTCCGGCGCTTCGGCTTGAACGGGAGGTAGATGTCCTCCAGCCGCGCCTTGGTGTCGGCCGCCCGGATCTGCGCCTCCAGAGCGCCGTCGAGCTTGCCCTGCTCACGTACGGAATCGAGGACCGCGGTGCGGCGGTCCTCGAGCTCCCGCAGATACCGCAGCCTCTCCTCGAGCGTGCGCAGCTGCGCATCGTCGAGCATCTCGGTCGCTTCCTTGCGGTAGCGCGCGATGAACGGCACGGTCGACCCGCCGTCGAGCAAGTCGACGGCCGCCTTCACCTGACGCTCACGTACGCCGAGCTCCTCGGCGATCCTGCCTTCGATGGACGTCGTCACGGTTTTACCGACTCGCCTTCTCGTGCTGGCTGTGCTGGCTGTGCCACTGGGGCGGTCCACATCCTGATGGGCCCCTCAGGGCCTGTGTGGAGTTGCCCCGTGGCGTCGCGGGGTTGGGCACGCGCGCTCGCGGCGTTGCCGAAACACCCGAGTAGCTCCGCTACTAGGGCGCTCCGGCGCCTTGCGATCACACGCACCCAACCCCGCTCCTTCTTCCACGGGACAACTCCACACAGGCCCAAGCCTGCATTGTGCCGGGTGGCCGGGTGCCGTGTCGCGTGACCTGCTCGAAGACGTCGCTCAGCCCTTGCCGACCAGATCGTCGGGGAACGCCCCGGCGGAGGCCGCCGCGAACAGGAACCCACGGGCCAGTTCGGTGAGACGGGCCACGCCGTCGGCGCCCAGGTGCTCGTACGGCGCGGCGTCCATCCGGTCCGTCGCCTCCTCCAGCTGGGCCCTGAGCTCGGTGCCCGCATCCGTCAGCTCGCCCTCGGCGTCCAGCACGCCACGGGCCCGCAGCCGCTCCACCGCAGCGTCCCAGTCGGCGCGCCGCCAGCCGCGGGTGGCGATGATCCAGCGGGGCGCCATGCCCTTGCCGGTGGCGGTATGGCTGACCAGGGCCTCCAAGGGATCGAGACCGGCCGTGAGCAGCCCGGCCAGGTGCCCGTCGCCGCGGTGCTCGCGCAGCAGCGTCGCCGCGTGCCAGTACGCCAGGTGCGGCTCGTCCGGCACGTCCAGATCAGCGTGCGCGGAGTACAGCGGGCGGGCGTGGCGGGTGCACGCCTCGGCGGCCCGCAGGGCGAGCCCGGCCGCCTCGGCCATCTCGGGCGAGGCGAGGGTCTCCTCGCCGAGCACCCGGCGCAGCGTCGAGTCGGCGGCCCGCAGACGGGCGTCGAGCGCCGCCCGGGGGGTGATGTCCGACCAGACCGCGGGCAGATGGCGTGCCACCAGCTCGTGGTTGAAGTTGTAGAAGGTCGCGGTGACCGTGCCGGCCCCGACCGCGCCCAGGGCAGCGCCGCGTGCGGCGAAGTAGACCCGGCTGTCGTCGTCGATGCCGAGCTCCCCGAACTCCTTCCCGAGGTCGGGGGAGAAGTAGACACAGGAGTGCAGCGGGTTGAGCGCGTTGTGGCAGCGGCGTCCGGCACGCGGAGGGAGAGTACTCATGCCCGCACGTTACCGACTGGTTAGTACGCGTGGTAGCCCCGGGGCGCCCGCCGGCGGCTTCCGGGCCGGGATGGCAGGAATGGTGGGGAACTCGTCATTGCGGCCACCGGGCAGCCCGCCCAGGATGGCGGACATGAAGCAGCGATCCGTACTCGTCGTCCTCTTCGAGGGCGTGCAGAGCCTCGATGTGAGCGGCCCCGTGGAGGTCTTCGCCGGCGCGTCGCGCTTCCCCGGGATCACCTACGAGCTGCGTACCGCCTCGCTGGACGGCGCGCCGGTCCGCTGCTCCAGCGGCCTCACCCTCGTCCCCGACGGCACGCTCGCGGACGCTCCGACGCCCGACCTGCTGCTGGTGCCGGGAGGCGCCGGCACGAGGTCGCCCGCCCCCGATCTGGTCGACTGGCTGCGCACGCACGGCCCGACGGCCCGGCAGCTGGTGTCGGTGTGCAGCGGAGCCCTTCTCCTCGCCGAGGCGGGCCTGCTCGACGGCCACCGGGTGACCACCCACTGGGCCGTCTGCGAGACGCTCGCCCGGAGGTATCCGGCGGTGCGCGTGGACCCGGACCCCGTCTTCGTGCGCGACGGCCGGCTTGCCACGTCGGCCGGCGTCACCGCGGGGATCGATCTCGCGCTCGCCCTGGTCGAGGAGGAGCACGGGCGGGACGTGGCGCTCACCGTCGCCCGCCATCTCGTCGTGTTCCTGCGACGCCCGGGCAACCAGGCCCAGTTCAGCGCGCAGCTCACCGCCCAGACCGCCGTCCGTGAACCCCTGCGCGCGGTGCAGCACTGGATCACCGAGCATCCGGACGCCGACCTCTCGGTGGACGCGCTCGCGGCCCGCGCCAGGCTCTCGCCCCGCCACTTCGCCCGCGCCTTCCGGACCGAGACCGGCCTCGCCCCCGGCCGGTACGTCGAGCGCGTACGCCTCGAACACGCCCGCCGGCTGCTGGAGGACACGGCCGACGGCGTCACCGGCGTCTCCCGTGCCAGCGGCTACGGCACACCCGAGGCGATGCGCCGGGCCTTCGTCAAAACCCTGGGCACGGCACCCGCCGAATACCGGCGCCGCTTCCGCGCCCAGCCGTAACGACCCACCGACGTGAGGATCCCCATGCAGATCGCCATCGTGCTCTTCGACCGCTTCACCGCGCTCGACGCCGTCGGCCCCTACGAGATGCTCAGCCGGACTCCCGGCGCCGAGACCGTCCTCGTCGCCGAGCGGCCGGGCGCCGTGCGCAACGACAGCGGCAGTCTCTCGCTCGTCGCCGACCGCGCGCTCGCCGACGTACCCGCCCCCGACGTGGTGATCGTGCCGGGCGGCCCCGGACAGAGCGACCAGATGGAGAACGGGACGCTGCTCGGCTGGCTGCGGGCGGCGGACGCCACCAGCACCTGGACGACCTCGGTGTGCACCGGCTCCCTGTTGCTCGCCGCCGCCGGACTGCTGACCGGCAGACGGGCCACCACGCACTGGCTCGCCCTCGACGTACTGAAGACCTTCGGGGCCGAGCCGACGGGCGAGCGGGTGGTCGTCGACGGCAAGTACGTCACCGCCGCCGGAGTCTCGTCCGGCATCGACATGGGGCTCACCCTGCTCGGCAGGATCGCGGGCGACGACCACGCACGGAGCGTCCAGCTGCTGACGGAGTACGACCCCCAGCCGCCCTACGACTGCGGAGCACCGGAGAAGGCCCCGGCGGCCATGGTCGAGAAGTGGCGGGCCAGGAGCCGGTTCATCCTGCGGTAGGCGATCCGGGGCTGCCCGTCGTCCAGGTGAATCGGGGGGTACGGCGCTCCAGGAAGGCGGCGACCCCCTCGGCGGTGTCGCCGCTGCCGTCCGCCTCCCGCGCCCAGTGGGCGTCGCGGTCCTCCCGGCCGTCGGCGAACTCCTTCGCCGCGGCCTGGGTCAGCTGCGAACGCGACGCCAGGACATGGGCGAACGCGGACACCCGCCCGGCCAGCCCGCCCTCCGGCAGGACCTCGTCCACCAGGCCCGTGCGCAGGGCCCGTTCCGTGCCGATCAGTTCACCCGAGAACAGCAGGAACTTCGCGGTGGCCGGGCCGACGAGCGTGACCAGCCGACGTGTCGAGGACGAGGGATAGACGATCCCGAGCCTGGCCGGCGTTACACCGAAGGAAGCGCCCTCCTCGGCGAACCGCAGATCGCAGGCGGCGGCCAGCTGGCTGCCGCCGCCCACGCAGTATCCGCGCACGGCGGCCAGCGTGGGCCGGGGGAAGGCCGCGAGCGCCTCCTCGGCCTGGACGGCGAGCGCCTGCGGCCGCCCGCCCGGGGCCTGGAGAGAGGCGATGTCCGCACCGGCGCAGAAGGTGTCACCGGCGCCGGTGAGGACGAGGACGCGTACGCCGGGGTCGGCGGCCAGCCTCTCCAGCACCACCGGCAACTCCCGCCACATGTCCGAGGTCATGGCGTTGCGCTTGGCGGGGTTACTGATGACGAGGGTGGCGACGCCGTCCACGACGGCGTGCTCCAGCCGCGCCGGTGTGCGCGCCGTCTGCTCCCTGAGGTCCATGCGTCGGATGCTATCCGGACGGCCGGGACCAGATGGCGCCGGAAGAGGGTGAGAAAGTGTCCAATCACCTGACGCTGTCATACCCAAACGTTCAAATCGCTTCAAGAAGAGACCACTTGCGGTCAGAGTGGTGGTCCGGACCACGCGCTTCCCGACACTCATTACTCGATAGTCAGTGACGTGCGAGAGTCAGTGACGCGCGAGCCGAGAGCGGGTGGCGGTCCATGGAGAGCCGTGGGAGTGTTCCGGCCCATCCCGTGTCGTACGAGGGGGTATGGCGCTTCAGCGCCCCCGCCGTCGACGCCTCGGTGCCGCAGGCCAGGCACGCGGTCCGCGATCTGATCGGCCGGCAGGGCGTACCCGTCGACGACGACATCCTCCAGGGCCTGCTGCTGATCGTGTCGGAGCTGGTCACCAACGCGGTCAAGCATGCCGCGCTGCTCTCGCCCGAGCTGGCCGTCGAGGTGGCCATCGGGGCGGAATGGGTCAGGGTCTCGGTCGAGGACAACCACCCCTACCGCCCGACGGCGCTGGTCACCGACTACGCCCAGACCGGCGGACGCGGGCTGCTCCTGGTCCGCGAGATCACCGCCGAGGCGGGTGGTACCTGCGACGTGGAGCACACCGCGGGCGGCGGCAAGATCATCTGGGCGGCGCTGCCCCTGAAGCCGCAGCTCTGACCGCCCCCGCCGCGCGGCGTACGGCTTCACCAGCCGGCGGACGGACCCGTCAGCTCCCTGACGGCGGGCCGCGCGGCATCCAGCACGGTCATGAACCACGCCGAGAACGGTGCGGCGGCATGCTGCTCCGCGAGCTCACCGGCGGTCACGAAGGCCGTCTCACCGACCTCCTCCTCGTCCGGCCGCAGCCGCTCCTGCACCATCCCGACGAACAGATGGTTGAACTCCTGCTCCACCAGGCCCGACACCGGGTCGGGGTGGTTGTAGCGGACCGTGCCCGCCTGGGCGAGCAGCGAGGGCGAGACCCCCAGCTCCTCGTACGTACGCCGGGCGGCCGCCGCGAACGGCGCCTCGCCCGGGTAGGGGTGGCCGCAGCAGGTGTTCGACCACACACCGGGGGAGTGGTACTTGCCGAGCGCGCGGCGCTGGAGCAGCAGCCGCCCCTGTTCGTCGAAGAGGAAGACGGAGAAGGCGCGGTGCAGCTGGCCGGGGGCCTGGTGCGCGGCCAGCTTCTCCGCGGTACCGATGGTGGTGCCGTTCTCATCGACCAGTTCGAGCATGATCGCGTCTGCTGTGCCGTTCGACGAGCTGTTCGCCGCGGTGGCTGGTGTGGTCGGCATACCCATCCTTCGCTTTGGTTCCCGGCCTCTGGGGCCGGAGCCCTCGAGTCCGGTCAAGTCTGCCGTACAAAAGCCGCTTGTCCGCACTGCGGGTGCTGGCATGTCCGTCGTCCGGCCCCGAGGGCATCCGAAGAGTGGATCATGCCCTTCCGGATCGCCACGGAATCGTCCGGATCCCGGCGACGTACGACGGGCCGGGCAGCCGGGTGGCAGGCGTCAGTGACAGAGCCGCGCCTCGTGCTCCGCGTGCCCGCTGGGCTCCAGCTGAAAGGTGCAGTGCTCGACGTCGAAGTGGCTGCCGAGGCAGCCCTGCAGCTCGTGCAGGAGCTTCTCGTGACCGATCGAGTCCAGCATCTCCTGGTGCACGACCACATGGGCGGACAGGACGGGCATGCCGGAAGTGATCGTCCAGGCGTGCAGGTCATGGACGTCCAGCACCCCGGGCAGTGCCGTGATGTGGGCGCGTACCTCGGCCATGTCGACCCCCTTGGGCGCCGACTCCAGCAGCACGTCCAGCGTCTCCCGCAGGAGCTTGACCGTACGGGGGACGATCATGAGTCCGATCAGCAGCGAGGCGATGGGGTCCGCGGCCTGCCAGCCGGTCGCCATGATGACGCCCGCCGACACGAGCACCGTCACCGAGCCGAGCGTGTCCGCGACGACCTCGAGATAGGCCCCGCGCACATTGAGGCTGTCCCGCTGCCCGCGCATCAGCAGCGAGAGCGAGACCACGTTGGCGACCAGGCCGACGGCGGCGAACGCGATGGCCAGGCCGCCCCTGGTCTGGGCCGGGGTGATGAAGCGCTCGACGGCCTCGAAGACCAGATAGCCGCCCACGCCGAGGAGCAGCAGACAGTTGGCCAGCGCGGCGAGGATCTCGGCGCGGGCGTAACCGAAGGTGCGGTTGGGGCCCGCGGGCCGGTTGGCGAAGTGGATGGCAAGCAGCGCCATGCCGAGCCCCAGGGCGTCGGTGGCCATATGGGCCGCGTCCGCGATCAGGGCGAGGGAGTCGGCGAGCAGCCCGCCGACGATCTCCATGACCATGACGCCGAGCGTGATGCCCAGGGCGACCCGTAGCCGGCCCTGGTACGCGGCGGCGGCCGTCCCCGTCGGGGGCGGGCCGTGGTGCGTGTGCCCGTGATCGTGGCCAGCCCCCATGTGAACGCCTCCGCAATCCGTCGTATCCCTGTCCACCGGACAGTCCGGGCGCAGCGCACCTCGCCCGCCGCGGCCAGTGAACTACGTGAGCGGGGCAGCGGGCAACACGGCACTGAACACCGTTGTCATGTGTTCTGACCTGCGGAAACGGCCTAGGGAAGCGATCCCAGGTCAGAGCATCGCCGACGCGTGGGTGCTCACTGCGCGGCGCGAGCCTCCGGGTGGCGCAGGCACCAACCTTCCCAGGCGGATTCCACCATCTCGCGCATGTCACGGCGTGCCGTCCAGCCCAGTTTCCCGGTCATCCGGGAGGCCGAGGCGACGGCCCTGGCCGCGTCACCCGCCCTGCGCGCCTCGATCACGGGTTCCGTGCGCAGGCCTGTGACCTCACCCACCAGGTCGGCGAGCTCGCGCACCGACACGCCCTCGCCCCGGCCGATGTTCACGGTGAGATCCCCGCCGTCGGAGCCCTCGTCCAGGTGTGAGGCGACGGCGAGGTGCGCGTCCGCCAGGTCGGCGACATGGATGTAGTCGCGTACACAGGTGCCGTCCGGCGTCGGGTAGTCGTCACCGAAGATCCGCGGCGCCTCACCCCGGGTCAGCCGCTCGAAGAACATCGGTACGACATTGAAGACGCCCAGGTCGGCAAGGGCGGGCGCCGCGGAACCCGCGACGTTGAAATACCGCAGGCAGGCGGTCGAGATGCCGTGGGCCCGTCCCGTCGCACGCACCAGCCACTCCCCGGCGAGCTTGGTCTCGCCGTACGGATTGATCGGCGCGCACGGCGTCTCCTCCGTGATGAGGTCCACGTCCGGCACTCCGTAGACCGCCGCGGACGAGGAGAAGAGGAAACGCCGCACCCCGGCAGCGACCACGGCCTCCAGCAGCACGCCGAGCCCGCTCACGTTCTCCCGGTAGTAGAGCAGCGGCTTCTCGACGGACTCACCGACCTGCTTCTTCGCCGCGAGATGCACCACACCGGTGACGGCGTGCTCCGCCATGACCCGGTCGAGCACCTCACGGTCGGAAGTCGAGCCCCGCACCAGCGTGACGTCCGACGACAGTCGCTCCTCGATGCCCGACGAGATGTCGTCGAGGACGACGACCCGCTCCCCGGCCCCCGTCATGGCCTTCGCCACATGTGCCCCGATGTAACCGGCCCCGCCTGTGATCAACCACGTCATGGCCCCCAGCCTAGACCGACCGGCAAACGGAGGTGGATGAAGGAGCGGGGTTGGGTGCGTGCGGCTGCAAGGCGGAGGATCGAGGCCGTTGGGGTCTCCCCTGCTCGAACGAAGTTGAGAGCTTGGGGAGGACATGGTGATTGTCGACAACGCCGCAGATGCGCGTGCCCGACCCCGCGACGCCGCCTTCCGTCTGCCGGCCGGTCTTATGCGCTGTCCGGGCGCGGTTTGTGGCGCGAGGCGTTGATCGACGATGATGATCGCGAACGGCGCCGCATGATGGCCGATTCGCCCGAACGGAGCATAAACGGGCGGTGAACTCGGTCTTCCGTTCATCCGATAGCCTCAGAGCCTGTCGGGCACCCTCCGATCGGGCGGCCACGCCCTGGCACGCACGCTTCCCGCGTTGCCGAAATGTCCAAGTAGCTCCGCTACGAGGACATTCCAGCGCCTTGGAATCGCACGCACCAGAACGCGTCCGCTCTCCGAACGAGGCCACCCGACAGGCTTCTCAGCCGACGTGCCGCCGGTCCATCTCCGGGCCTCCTGTCGCGCGCCGTTCCCGTCAGCACCAAGGAGTGAGTTCGTCTGTCGACCGCCATCCTCACCGGTGCACCGGTACCCGGATCGTCGCTCGAGGACGATCTGCGGTCACTCGGTTTCGACGTGACTGCCGCCGCCGACGCCTCCGAGGCCGCCGAGCTGCTCGCCGCAGTCCCCGCGAGCAGGCGTGTCGCGCTCGTGGACCCCCGTTTCGTCGGCCACGTCCACGCGCTCAGGCTCGGACTCACCGACCCCCGCTTCCCCGCCGCGTCGATCCCCGGAGCGCTCACCGCGCAGCCCGAGGCCCGCCCCGCGCTGCTGCGTGCCCTGCGACGGGCCGTGGCCGCCGTCGGTGCGGGAAGCCCCGTCGCGCCCCTCGGTGCCGAACCCGTCAGCGAGGAGCGCACCGTGCCCGGCCGGCTGGCCGTGGCACTGGACGCGGAGGGCACCGCCGTGCAGCGCCCCGAGCTCGGCTCGCTCACGGCCGCGGTGCCCGGCACATCCGATGAGCGCGGCGCCGCCGAGGCCGCCGTGGCCGCCGTCGACGACGAGGCCGTACGGCTGCGCAGTGCGGTCAAGGCCCACGACGGCTTCTTCACCACGTTCTTCATCAGCCCGTACTCCCGCTATATCGCCCGCTGGTGCGCACGCCGGGGCCTCACCCCGAACCAGGTCACCACCGCCTCGCTGATCACCGCGCTGATCGCGGCCGGCAGCGCGGCGACGGGCACCCGCGGCGGTTACATCGCGGCCGGGGCGCTCCTGCTCTTCTCCTTCGTCCTGGACTGCACCGACGGGCAGCTCGCCCGCTACTCGCTCCAGTACTCGACGATGGGGGCCTGGCTGGACGCCACCTTCGACCGGGCCAAGGAGTACGCGTACTACGCGGGCCTCGCCCTCGGCGCCGCCCAGGGCGGCGACGGTGACGATGTATGGGTCCTCGCGCTCGGCGCGATGGTGCTCCAGGCCTGCCGCCATGTCGTGGACTTCTCGTTCAACGAGGCCAACCATGACGCGGTGTCCAACACGAGCCCCACCGCCGCGCTCTCCGACAAGCTCGACAGCGTCGGCTGGACGGTCTGGCTGCGCCGGATGATAGTCCTGCCCATCGGCGAACGCTGGGCCATGATCGCCGTGCTCACCGCGGTGACCACGCCCCGGATCGTCTTCTACGCCCTGCTGATCGGCTGCGCCCTGGCCGCCTGCTACACCACCGCGGGCCGGCTGCTGCGCTCGCTGACCCGTAAGGCGCGGCGCACCGACCGTGCGGCCGTTGCCCTGGCCGACCTGGCCGACTCCGGTCCGCTCGCGCAGGGCGTCGCCGGCCTGCTCAGGCGTCCCGGCGGCGGCTTCACCGCCCCGCTCCTGGCGTTCGCCGGGGCGCTGGTCATGGTCGCCGCCGCACTGTTCGCCCCGTACGGCGGATGGCTGACCGTCGGCGCCGCCGTGGTGTACGCGGTCGTCTCCGGGCTCGCCGTCTCGCGGCCGCTCAAGGGCGCGCTCGACTGGCTCGTCCCTCCGGTCTTCCGGGCCGCCGAGTACTGCACGGTCCTGGTGCTGGCCGCGCGCAGCGATGTCCCGCACGCCGTTCCCGCGGCATTCGGCCTGGTTTCGGCCGTCGCCTACCATCACTACGACACGGTGTACCGCATCAGGGGCGGCACCGGAGCACCGCCGCAGTGGCTGGTGCGCACCATCGGCGGGCACGAAGGCCGGACCCTGGTCGTGGCCGTCCTCGCCGCCGTGCTGACCCACGGTTCAGGTTTCACCACGGCTCTGACCGCCCTCGCGGCCGCCGTGGCTCTGGTGGTGCTCGTGGAGTCCATCCGCTTCTGGGTGTCCTCCTCGGCCCCCGCTGTACACGACGAAGGAGAACTCGCATGATCGGCCTCGTACTGGCTGCCGGTGCAGGACGCCGTCTGCGTCCGTACACGGACACCCTGCCCAAGGCCCTGGTGCCGGTGGACGGCGAGAAGACGGTCCTGGACATCGCGCTGTCCAACTTCGCGGAGGTCGGACTCACCGAGGTCGCGGTCGTCGTCGGCTACCGCAAGGAGGCTGTCTACGCCCGCAAGGCCGAGTTCGAGGCGACGTACGGCGTGACGCTGACGCTCATCGACAACGACAAGGCCGAGGAGTGGAACAACGCCTACTCCCTCTGGTGCGCGCGTGAGGTCCTGAAGAAGGGCGTCATCCTCGCCAACGGCGACACCGTGCACCCGGTGTCCGTCGAGAAGACGCTCCTGGACGCGCGCGGCAAGGGCCGGAAGATCATTCTCGCCCTCGACACGGTGAAGAGCCTCGCCGACGAGGAGATGAAGGTCATCACCGAGGACGGCAAGGGCGTCCGGCGGATCACCAAGCTGATGGACCCGGCCACCGCGACCGGCGAGTACATCGGCGTCACCCTGATCGAGTCCGAGGCCGCCGAGGAGCTCGCCGACGCCCTGCGGACCACCTTCGAGCGCGACCCCGACCTCTACTACGAGGACGGCTACCAGGAGCTGGTCGACCGCGGCTTCACGGTCGACGTCGCACCCATCGGCGAGGTGACCTGGGTCGAGATCGACAACCACGACGACCTCGCCCGGGGCAGGGAGATCGCGTGCCTGTACTGACCCGCCTCATCCCGTCCCCCGTCGTCGTCGACATCCGGCGCGGCGCGATGGACGATCTGGCCGGTCTCCTTGCCGACCAGCGGATCTCCGCCTCGGGCAAGCTCGCCATCGCGATCAGCGGCGGCTCCGGGCGTGCCCTGCGCGAGAGGCTCGCCCCGGTGCTGCCGGGAGCCGACTGGTACCCGGTCGCCGACGGCACGATCGACTCCGCTGTGCGCCTCGCCGACGGCATCAAGGGCAACCGCTACGACGCCGTCGTCGGCCTCGGCGGCGGCAAGATCATCGACGTGGCGAAGTACGCGGCGGCGCGCGTGGGCATGCCCATGGTCGCCGTCGCGACGAACCTCTCCCACGACGGGCTCTGCTCGCCGGTCGCGACCCTGGACAACGACAACGGACGGGGCTCCTACGGGGTCCCCACCCCGATCGCCGTCGTCATCGACCTCGACGTCGTCCGTGAGGCGCCCGCACGCTACGTGCGCTCGGGCGTCGGCGACGCGGTCTCCAACATCTCGTGCGTCGCCGACTGGGAGCTCGCCCACGAGATCCAGGGCGAGGACATCGACGGGCTCGCCGCCGCCATGGCCAGGCAGGCCGGCGAGGCCGTGCTGCGCCACCCCGGCGGGATCGGTGACGACGCCTTCCTCAAGGTGCTCGCCGAGGGCCTCGTCCTGACCGGCATCTCGATGTCGATCGCCGGGGACTCCCGCCCGGCATCGGGCGCCTGCCACGAGATCAACCACGCCTTCGACCTGCTGTACCCGAAGCGCGCGGCCAGCCACGGCGAGCAGGTCGGCCTCGGCGCCTGCTTCGCGATGCACCTGCGGGGCGCGCACGAGGAGGCGCTGCACATGGCGTCCGTACTGCGCCGTCACGGGCTGCCGGTGCTGCCCGACGAAATCGGCTTCACCGCCGACGAGTTCGTACGGGCCGCCGACTACGCCCCGCAGACGCGCCCGGGACGCTTCACGATCCTGGAACACCTCAACCTGTCCACCGACCAGATCAGGGACGCGTACGCCGACTATGCAAAAGCCATCCATAGCTGAACTCCGTCCGGTCGTGCACCCCCCGGGCGTGAAGGACCGGCGCAGTGGCGAGCACTGGGCGGGGCGTCTCTACATGCGCGAGGTCTCGCTGCGCATCACGCGGCGCCTGGTGACCACGAAGATCACGCCGAACCAGCTGACCTACGTGATGACCGTGGCCGGCGTGCTCGCGGCGCCCGCCCTGCTGGTCCCCGGTATCCCCGGGGCCCTGCTCGGCGTGCTCGCGGTCCAGCTCTACCTGCTGTTCGACTGCGTCGACGGCGAGGTGGCCCGCTGGAAGAAGCAGTACTCGCTGGCCGGGGTCTACCTGGACCGGGTCGCCGCCTATCTGTGCGACGCGGCGGTGCTGGTCGGCTTCGGCCTGCGCGCCGCCGACCTGTGGGGCCCCGGACGCATCGACTGGCTGTGGGCCTTCCTGGGCACGCTCGCCGCGCTGGGCGCCATCATGATCAAGGCGGAGACCGACCTCGTCGGCGTCGCACGTCACCAGGGCGGGCTGCCGCCCGTCAAGGAGGCCGCGTCCGAGCCCCGCTCCTCCGGCATGGCGCTCGCCCGCCGCGCGGCCGGCGCGCTCAAGTTCCACCGGCTGATCCTCGGCATCGAGGCTTCGCTGATCATCGTGGTGGTCGCCGTACTCGACACGGTCAGGGACGACCTCTTCTTCAGCCGCCTCGCGGTCGCCGTCATGGCCGGCATCGCCCTTCTCCAGACCGTCCTGCACCTGGTGTCGATCCTGGCGTCCAGCAGGCTGAAGTGAGCTCCCCCATGAAACTCGGCGCGGTCATCATCACCATGGGCAACCGCCCCGACGAACTGCGTGCCCTTCTCGACTCGGTCGCCAAGCAGGACGGCGACCGGATCGAGGTGGTCGTCGTCGGCAACGGTGCCCCGGTCCCCGACGTCCCCCCGGGCGTACGGACCGTCGAGCTGCCCGAGAACCTGGGAATCCCGGGCGGCCGTAACGTCGGCATCGAGGCGTTCGGCCCCTCAGGAGCCGATGTGGACGCCCTGCTCTTCCTCGACGACGACGGGTGCCTGCCGAACACCGACACCGCCGAGCTCTGCCGGCAGGCGTTCGAGGCGGACCCGAAGCTCGGCATCGTCACCTTCCGCATCGCGGACCCGGACACCGGGGTCACCCAGCGGCGGCACGTGCCGCGCCTGCGTGCCTCCGACCCGATGCGCTCCTCCCGCGTCACGACGTTCCTGGGCGGCGCGAACGCCGTGCGCAGCCAGGTGATCGCCGAGGCGGGCCCGCTCCCCGGCGAGTTCTTCTACGCCCACGAGGAGACCGACCTCGCCTGGCGGGCCCTGGACGCCGGCTGGCTGATCGAGTACCGGTCGGACATGGTGCTCAACCACCCCACCACCGCCCCGTCGCGGCACGCGGTCTACCACCGCATGGTGGCCCGCAACCGCGTCTGGCTCGCCCGCCGGAATCTGCCCGCACCGCTGGTTCCCCTCTATCTGGGCGTCTGGCTGCTCCTCACCCTGGTCCGCAGGCCCTCCATGCCGGCTCTCAAGGCATGGTTCGGAGGGTTCAGGGAAGGCTGGACCAAGCCCTGCGGACCCCGGCGCCCCATGAGGTGGCGTACGGTATGGCGGCTGACCAGACTGGGCCGGCCGCCGGTGATCTGAGAGGCTCTCCTCTGAGACGATGGCCGTATTCATTATTCATTCCGTACGGGGAACCTGTCCGCCTTGGCCGCGCCCCGCGACCGGCTGCGCATTGTGAAGACGAGAGTTCTTAACTGTGAGTGACACGACCCACGACGGCGGGATTGCGCTGAGCAGCCCGCCGTCCGCCGACGAGGGACTGAGCGCGTCCCGGTTGGCCGAGAAGTACGGCTTGACGGTGAGCGGCGCCCGCCCCGGGCTGTTCGCGTACATCGGGCAGCTCTGGGGCCGTCGGCATTTCATCCTGGCGTTCTCCAGGGCGAAGCTGACCGCGCAGTACAGCCAGGCCAAGCTGGGCCAGCTGTGGCAGGTGGCCACGCCCCTGCTGAACGCGGCGGTCTACTTCCTGATCTTCGGCCTGATCCTGGGCACCCGGAGGGGGATGACCCAGGAGGTCTTCATCCCGTTCCTGGTGACGGGTGTCTTCGTCTTCACCTTCACCCAGAGCTCGGTCATGGCGGGGGTGCGCTCCATCTCCGGCAACCTCGGGCTGGTCAGAGCGCTGCACTTCCCCCGGGCCTCCCTGCCGGTCTCGTTCTCGCTCCAGCAGCTCCAGCAGCTGCTGTACTCGATGGTCGTGCTGCTGGCGGTCGCGGTGGGCTTCGGGAGCCTTCCGTCGCTCTCCTGGCTACTGATCCTCCCGGCGCTGGCCATGCAGTTCCTGTTCAACACCGGCCTGGCCCTCGTCATGGCCCGGCTCGGCAGCAAGACCCCCGACCTCGCCCAGCTGATGCCGTTCGTCATGCGTACCTGGATGTACGCCTCGGGCGTGATGTTCTCCATCCCCGTGATGCTGGCGGACAAGCCGGGGTGGATCGCGGATGTGCTGCAGTACAACCCGGCAGCCATCTACATGGACCTGATCCGCTTCGGTCTGATCGACGGCTACGGCTCCGAGAACCTGCCCCAGCACGTCTGGGCCGTCGGGCTCGTCTGGGCGCTCGTGGTCGGGGTCGTGGGCTTCGTGTACTTCTGGAAGGCAGAGGAACGGTACGGCCGTGGCTGAGGAAACGTCCCAAGGACACATCCCCACCGTGATCGCGGACGACGTGCACATCGTGTACCGCGTCAACGGCACGGGCGGCGGCAAGGGCAGCGCCACCGCGGCGCTGAGCCGGATCATGCGACGGGGCAAGGGCGAACCACGCGGTGTGCGCAAGGTGCACGCGGTGCGGGGCGTCTCCTTCACCGCCTACCGGGGCCAGGCCATCGGCCTCATCGGCACCAACGGCTCGGGCAAGTCCACCCTGCTGCGGGCCATCGCCGGCCTGCTGCCGACTGAGCACGGCAAGGTGTACACCGACGGCCAGCCGTCGCTGCTCGGGGTCAACGCGGCCCTGATGAGCGACCTGACCGGGGAGCGCAACGTCGTGCTCGGCGGCCTCGCGATGGGCATGAGCCGTGAGGAGATCCGTGAGCGCTACCAGAGCATCGTGGACTTCTCCGGCATCAACGAGAAGGGCGACTTCATCACGCTGCCCATGCGGACGTACTCGTCCGGCATGGCGGCCAGGCTGCGCTTCTCGATCGCGGCCGCCAAGAACCACGACGTCCTCATGATCGACGAGGCGCTGGCCACCGGTGACCGCAAGTTCCGGGTGCGCTCCGAGGAGCGGATCCGGGAGCTGCGCAAGGAGGCGGGCACCGTCTTCCTGGTCAGCCACAACAACAAGACCATCAGGGACACCTGCGACCGGGTGCTGTGGCTGGAGAAGGGCGAACTCCTGATGGACGGTCCCACCGAAGAGGTGCTGAAGGCCTACGAGCGGGAGACAGGCAAGTAGTCCCCGCCGGATGTGGCCCCCGCCGGAGCGCAGCGGCGGGGGCTCCGTGGTGTCCGGGGTCACGGGAGGGCCCGCAGGGGCTGTAGGCGGCCTCTGTGGATCTCCTCCCGGCGGATGACGTCAATTGCCACGGATCCGGGGAAGGTTGACGGCGGTCGGTGTGTTGCACAAGGGCATGGCGCACCCCGGCGCAGGTGTGTGAGCTGTACAACGTAAGCTGTGGCGGTGCTGATTCGCGGCCATGTGGGGTGATACGCCCCCGGTGCATCACCCGTTGTGTGCATGCTGCACTCGGCCGGACGAGCGGCGTGTCCGAAAAGGGATGTTTTGGGTCGGCAGTGTAGAACGGGAGATATGACGGCAATGATGGGAAATCTCCAGCTCCGACGTGGTTTCGCCGTCCCCGCGTCGGGCGGTACGTGGTGACCCGTACCCAGCAGGCGCCCGTCGACGCCACCGCCACCGCCACGCTCGACAAGGCCGCGCACGAGAACTTCCCCGTGGCTCCCTTCTTCCTGCCCCGAGCCTGGCGCGACGACCTCATGGCCGTCTACGGATTCGCCCGTCTCGTCGACGACATCGGTGACGGCGATCTGGCCCCCGGTGGCGCCGACGCCCGCCGACTCGGACTCGAACCCGGAGAGGCCGACGACCGGCTCGCCCTGCTGGACGCACTCGAAGCCGATCTGCACCGTGTCTTCCTGACTACCGGTGAAGACCCGCGACACCCCCTGATGCGCGCACTGCGCCCCACCGTGCGGCGCTGCGCGCTCACCCCCGAACCCTTCCTCGGGCTCGTCGAGGCCAACCGGCAGGACCAGAAGGTCCGCCGCTACGGGACCTACGCGGACCTGCTCGCGTACTGCGAGCTCTCGGCCAACCCCGTCGGCCGGCTCGTCCTGCAGATCACCGGCACCGCGAGCCCCGAACGGATCCGGCGCTCCGACGCGGTCTGCACCGCGCTGCAGATCGCCGAGCACCTCCAGGACGTCGCCGAGGACCTCGGTCGTGACCGCGTCTATCTGCCCGCCGACGACATGGCCCGTTTCCATGTCGGCGAAGCGGACCTGGCGGTACCGTCCGCAGGTGCGGCGGTCCGATCCCTGATCGCGTTCGAGGCCGAGCGCGCCCGTGACCTGCTGGACGAGGGCACCCCCCTGGTGGGCAGCGTCCACGGCCGGCTCAAGCTGCTGCTCGCCGGATTCGTCGGCGGAGGGCGCGCCGCGCTGGGCGCGGTCTCGGCCGCCGGTTTCGACGTACTGCCCGGACCGCCCAGACCCACCGCGCCCAGACTGCTGCGCGAAGTGGGAGATGTCCTGCGAAGAGCGCACAGAGAGGGATGAGACGGACCGTGGAGGGACAGACGACGTACATGTCGGCACCGGTACAGGCCGCATACAGCTACTGCGAGGCCGTGACCGGACAGCAGGCCCGCAACTTCGCGTACGGCATCCGACTGCTGCCGTACGAGAAGCGGCAGGCCATGTCGGCGCTGTACGCCTTCTCCCGTCGGGTCGACGACATCGGCGACGGCGAGCTGGATCCGGAGACGAAGCGCACCCGGCTGGAGGACACGCGGGAGCTGCTCGGCCGGATCCGGGAGGACGCGGTCGACGAGGACGACACCGACCCGGTCGCCGTCGCGCTGGCCGACGCCGCGCACCGGTTCCCGCTGCCGCTCGGCGGCCTCGACGAGCTCATCGACGGCGTCCTGATGGATGTGCGCGGTGCGACGTACGAGACCTGGGACGACCTCAAGACGTACTGCCGGTGTGTCGCGGGCGCCATCGGACGCCTGAGCCTGGGCGTTTTCGGGACGGAAGCGGGCGCACCCGGCGCCGAACGGGCCTCGGAGTACGCCGACACCCTCGGCCTCGCGCTCCAGCTCACCAACATCCTGCGGGACGTCCGCGAGGACGCCGGCAACGGGCGTACCTACCTGCCGGCCGACGACCTCGCCAAGTTCGGCTGTTCCGCCGGGTTCCACCGGGCCACCCCGCCCCCGGGGTCCGACTTCGCAGGCCTGGTGCACTTCGAGGTCCGGCGCGCCCGTGCGCTGTTCGCCGAGGGCTACCGGCTGCTGCCGATGCTGGACCGGCGCAGCGGCGCCTGCGTGGCCGCGATGGCCGGTATCTACCGCCGGCTCCTCGACCGGATCGAGCGCGACCCCGAGGCGGTCCTGCGTGGCAGGGTCTCGCTGCCCGGCCACGAGAAGGCGTACGTTGCGGTGCGCGGCCTGTCGGGACTTGACGCGCGTCATGTGTCACGCAGGACGGCCAGGGGGAGGGTCTGATGGCGGGTCCGATCCGACGTCAGGAGCGGGCAACCCGCGGGCACAGGGGTGCGTCCCTGTGTGCGACGACACGGCGAAGGGAGCAGGGATGACCGGCCAGAACCCTCGGTCCTCCCGGGCGGTGGTCGTCGGCGGCGGCCTCGCGGGCGTCACCGCTGCACTGCGTCTCGCCGACGCGGGCCTTGCCGTGACCCTGCTCGAAAGCCGCCCCCGGCTCGGCGGGCTCGCCTTCTCCTTCCGGCGCGGCGATCTGTCCGTCGACAACGGACAGCATGTGTACCTGCGTTGCTGCACGGGCTACCGCTGGTTCCTGGACCGCATCGAAGGGGCCCACCTCGCCCCGTTGCAGGACCGCCTCGACGTGCCCGTGCTCGACGTGGACCGGCCGGGCAGGCCGAGGCTCGGACGGCTGCGCCGCACCGGGCTGCCCGTACCGCTGCACCTGGCCGGCGGACTCGCGGCCTACCCCCATCTCTCGCTCACGGACAAGGCACAGGTGGCCCGCGCCGCACTGGCGCTCGGCCGTCTCGACCCCGCCGACCCCGCGCTCGACGGCATCGACTTCGCCACCTGGCTCCGCCGCCAGGGGCAGTCGAGCCGCGCCATCGAAGCCCTGTGGGACCTCGTGGGCGTCGCCACGCTCAACGCCACCGCGCCGAACGCCTCCATGGCACTCGCCGCGATGGTCTTCAAGACCGGACTGCTCTCCGAGCCGGGCGCCGCCGACATCGGCTGGGCGGCCGTACCGCTCGGGGAACTCCACGACACCCTCGCCCGCAAGGCGCTCGAATCGGCGGGCGTGGAGGTCCGTACGCGCGCCCGTGCCGCCTCCCTCACCCGCACCGAGGGCGGCCGCTGGGCCGTCGGGGCCGAGGGCGACAGTTTCGAGGCGGACACCGTCGTCGTCGCCGTGCCGCAGGGCGAGACCCACCGGCTGCTCCCCGACGGCGCCCTCGACGATCCCGGCCGGCTGCTCGACCTGACCGACGCGCCGATCCTCAACGTTCACGTCGTCTACGACCGCAAGGTGCTGCGCAGACCGTTCTTCGCCGCGCTCGGCTCACCCGTGCAGTGGGTCTTCGACCGCACGGCGTCCTCCGGTCTCCAGGGCCCCGGGCAGTACCTCGCGGTGTCCCAGTCCGCGGCGCAGGACGAGATCGACCTGCCCGTCGCCGAACTGCGCAAGCGCTACCTGCCCGAGCTGGAGCGGCTCCTCCCCGCGACGCGAGGGGCCGGCATCCGCGACTTCTTCGTCACCCGGGAGCGCACCGCGACCTTCGCACCCGCGCCGGGCGTGGGCCGTCTGCGGCCTGGCGCACACACCAACGCCCCCGGGCTGCACCTGGCGGGAGCATGGACCGCCACCGGCTGGCCCGCCACGATGGAGGGCGCCGTCCGCAGTGGCTTCAGTGCCGCGGACGCCGCGCTCCAGGCTCTCGGCCGGCCCCACGAACATCCGCTGCAGGAGGCGGCATGAGGAGTATCACCGGAACAAGAGGAGAGTCTGTGACCCCGGCGAATCCGGCTTACGACACCGTGGCGGACACCACGGACGTCACCGCGCTTCTGGAGCGCGGAAGGGCCCTGTCAGCGCCGGTACTGCGAGCTGCCGTGGACCGGCTGGCGCCGCCCATGGACACCGTCGCGGCCTATCACTTCGGCTGGATCGACGCCCAGGGCCGGCCGGCCGACGGCGACGGAGGCAAGGCCGTGCGTCCCGCGCTCGCCCTGCTGTCCGCGGAAGCGGCCGGCGCCCCGGCGGAGGACGGGATCCCCGGAGCCGTGGCCGTCGAACTCGTGCACAACTTCTCGCTGTTGCACGACGACCTGATGGACGGCGACGAACAGCGTCGTCACCGTGACACCGTATGGAAGGTGCACGGCCCCGCCCAGGCGATCCTCGTGGGCGACGCGCTCTTCGCGCTGGCCAACGAGGTCCTGCTGGAGCTCGGCACCGTCGAGGCCGGAAGGGCCGCCCGCCGGCTGACCACGGCCAGCCGCAAGCTGATCGACGGTCAGGCCCAGGACATCTCCTACGAGCACCGCGAGCGGGTCACCGTCGAAGAGTGCCTGGAGATGGAGGGCAACAAGACGGGCGCCCTGCTCGCCTGCGCGGTCTCCATCGGCGCCGTGCTCGGCGGAGCCGACGACCGCACCGCCGACATCCTGGAGTCCTACGGCCACCACCTCGGCCTCGCGTTCCAGGCGGTCGACGACCTGCTCGGGATCTGGGGCGACCCGGAGGCCACGGGCAAGCAGACCTGGAGCGATCTGCGCCAGCGCAAGAAGTCCCTGCCCGTCGTGGCCGCGCTCGCCGCGGGCGGACCGGCCTCGGAGCGCCTGGGCGAGCTGCTCGCCGCCGACGCCAAGAGCAGCGACTTCGACAGCTTCTCCGAAGAGGAGTTCGCCGCCCGTGCGGCACTCATCGAGGAGGCGGGCGGCCGTGAGTGGACCGCCCAGGAAGCCCGCCGTCAGCACGCGGTAGCCATCGAGGCGCTGCACGGCGTCGACATGCCGGAACGAGTGCGGGCGCAGCTCACCGAGCTCGCCGACTTCGTGGTCGTACGAAAGAGATGATCACCATTCAGATATGACTCGCAGTCGCCGACGGGCGCCCCCTCACGGGGGTGCCCGCCGACGGAGACCCCAGCACAGCAGAGGACCGAACTGCACGAAGGGGAAGCCATGACAGCGACGACCGACGGAACCACCGGGGCCGCGAACCTCCGCGCAGTCCCGGGCGGCGATCCGACCGAATCAACCATTGCCGCGGACGACATCTCGGCCGTCGCGCGGCAGGCAGCGGAACGCTCGGTGGAGCATCTGCTCGGCAGGCAGGACGAGCAGGGCTGGTGGAAGGGCGACCTCGCCACCAACGTCACGATGGACGCGGAGGACCTGCTGCTCCGTCAGTTCCTGGGAATCCAGGACCCGGACACCGTCAAGGCGGCGGCCCGCTTCATCCGGGGCGAGCAGCTCGGCGACGGCACCTGGAACACCTTCTACGAGGGACCGCCCGACCTCTCCGCCACCATCGAGGCGTATGTCGCCCTGCGGCTGGCCGGAGACCGTCCGGACGACCCGCACATGATCCGCGCGGCCCGCTGGGTCAGGGAACAGGGCGGCATCGCGGAGTCCCGGGTCTTCACCCGTATCTGGCTCGCGCTCTTCGGCTGGTGGAAGTGGGACGACCTGCCGGAGCTTCCGCCCGAGCTGATGTTCTTCCCGAAGTGGGTCCCGCTCAACATCTACGACTTCGGCTGCTGGGCCCGGCAGACCATCGTGCCGCTCACCATCGTGTCCGCGAAGCGGCCCGTACGGCCCGCGCCTTTCGCCCTGGACGAGCTGCACACCGACCCGGCGCACCCCAATCCGACCAAGTCCGCCGCTCCCGCCCTCAGTTGGGACGGCGTCTTCCAGCGGCTCGACAAGGGGCTGCACCTCTACCACAAGGTGGCACCGCGCAAGCTGCGGCGGACCGCCATGAACGCCGCCGCCCGCTGGATCATCGAACGCCAGGAGAACGACGGCTGCTGGGGCGGCATCCAGCCCCCCGCGGTGTACTCCGTCATCGCCCTGCACCTGCTCGGTTACGACCTCGACCACCCGGTCATGCGGGCGGGGCTCGCCTCGCTCGACCGGTTCGCCGTCCGGCGTGAGGACGGCGCCCGCATGATCGAGGCGTGCCAGTCCCCGGTCTGGGACACCTGCCTCGCCACCATCGCCCTCGCCGACGCGGGGGTGAGGCCCGACCACCCGGCGCTCGTGAAAGCGGCCGACTGGATGCTCGACGAGGAGATCGCACGGCCCGGCGACTGGTCCGTACGCAGGCCCGAACTTCCCCCGGGTGGCTGGGCGTTCGAATTCCACAACGACAACTACCCCGACATCGACGACACCGCCGAGGTCGTCCTGGCGCTGCGCCGCGTGAAGCACCCCGACCGCGCCAGACTCGACGCCGCCATCGAGCGCGGAGTGGCCTGGAACCTCGGGATGCAGTCCCGCAACGGCGCCTGGGGAGCCTTCGACGCGGACAACACGAGCCCGTTCCCCAACCGGCTGCCGTTCTGTGACTTCGGTGAGGTCATCGACCCGCCGTCGGCCGATGTCACCGGACATGTGGTGGAGATGCTCGCCGTCGAGGGACGGGCGCAGGACCCCGGCACCCGCCGGGGCATCCAGTGGCTGCTCGCCGAACAGGAGGCGAGCGGCGCCTGGTTCGGCCGCTGGGGTGTCAACTACATCTACGGTACCGGCTCCGTGGTGCCCGCGCTGATCGCGGCCGGGCTGCCGGCCACACATCCCTCGGTGCGGCGGGCCGTCGAATGGCTGCGGTCCGTCCAGAACGACGACGGGGGCTGGGGGGAGGACCTGCGCTCCTACCGCGAGGAGAAGTGGATCGGCCACGGCAGCTCGACCGCCTCCCAGACCGCGTGGGCGCTCCTCGCCCTCCTCGCGGCGGGGGAGCGGGAGAGCAGGTCCGTGGAGCGGGGCGTCGCCTGGCTGGCCCGGACCCAGCAGGCGGACGGCTCCTGGGACGAGCCGCACTTCACCGGGACCGGATTCCCCTGGGACTTCTCCATCAACTACCACCTGTACCGGCAGGTCTTCCCTCTCACCGCACTCGGCCGGTACGTGCACGGGGACCCCTTCGCCACCACCGCCGGGGCGGGCGCGGACACCGGGAAGGAGGTCTGAGTCGATGGGCGCTGCGGAGCCACCTGGTCCCGTCACCCCACTGCTGATCGCCTGTGCGCTCGGCATCGAGCACTTCGCCCTGCGCACGGGCAGAAGGGGCGGTGAGCAGGGCCCCGGCCCCGTCCGCATCATCAGGTCCGGGATGGGACCCCGGGCCGCTTCGAGTGCTGTCCGGCTCGCGCTCGGACAGAACGGCGCCGGAGGCACCGCCGTCATCGCCTCCGGCTTCTGTGCCGGGCTCGAACCCGGCATGCACCCGGGTGACCTCGTGGTGGCCGAGGAGACCCGGGACGCCGGTGGCACCACGGCCTGCACGGGCACGGGCGTGCTGGTCGACGCTCTGGTCAGGGCGGTGCCGGGACGCACGGTCCACACCGGCCCGCTGAACGGCTCCGGACACGTCGTCCGGGGCCCGGAGCGCGCCGGGCTGCGGGCCACCGGCGCCATCGCGGTGGACATGGAGTCCGCCGCCACCCTCCGCACCGCCCTTCGGACCGGGCCACGCCCGGTTGCCGCCGTACGGGTGATCGTGGATGCTCCAGAGCATGAGCTCGTCCGTATCGGCACGGTCCGCGGTGGAATATCGGCATTCCGCGTACTTCGTGCCGTCCTTCCAGCTTTCCATGAATGGCACCGATCTTTGCTGCTCCCCAGGAGGTGAGCCCAGATGGCCATGCCGCTTCGTCAGTCCATCAAGGTTGCGACGTATCTCGCCGAACAGAAGCTCCGCAAGCGGGACAAGTTCCCACTGATCGTCGAACTGGAGCCCCTGTTCGCCTGCAATCTCGCGTGCGAGGGCTGTGGGAAGATCCAGCACCCGGCCGGAGTGCTCAAGCAGCGCATGCCGGTCGCCCAGGCGGTCGGGGCGGTGCTGGAATCAGGCGCCCCGATGGTCTCCATCGCCGGCGGCGAGCCGCTGATGCACCCGCAGATCGACGAGATCGTGCGCCAGTTGGTGGCGAAGAAGAAGTACGTCTTCCTCTGCACCAATGCCATGCTCATGCGTAAGAAGCTCGACAAATTCACCCCGTCGCCCTACTTCGCCTTCGCCGTGCACATCGACGGCCTGCGCGAGCGGCACGACGAGTCGGTCGCCAAGGAAGGCGTCTTCGACGAGGCCGTGGAGGCGATGAAGGAGGCCAAGCGCCGCGGCTTCCGGGTCACGACCAACTCCACCTTCTTCAACACCGACACCGCGCAGAACGTCATCGAGGTACTGAACTTCCTCAATGACGAGATGAAGGTGGACGAGATGATGATCTCGCCCGCCTACGCCTACGAGAAAGCCCCCGACCAGGAGCACTTCCTTGGCGTCGAGCAGACCCGAGAGCTGTTCAAGAAGGCTTTCTCGGGCGGCAACCGGCGACGCTGGAGGCTCAACCACTCTCCGCTCTTCCTGGACTTCCTGGAGGGCAAGGCCGATTTCCCCTGCACGGCCTGGGCGATCCCCAACTACTCGCTCTTCGGCTGGCAGCGGCCCTGCTATCTGATGAGCGACGGATACGTCACCACCTACCGGAAGCTCATCGAGGAAACCGACTGGGACAAGTACGGCCGTGGCAAGGACCCACGCTGCGCCAACTGCATGGCGCACTGTGGCTACGAGCCCACCGCGGTGCTCGCCACCATGGGATCGCTGAAGGAATCCCTGCGAGCGGCACGGGAGACGATCGGCGGGAACCGGTGACGTCATGAGCGCGGGAGAACCAGTCGCACTGGGTCTCCCCGAGCTGCCGGCCCGGCCTCTCGCGGTGCGCCGCCCCTCGCGGCGCATCCAGGTCGGGTCGGTGGCGGTCGGCGGAGGCGCCCCTGTGTCGGTGCAGTCGATGACGACGACGCGTACGTCGGACATCGGTGCGACGTTGCAGCAGATCGCGGAGTTGACGGCGTCGGGCTGCCAGATCGTGCGGGTGGCGTGTCCTACGCAGGATGACGCGGACGCGTTGGCGACGATCGCGAAGAAGTCGCAGATCCCGGTGATCGCGGACATTCATTTCCAGCCGAAGTACGTGTTCGCGGCGATCGACGCGGGGTGTGCGGCGGTCCGGGTGAATCCGGGGAACATCAAGCAGTTCGACGACAAGGTCAGGGAGATCGCGAAGGCCGCGGGTGATTCGGGTACGCCGATCCGTATCGGGGTGAACGCGGGTTCGCTGGACGCGCGGCTGCTGAAGAAGTACGGGAAGGCGACGCCGGAGGCTCTGGTGGAGTCGGCGCTGTGGGAGGCGTCGCTGTTCGAGGAGCACGGCTTCCGGGACATCAAGATCTCGGTCAAGCACAACGACCCGGTCGTGATGGTGAACGCCTACCGGCAGCTGGCTGCGCAGTCGGACTACCCGTTGCATCTGGGTGTGACGGAGGCGGGTCCGGCGTTCCAGGGGACGATCAAGTCGGCCGTGGCGTTCGGGGCGCTGCTCTCGGAGGGCATCGGGGACACCATCCGGGTCTCGCTGTCGGCTCCGCCGGCGGAGGAGGTCAAGGTCGGTCTTCAGATCCTGGAGTCGCTGAATCTGAAGCAGCGCCGTCTGGAGATCGTGTCGTGTCCGTCGTGCGGGCGTGCGCAGGTGGATGTGTACAAGCTCGCGGACCAGGTCAGTGCGGGTCTGGAGGGCATGGAGGTCCCGCTGCGTGTCGCGGTGATGGGCTGTGTCGTCAACGGTCCCGGTGAGGCCCGTGAGGCCGATCTGGGTGTGGCCTCGGGCAACGGCAAGGGGCAGATCTTCGTGAAGGGTGAGGTCATCAAGACCGTCCCCGAGTCGAAGATCGTGGAGACCCTCATCGAGGAAGCAACGAAGATCGCGGAGGGTATGGAGGAGGCGGGGACACCCACCGGGGTTCCCGCCGTGACCGTGAGCCGATAACAGGAGCAGAGAGAGGGGCCCGGGCGTGACGATGCTGGAATCCATCAAGGGGCCGCAGGATCTCAAGGCACTGAGCCGACCGGAACTCGGCGAACTCGCCGAGGAGATCAGGGCGTTTCTCATCCGGGCGGTGGCGAGGACGGGCGGTCATCTCGGCCCCAACCTCGGCGTGGTGGAACTCTCCATCGCCCTGCACCGGGTCTTCGACTCACCCGTGGACCGCATCCTGTGGGACACCGGGCACCAGAGTTATGTGCACAAGCTGCTGACCGGGCGCCAGGACTTCTCCAAGCTGCGCAGCAAGGGCGGCCTCTCCGGCTACCCCTCCCGCGAGGAGTCCGAGCACGACGTCATCGAGAACTCCCACGCCTCCACCGTGCTGGGCTGGGCCGACGGCCTCGCCAAGTCCGACGAGGTGCTGGAGCGCCGGCGTCATGTCGTGGCGGTCATCGGCGACGGTGCCCTCACCGGCGGAATGGCCTGGGAGGCGCTCAACAACATCGCCGCGGCCCGGGACCGTCCACTGATCATCGTGGTCAACGACAACGAGCGCTCGTACGCCCCGACCATCGGGGGGCTCGCCACCCACCTCGCCACCCTCCGCACGACCGACGGCTACGAACGCTTCCTGTCCTGGGCCAAGGGAGTGCTCCAGCAGACACCGGTCATCGGGCAGCCGCTGTACGGGTCGCTCCACGGTGCGAAGAAGGGCTTCAAGGACACCTTCGCCCCGCAGGGCATGTTCGAGGACCTGGGCCTCAAGTACGTCGGCCCGGTCGACGGGCACGACACCGCGGCGGTCGAGGCGGCACTGCAACGGGCCAAGCGTTTCCACGGCCCGGTGCTGGTGCACTGCATCACCGAGAAGGGCCGTGGCTTCGCGCCGGCCCTGGCCGACGACGCCGACCGCTTCCACACCGTCGGCAAGATGGACCCGCTGACCTGTGAACCGCTGGTCGTGCCCGCCGCGCCGTCCTGGACCTCGGTGTTCGGCGACGAGATCGCGGACATCGGAGCCGAGCGCCCGGACGTCGTCGCGATCACAGCGGCGATGCTGCACCCGGTCGGGCTGACGCGGTTCGCGGAGAAGTTCCCCGACCGGATCTGGGACGTCGGGATCGCCGAGCAGCACGCGACGGTCTCCGCAGCCGGGCTCGCCACCGGCGGACTGCACCCGGTCGTCGCCGTATACGCCACCTTCCTCAACCGGGCGTTCGACCAGCTGCTGATGGACGTCGCCCTGCACCGCTGCGGGGTGACGTTCGTGCTGGACCGGGCCGGTGTCACCGGGCCCGACGGCCCCTCGCACAACGGCATGTGGGACATGTCCGTGCTCCAGGTCGTCCCGGGGCTGCGGATCGCGGCCCCGCGCGACGCCGACCGGCTGCGCGAGGAGCTGCGCGAGGCCGTCGACGTCGACGACGCACCGACGGTGATCCGGTTCCCCAAGGAGTCGGTGGGGGAGCCGGTCGCCGCCGTCGGGAGGATCGGTGGGATGGACGTCCTGTACCGGGCCCAGGACCCCGAGGTACTGCTCGTGGCCGTCGGGGTGCTGGCCCCGGTCTGTCTGCAGGCCGCCGACCTGCTCGCCGGGTCCGGGATCCGCTGCACGGTCGTCGACCCGCGCTGGGTCAAACCGGTCGACAAGGAGTTGCCCGCGCTCGCCGCCCAGCACGAGCTGGTGGCGGTCGTCGAGGACAACAGCAGGTCGGGCGGCGTCGGCTGGGCCGTAGGGCAGGCGCTGCGGGACGCGGATGTCGACGTACCGCTGCGCACGTTCGGCATCCCCGAGCAGTTCCTCGCACACGCCGGGCGCGGTGAGGTGCTCGCCGAGATCGGGCTCACACCGGTGGAGATCGCCGGACACGTCGGTGCGGCGCTGGAGCGACGCCGCACGGGCGTGGGAGAGCGGAACATGTCGAAGGAGAACGGGGTATGAAGGACGAACAGCCGGGTTTCGATCTGGCGCGGCTCCTCGCGGAGCGAGGCTCCGAACGCTACGAGCTGCACACCCGGCACCTCAATCACCAGCTGCCGCGGATGCTTCACACCCTCGGATTCGACAAGGTCTACGAGCGGGCCGAGGGCGCGCACTTCTGGGACGCCGATGGCAACGACTACCTCGACATGCTCGCCGGCTTCGGCGTGATGGGTCTCGGCAGGCACCACCCCGTCGTACGCAAGGCGCTGCACGACGTGCTGGACGCCTCGCTCGCCGACCTCACCCGCTTCGACTGCCAGCCGCTGCCCGGGCTGCTGGCCGAGAGGCTGCTGGCGCACAGCCCCCACCTGGACCGGGTGTTCTTCGGCAACAGCGGAACGGAGGCGGTCGAGACCGCGCTGAAGTTCGCCCGGTACGCCACCGGCAAGCCGCGGATCCTCTACTGCGAGCACGCCTTCCACGGACTGACGACCGGCTCGCTCTCCGTCAACGGAGAGAAGGGCTTCCGCGACGGGTTCGCGCCCCTGCTGCCCGACACCGCCATCCCGCTCGGCGACCTCGACGCGCTGCGCCGCGAGCTGAAGCGCGGCGACGTGGCCGGGCTGGTCGTCGAGCCGATCCAGGGCAAGGGCGTCCACGCCGCTCCGCCCGGCTTCCTCCGGGAGGCCCAGGAGCTGCTCCACCGGCACAAGGCACTGCTGATCGCGGACGAGGTGCAGACCGGGCTCGGCAGGACAGGTGACTTCTACGCATACCAGCACGAGGATGGCGTCGAACCCGATCTGCTCTGTGTCGCCAAGGCACTCTCCGGCGGGTATGTCCCCGTCGGCGCCACGCTCGGCAAGGACTGGATCTTCAAGCGCGTTTACTCCTCGATGGACCGGGTCCTGGTCCACTCCGCGAGCTTCGGCTCCAATGCCCAGGCCATGGCGGCCGGGCTCGCGGTCCTGGCGGTGATGGAGGAGGAGGAGACCGTCGCCAACGCCCGTCGCACCGGTGATCTGCTGCGCGAGCGGCTCGCCGCGCTCGTCGACCGCTACGAGCTGCTGCACGAGGTGCGGGGCCGGGGGCTGATGATCGGCATCGAGTTCGGCCGGCCGTCCTCCCTCAAGCTCCGCAGCCGATGGACGATGCTGCAGGCGGCCCGCAAGGGCCTCTTCGCCCAGATGGTGGTGGTGCCGCTGCTCCAGAAGCACCGGATCCTCACCCAGGTCTCCGGTGATCACCTGGAGGTGATCAAGCTGATTCCGCCGCTGGTCATCGGCGAGCCCGAGGTCGACCGCTTCATCACGGCCTTCACCGCCGTCATGGACGACGCGCACGGCGGAGGCGGGCTGATGTGGGACTTCGGCAGGACCCTGGTGAAACAGGCCGTCGCCAACCGCTGAGGATCCGCCTGCGGCCCGCACCCGGTTTGCCCCTGAGGCAAGTTATTTGCCTCAGGGGAAAGATCCTGGCCCAATGGAAGGCATGAATCCTCCTGACGGAGGGGTGGCCGACGACCTTCCGGGGATCGCGCCACGCCTGCGCGACCTGCGTCGTAACCGCGGTCTCACCCTGGAGGGCGCGGCCGGCCGAGCGGGGCTCTCGCCGGCCCACCTCTCCCGGCTCGAAACGGGCCGGAGGCAGCCTTCGCTGCCGATGCTGCTCGGTCTCGCCCGTGTCTACGGTACGACCGTCTCCGAGCTCCTGGGCGAGATCCCGCCCGAACGTGACGCGGTCGTCCGCGGCGGCCCGCCCGAAGGAAGCAGGCGCGGAACCGAGGCGGGCGGCTGGCAGTACCGGCAGGCGGGCGCGCCCGGCCGTGCCATGCAGGCCCTGCACGTCCGCGTCCCGTACGGCACCGAGGGCGACCTCGTGCGCGTCCACCCCGGCGAGGAGTGGCTGTACGTCCTGGACGGCAGGCTGCGGGTGGTGCTCGGGGAGACCGTGCACGACCTGGATCCGGGCGACAGCGCCCACTTCGACTCGCTCACCCCGCACCGGATCGCGGCACTCGACGTCGGCGGCGTACGCCTGCTCTTCGTCCACACGCTGCTGCAGAGCCCGGCGGCCGAGCTGTGTCTGGGCAGCGGCATCCACCGGCTCTGATCCGTACGCCCCGACCGAACGCCATCACCGCCCGCCATGACCGCACGCCCCGTCCGTGCGCACCCTTTGTCATCCCCGGCCCGAACAGCCGGCAGAGAGGACTCGCCATGTCCGATTCGGAGTACTACGACCCGCTCAGCCCGCGCCGGCCGAAGAGCTCGGACACCCAGGAGCGGCGGATGCCCCGCGGTGTCGTGATCCGGCTCATCGCCTACCTGGTCGCCGGACACGTCATCGCGGGCTTCCTCTATCTCCTGTTCAACGTGGCCGGCACAGGCTGACTCCGGCAGTCGCCCGGCGTCAGGCGCCCTCGACGAGCCGCTCGCGCAGCTTCGCGCGGGTGTCGGGGCTGATCCTCAGACCCTCGGTGAGATAGCGGTCGGTGCCGCCCCAGGTCTCCTCGATGGTGTCGAACGCAGCGGCCAGGTAGTCGGCGTGGGCGCCGAAGAGGGGGCTGAGCAGTTCCATCACCTCGTCTGACATGCCTACCGGGGAGGTGTCGCTGCGGCGGACCTTGTAGCGGCGGTGCGCGTCGTTCGACTTGAGGTAGTCGGCCTCGACGGCTTCCTTCTCGACGCCGACCGCGAGCAGTGTGACCGCGATGGAGAGGCCCGCCCGATCCTTGCCCGCCGCGCAGTGCATCAGCGCCGGCACACCGTCCTCGGCCAGCGCGTGGAGTACGCGGCTGTGTTCGGCCGTGCGGTCCTTGATGATCGAGCGGTAGGAGTTGATCATCCTCTCCGCTCCCTTGCCGTCCGCCAGGATCGAGCGCAGTTGCTGGAGGTCGCCGTCGCGCACCAGTCGCCAGAACTCCGCGCCATCCGCGGGGTCGGACAGCGGAATGCTGACATTCCGGACGCCCGGCAGCTCCACGTCGAGACCGTCGAGCTTGTGGTCGGCGGCGTTGCGGAAGTCGAAGACGGTGTGCAGTCCGAGCCCGGCGAGGAAGGCGGTGTCGGCCTCGGTGGCGTGGGCGAGGTGACCGCTGCGGTAGAGGCGCCCGTACCGCACGGTGCTGCCGTCGACGGTCGGCAGTCCGCCGACGTCGCGGAAGTTACGGACACCGGTCAGGTCGACGTCCGTCGGCTCGGGACCGGTCGGCGGGACCTCTGGCAGCTGCGTCACAAGGGCTCCTGGGGTGTCGGGCGTCGGCGCCGCTCGCCGACGGGGGCACGCCCGCGACGATACGACATGGGTGCATCGGGCAACCGTCTCGGTCGTGCTGACCCCGGCCTCCCGGAGAGGCGATGATCGCGCGATGTCCGTATTGGTGCATTTAGTGGAACATGCCCCGCTTGTGCGGGAGATGGGGGGAGGCGGGTGAGCGGGATCATATCCGTGACGGTGCGTGGTGGAGATGCCGAAGCGTATTCCGGACGCCGTGCGGAAAGCCAAGATCCGTAATCCACGGAGTGTGACGGGAATTCCGCGACAGGAATGAAGCGTGGATTCCGGTTCGCAATCCGACGGTTGTTCACGGCAACCCGGCTCGCTTACGGTCACGGTCAATCCGGACGGAACGCCTAATCCTGCCGCCGCCCGGAATCCGCACCGACTCACGTGTGGCAGGAGCGGGGGAACCAGGTAAGTCGCCTGCCGGAGAGATCCGGTACGGCTCGGGGTCAAGTCGCGCACCATGCGGCCGGGCATCTCCAGTCCGAACCCGACAGCTCACCTCGCAGGCGCCGGAGAGGAAAACCCCCATGCCCGCAAAAGGCAAGCACCGTCGTACGAAGACCGGCCCGATCTCCCGAGGCGTCCTTGCCGCGGGAACCGGTGGCGCAGTTCTCGCCCTTCCGCTGATCGGCGCCACCGGCGCCCACGCGGCCGAGCAGTCCGCGCCGGCCGCCAAGTCCGCCGCGCAGAGCGCTCCCGCCCCGGCGGCGAAGAGCGCGTCGAAGACCTACTCCGTGGTCTCCGGCGACTACCTGGCGAAGATCGCGGCCGAGAAGAAGGTCAAGGGCGGCTGGCAGAAGCTGTACCAGGACAACCGTGACGTCGTCGGCGAGAACCCGAGCCTGATCCTGCCGGGCATGAAGCTGACCCTCGGCGCCAAGACCTCCGGCTCCGCGCAGACCGCGCCCTCCACGTCCGCCCCGTCGGCGGCGAAGAAGGCCGCACCGGCCGAGAAGACGGCTGCTCCGGCCGAGGACACGGCCGCGAAGACCGAGGACACTGCCGCGGAGGCCGAGGACACCGCAGCGAAGACAGCCGACTCCGGTGCGTCCCAGGGCGACAGCTCGGGCTGGAGCACCCCGGTCGAGAACCCCAACGTCACCACCCAGTACCGCGCCTCGGGTGCCAGCTGGTCCAGCGGCTACCACACCGGTTCCGACTTCCAGGCGGCTTCCGGCACCAGCGTCCGGGCCATAGGCCAGGGCACCGTGGTCTCCGCGGGGTGGAGCGGTTCGTACGGCAACGAGATCGTCATCCAGCACGAGGACGGCATGTACTCCCAGTACGCGCACCTGTCCTCGCTCGAGGTCTCGGCCGGCCAGGCCGTCACCGGCGGCCAGCAGATCGGCCTCTCCGGCACCACCGGCAACTCCACAGGACCGCACCTCCACTTCGAGGTCAGGACCGGCCCAAGCTACGGCTCCGACGTCGACCCGATCGCCTACCTGCGTTCGCACGGCGTCTCCATCTGAGACACCCCTGAGGGCGAAGGAGTGGGGGGGGGGGGGGGGGGGCCCCCCCCCACACCAAATTAAAAGGTTAACAAAAACAAAACAAGGGGTGGTTATAAACAACCCAAAACACCCCAAATATGAGGGGTAGGGGACAATATAATG
>NZ_JBEZIH010000027.1:0-120521 GCF_040650935.1 Streptomyces sp. NPDC048565
GCCGGGGCGGCCCCGCCCGCGTCCCCGCCCCTCCCCCCCGCGGCGCCCCCCCGCGGGGCGGCCCCCACGACGGTGTGTCAGACGGCGAGCAGGTCGTCCAGCGAGCCACGGCCCGCCAGTTCGGCCGACGCGGCCGGGCCCTCCTTGGCGGCGGCGTAACGGCCCGAGGTCAGCGCCCACTCGTAGTTGCCGTTGATCCAGTGCTGGATGGCCTCCACGCCCATCCGCACCTGGTCCCGCTGCTCGGCGCCGAGGCCGAGCTCCTGGCACATCGCCGGGACGCGCGCCTCGAGTTCGAGGTACTCCTGAAGGCAGACCGTCGTCATCCGGTACGCCTCCGCCGCGGCCTCCTCCCAGGTGCAGCCGCGCTCCCTGTGCAGGACCGCGATGAGGTTGTGGCCGTCGCCCCGGCGCTTCTCGCGCTCGAAGGAGTGGATGTCGTTCATGAAGCCGATCGTGTCGGCGGCCAGGTCCCGCATCCTGACCATCAGCGGGTGCGCCTGCACCTGGGCCGGCACCTCGAAGCCGCGGCTGCGCTCGCCCGCGTCGATGCTGTGGTGGATGCCCACGGTGCGGCGGCGGAACTCCGCGTACTCCTCGACCCCGAGTGTTCCGGCGCGGCCGCCGGCCGCCAGGTCGACCTCTTCGGTGTGTGCCACCAGGAAACGGCCCCAGGAGGCGGCGAACCTGGTGCGCCACGTCAGGGACATGCCATCCGAAAGGTGACCCCACACCTCGGCCCAGGCCAGGGTGATGGGGCAGACCACGCGCGGAGCCGTCCCGGCCGGACGCAGGGGCGTGGCTATCAGCTCCCGGGCGACCTCCGCTATGCGGTCCGCGCGGTCGGGACTACCGGAGTCGAACTGGTCGTCGAACAGAAAGGCCAGCGAGAACCAGTTCATCAGGACGGTCATGTCGTCGGCCGAGGCGTGGGGGTAGGTCCGCGCCGCCGCCTGGGGCAGGTCCCAGGACTGGTACTCCTCGAACCCGGCCTGGCTCCGCACCAGGCCCATGTCCCACACCCAGCGCAGATGGCGCTCCCGTGCGTGGGCGAGGTGCTCGCTGACCGGGGTCTTGAAGGGGAGGTCGAAGGTGACGTCCTGCGGCATTGGAGTCCTTTCAGGAGACGATTCACAGGCCCCCGCCCCGTGACAGGGCGATCGGAATTGACGCCCATTGACTCGAAGTGCACGTTTTGAGACCGAAATTGATTGCTCATCATGTGCGCCCTGATGCTGCCCAGACCCTAAACGATCTATGCCGCAAGATCAGCTCGAAGGAGATTTTCCGGAACCGAGGCCTCCAGGTGCCCGCTCAGACCTCGCCCAGATCGGAGCTGAGCCAGCGCTGGGGGCGCAGATGGATGACCACCTGCTCGCCGTGCTCCTTCCACGCGAAGCCGACATAGCCCTCGACCTTGTCGGCGGGAAGGTAGCGCGAGGCGAGCTCCACCAGCTGCTCGCGGGTGGCGGGGAGCGTGGCGACGACGGGGCCCTCGACGGAGACGTAGCGGATGGTCGGAGCGACCCGGTCGACCATGATGCTGAAGCGGCCGGCCTCGGCGATGTCCTTCCCCTTGCGGGAGTCGCGTCCCGTCATGATCCACAGGTCGCCGCCGGGAAGGTACTGGTACCAGATCGGCACGGTGAGCGGTGCCCGCCCCTCCTCCGCGGCGTCCACGGCGAGCGCGGCGATATGCGGTTCGGCCAGAAACTGCTCACGCTCTGTACGGGTCAAAGCCATGACGGAACTCCTCGGAGGGCGGTCGGCGATGCTTCAGGCCCGCATTATGCAACGACGGCCCTGGTCGGACGGGGGAGTCACACGCCGCCCCGATGCGCGAGTCGGTGACGCGGTGTCACCTCTTCGGTGAGTGCCTGGACGAACCCCATGACATGCGGCCGAGCGCGGTGCGAGCCCGCAGCGGATCGCGCCGGCCTGGCCGCCGAGCCGCTCCCCGGCCGTCATCCCGGTCCCGCGAGCCCGCCGACCGGCCTCCGTCCTGAACTCGGCCGGGGCCGCGGAGCTGGAGCTGGGCCCGGCGGAACTGACCCGTGCGGAGCGGGCGTTGCCGGGCTGAACGGGCGGTGTGGCGCCGGTAGCATCTCGGCATCGCACCGACCACTGGAGTTCGCCGCCATGCCACTGCCGCGCATCGGAGTCGTCATCGTCACGATGGGCAACCGCCCCAGGGAGCTGGACGAACTGATCGCGTCGGTGGGCGAGCAGGACGTGCGGCCCACGCGGATCGTCCTGGTCGGGAGCGCGACTCCGCTCACCGACGTCCCGCACGACGTCACCAAGATCCCCCTCGACGAGAACCCGGGCTGCCCCGGTGCGCGGAACGTCGGCCTCGCGGCCCTGATCGATTCGGGCGATGTGGATGTGGCCGTCGAGCTCGACGACGACGGGCTCCTCGTCGCCGACGACGTGTTCCGGAGGATCCAGCGGCTGTACGACTCCGATCCCGCCCTCGGGATCGTCTCGTTCCGTATCGCGGACGAGCGGGGGGAGACCCAGCGCCGCCATGTGCCTCGGCTGCGTGCGGGCGACCCCATGCGGCGAGGCCTGGTGACCAGCTTCCTGGGCGGCGGGCACGCCCTCTCGGTGCGGATGCTCCGGCAGGTCGGCACCTGGGCGGGGGAGTTCGGGTTCGGGCACGAGGAGTCGGATCTCGCCTGGCGGGCGCTCGACCACGACTGGAAGATCCTGTACGAGCCGGACCTCGTCCTGCGGCACCCGAAGACCTCCCCGGCGAGGCACGCCGTCCACTACCGCTTCACCGCCCGCAACCGGGTCTGGCTCGCCAGGCGTCGACTGCCCCTCCCGCTCATCCCGGTCTATCTGGCCGTCTGGGTCCTGCTCACCCTGGCACGCATCCGCTCGCTCACCGGCCTGAAGGCGTGGTGCGGGGGCTTCATCGAGGGTGTGCGCACCCCGTGCGGCCCGCGCCGGCCGATGAGGTGGCGCACCGTGTGGCGCATGACCCGGCTCGGCCGGCCCCCGGTCATCTAGGGGGTGTTTCGAAAGTCCCGCCTGCCCGGCGACGCCTGGCACGCACGCTCGCCGCGTTGTCGGGATCACCCCGATACACCCAGTATCGGGGCGCCCCTCCGCCTTGCGATCGCACGCACCGGACGCCGCCGGGCCCGCCCTTCGGGCGGACGGCGCTACTTTCGAAACGCGCCCCAGGGTCTTTCGTCTGGACCCTCCGCTACGGCCCTCCGCCGTCGGACGGCCGGTCGCCGTTCAGCCGGGCGTACATCAGCATGTCCCGGCGCTCACCCCCGATCTCCTGCCAGCCGCGCAGCAGGCCCTCCCGCCGGTAGTCGGCGCTCTCGGCGGTGCGTACGGATGCCGTGTTCCACGGCTCGATGAGGAGCTGCACCCGGGGGATGCGCAGCTCGTGCAGGGCCCAGGTGGTGACCGTGCGCAGGGCCGCCCCCGCGACGCCCTGCCGGCGGCCGGGGGTCGTCATCCAGTAGCCGAGCGTCGCCCTGCCCTGGGCCGCGTCCGCGAGCCAGAGCCCGATGGAGCCGACCGGCCGGCGGTCCCGGGTGCGCGCGATGGTGAACGGATATCCGGCGCCGCCCGCCGCCCGGTGCCACTGACGCCTGATGTAGGCCTCCGCCGCCTCGTCGGAGTAGGGCGAGGGGATCGTGGTGACCAGCGGGATGTAGTCGTCCTGTGCCGCCTCGCGGACGAGGGGCAGATCGCTCATCTCCCAGGGGCGCAGGACGAAGTCGGCCCCGGCGGTCATGCTGGGTACGGTCAGCGGTTGTGCCATGACCGTCATCCTGCCGCGCCTTCGTCCCGTCACCCGGCCCCGACTCACCCGTCCGACCCCGCGGCCGCCGGACCGGCCGAGGAACACCCCGGCGAGCAGCGCTTCCGGACGGTCGCCCAGGCCGAGGAGAACGCGGCTGCTCTCAGCCGATGCGCGTCCCCGTCCCGGTCACCCTGATCCGTGCGTCACCCGGCCTCAGCTCGACCGTGAGGGTGCCGGGGCGGCCCATGTCCTCACCCTGGTGCAGGGTGAGGACGGCGTCGTGCGGGACGAGGCCCAGCTCGCGTGCGTACGCGCCGAAGGCGGCCGCCGCCGCGCCCGTCGCCGGGTCCTCGACGACACCGCCGACCGGGAACGGGTCGCGGACGTGGAAGACCGTGGGGGACTCCCGCCACACCAGCTGGACGGTCGTCAGGTCGAGCCCGTGCATGAGGGCTTCGAGGCGGGCGAAGTCGTACGAGAGGTCCGCCAGCCGTTCCCGGGTCGCGGCGGCCAGCACCAGGTGGCGGGCGCCCGCGTAGGCGATACGGGGCGGCAGTGCGGGGTCCAGGTCTGCGGCCGGCCAGTCCAGGGCGGTCAGGGCCTCCGTCACGTCCTCGGGGGCGGCGTCCGTGGTGTGCGGCTCGACGCTGGTGAGGGTGGCGCGGAGCTCGCCGCCCTCGCGGGCGACGGTCACGGGGACCGTGCCCGCGGGGGTGGAGAACACCAGGTCGCCCGGGCCGTCCCGCTCGGCGAGCGCGATGGCGGCGGCGACCGTGGCATGGCCGCAGAAGGGGACCTCCGCCTTCGGGCTGAAGTAGCGGATGGTGTGCCCGCCGCGGCCGTCGGGAGCGGTGAGGAACGCCGACTCGCTGTAGCCCAGCTCCGCGGCGACGGCGAGCATCGCCGTGCTGTCGAGTCCTGAGGCGTCCAGGACGACTCCCGCCGGGTTGCCCCCGGCGGGATCGGCGGAGAACGCGGTGTAGCGCAGGACCTCGGCCTCGGAACATGAGCTCATGTCGCAGCTCAACCGAGGGGCGCGGCCGGGCATTCCCGGCTCAGTGGCAGACCTTCACGCCCTTGCCCTTGCCCCAGGAGCAGGAGTCCAGGAGCGCACCGCCCGGCTTGATCAGCCGGGCCTTGTCGCCGGTGTTGTTCCAGACGTAGGAGCCACGGTTCCAGTACACGTGGGCCTTGGTGTTCTTGCCCTTGCCGGTGTGGACGCGGACCGTCTTCCCGGCCGCGACCGTGAAGCTGGGGAAGGTGTACGTGTACCCGGTTCTGTCCTTCAGCTTGTAGCCCTTGAGCTGGAGCTTCGACTTGCCGTTGTTGTGGATGTCCACGTACTCGGCCTTCAGGGACGTGTTCGTCCGGGTGTCCTTGCCGGGGCTGTCGTACTGGATCTTCCCGAGGTGCAGCCCGCCCTGATGGGAGGCCGCGGAGGCCGGGGCCGTGACGAGGAGCGAGCCGGCCAGAGCGGTGGCGGCGGCCAGTGCGAGGGGCGTGGCAGTGGATATGCGCATGCTGTGTGTTCCTTCTGTGTTCATTCGGTGAAGGTCAGCAGCATACGGGCAGCACGCGCTTGCCCGGACTCACAGGGGGAAACTCGCGAATTCGGTCATTCGAGGGCGAGTTCGGGCGAGTTCTGGCGAGTACCGGGCAAGCGTGGAGCCGAAGCGGATCAGCCCCGGCCGACGTACGGCATGGCCGTCGCCAGCACCGTCGCGAACTGCACATTGGCCTCCAGCGGCAGCTCCGCCATGTGCAGGACCGTCCGGGCCACATCGTCCGCAGCCATGACCGGCTCGGCGGTCACCTCGCCGTTGGCCTGGAGGATCCCCGCGCTCATCCGCTGCGTCATGTCGGTCGCCGCGTTGCCGATGTCGATCTGCCCGCAGGCGATCCGGTACGGCCGCCCTTCCAGCGACAGCGACTTCGTCAGACCGGTCACCGCGTGCTTCGTCGCCGTGTAGGCGATGGAGTGCGGGCGTGGCGCGTGGGCGGAGACCGAGCCGTTGTTGATGATCCGGCCGCCCTGCGGGTCCTGCGCCTTCATCAGGCGGAACGCCGCCTGTGCGCACAGGAACGTCCCCGTCAGGTTGACGTCCACCACCGTCCGCCAGTCCTCGTACGCCACGTCCTCGACGGGCGCCGAACGCGGCCCGAACGTCCCCGCGTTGTTGAACAGCAGGTCCAGCCGGCCGAAGCGTTCCCGTACGGAGGTGAAGAGCGCGCTCACCCCGTCCGGGTCGCTCACATCGGTGGGCAGGCACACCGTGGCGCCAGGACCCGCCGCGGCGGCCGTCTCCTCCAGGGGCTCGGGCCGTCGGCCCGCCAGTGCCACCGTCCAGCCCGCACCCGTGAGGGTGAGGGTGACGGCCCTGCCGATCCCCGATCCCGCACCCGTGACGACAGCGATTCTCTGCTCAGCGTTCATGGCCCGGCAGCGTACGGGAGGTTTGACCGCGACCCGCACCCGGTGCTCATCGCACCGCCATAAGGATGTTGTGTACCCGCCAACGGCAGGTCGTCGCCCCGCACTCGAATGCATCTGACAACATCCGGCAGGGGAGGGGCATATGACACCCGCACAGCTCAGCAGGCAATCCGACCGGCCCGGCCATTCCGCCGAGCTGCGCATCGCCGCGCAGCGGCTCGGCCCGGGTGTGGGCCGCCGCCGGTTCCTGACCGTCACCGGCGCCGCGGCCGCACTGGCCTTCGCCGTCAACCTGCCCGGCGCGGGCACGGCGGCCGCCGCCGAGCTCGACACCCGGAAGATCACCGAGGACCCCTTCACCCTCGGCGTGGCCTCCGGGGACCCGCTGCCGACGTCCGTGCTCCTGTGGACGAGACTCGCGCCCAGCCCGTACGAGGCCGACGGCGGGCTGCCCGCCGAGCGCGTCGCTGTCGGCTGGGAGATCGCCCGCGACGAACGCTTCCGGCGGGTCGTGCGGCGCGGATCCGCCACCGCACACCCGGAGTTCGGCCACAGCGTCCATGTGGAGGTGGACGGCCTCGACTCCGGCCGGGTCTTCTGGTACCGCTTCCGCGCCGGCAGCTGGACCAGCCCCACGGGCCGCACCCGCACCGCACCCGCCCGGGACGCCCGCAACAGCTCCCTGACCCTGGCCGCAGTCTCCTGCCAGGCGTACCACGACGGCTACTTCACCGCCTACCGGCACCTCGCGGACGAGGACGTCGACGCGGTCTTCCATCTCGGCGACTACCTCTACGAGTACGCGGTCACCGCGACCGGCGGCGCCCGCGCCTACACCGACCTGGTGCTGCCCGACCACTTCAACCGGGAGACGCTCACGCTGGAGGACTACCGCATGCGGTACGGCCTCTACAAGTCCGACCCGGACCTGCGCGCCGCGCACGCCGCGCACCCCTTCGTCGTCACCTGGGACGACCACGAGACCGAGAACAACTACGCGGGCGACACCCCCGAGAACGACGTCCCCCCTGAGGAGTTCCTGCTGCGCAGGGCCGCCGCCTACCGCGCGTACTGGGAGAACCAGCCGCTGCGCACCCCGCAGCGGCCCACCGGCCCCGACATGCGGCTCTACCGCCGCCTGCACTTCGGCCGGCTCGCCCAGTTCGACATCCTCGACACCCGGCAGTACCGCAGCGACCAGGCCTACGGCGACGGCTGGCAGGTACCGGGACCGGAGTCGGAGGACCCCTCGCGCACCATGACGGGCGCCACCCAGGAGCGCTGGCTGACCGACGGCTGGAAGACCTCGGACGCCCGGTGGAACGTCGTGCCGCAGCAGGTCACCTTCGCCCAGCGGCGCGATGTGCCGACCGACGCCTACAAGCTGTCCATGGACTCCTGGGACGGCTACCCCGCGTCCCGGCAGCGCGTCCTGGACGGCGCCGAGGCCGCCGGGATCGAGAACCTCATGATCCTGACCGGCGATGTGCACGTCGGCTACGGCTTCGACCTCAAGAAGGACTTCGACGACCCGGAGTCCAGGACCGTCGGCACCGAGGTCGTGGCCACCTCCATCGCCAGCGGCAAGGACGGCTCCGAGAAGCCGGCGAACTGGGACAACCTCACCCGGGCCAACCCGCATCTGAAGTTCTACAACGGCCGTCGCGGCTACGCGGTCGTCACCCTCGGCACCGACCAGGCGCGCGCCGACTTCCGCACGGTGTCGGCGGTCACCACACCCGGGTCGCCGGTCAGCACGGCCGGCTCCTTCGTGACCGAGGCCGGGAACCCGGGGCTCACCCCCGCGTAGGGCCGTCCGCCGGATAGCGGACGCCGACCCGGTCCCGTACCGCGTCGAGCGTCCGCATCACGGCGAGCGAACCCTCCAGCGGCACCAGTGGGGACTCCTTCTCGCCGGCCAGCAGCGCGCGCGTCACCTCGGCCGCCTCGTACTGCATGCCCGAAAGGCCCTGCGGCCCCGGGCCCGTGACGACCTTCTCGGGCTCCCGGCCCTGCCGGTGCAGAAGGAAGTGCTCCGGGTGGAAGAAGCCCTGCGGGAAGTCGATCCGCCCGGTCGTGCCGGTGACCGACGCGACCGTCGGCAGGGCCCCGACGATCGAGCAGCTCAGCAGCGCCGTGGCACCCGAGTCCCAGCCAAGCAGCATCCCCGTGTTGAGGTCGACGCCCTCGGGCGACAGCAGCGCGTCCGCCTGCACCCGGTCGGGCTCACCCAGCAGGAGCTGCGCGAACGACACCGGATAGACCCCCAGGTCGAGCAGCGCGCCGCCGCCGAGGGCGGGGTCACGCAGCCGGTGCTCGGCCCCGAAATCGCCCGCGAAGCCGAAGTCGGCCTGCACCGTGCGGATCTCGCCGATCGCGCCGTCCGCCACCAGCTCGGTCATCCGGCGGATGAGCGGATTGCAGTACGTCCACATCGCTTCCATCAGGAACAGCCCGCGCTCCCGGGCCAGATCCACCAGCTCCCGCGCCTCACGCTCGTTGAGCGTGAACGCCTTCTCGCACAGCACGTGCTTCCCGGCCTCCAGGGCGAGCCCGGCCGCCTCCCGGTGCGCCGAGTGCGGGGTGGCGACGTAGACGACGTCGACGGTGTCGTCCGCGAGGAGCTCCGCCCAGCTGCCGTACGCCCGCTCGATCCCGAACCGCTCGGCGAACGCCTTCGCCGGTGCTTCGGCGCGGGACGCGACCGCCACGACCTCGGCCCCCGAGTCCTTCATCGCCAGCAGGTCGCCCGTGAATGTCGCGGCTATGCCGCCCGTCGCCAGTACACCCCAACGCACAGTTCCGCTCATGCCCGCCCGCTCCCATGCAAAAAGGTATCGACCACTCCGACTGACCTGAGAGCATAGATGTCGATTCAACGAAGCGGAGACGAGGATGCCGGACAGCGGCATGAGCCGGGCCCAGCAAGAACACGAGCACATACCGACGAGCAGCAAGGGCGACGTATCCGTCGCCCCGGCCACCACCCCTGCCGCAGTGGGTGCCCCGGCCGACTCCACGACCACCGCACGGCGGGCCGGACTTCTGGTCACCCTCGTGCTGGGCGGACTCACCGCCCTGCCGCCCCTCTCGATGGACATGTACCTCCCGGCACTCCCGGAGGTCACCGGCGCGCTGCACGCCCCGGCAGCGACGGTCCAACTCACCCTCACGGCCTGCCTCACCGGCATGGCGCTCGGCCAGCTCGTCGTCGGGCCGATGAGCGACCGCTGGGGCCGGCGCAGGCCCCTGCTGCTGGGCATGGTCGTCTACGTCGTCGCGACCGCGATCTGCGCCGTGGCCCCCACCGCGGAACTCCTCATCGGCTTCCGCCTCCTCCAGGGGCTGGCCGGCGCAGCCGGAATCGTGATCTCCCGGGCCGTCGTGCGTGACCTCTACGACGGCGACGCGATGGCCAGATTCTTCTCGACCCTGATGCTGATCTCGGGGGTGGCCCCCGTCATCGCGCCCGTGATCGGCGGCCAGGTACTCCAGTTCACCGACTGGCGGGGCATCTTCGTCGTCCTCACCTTCGTCGGCATACTGCTCACCCTCGTCGTCTGGAAGTGGCTCCACGAGACACTCCCGGCGGAGCAGCGGCACACCGGCGGTGTCGGCGACGCGCTGCGCACCATGCGCGGGCTGCTCGCCGACCGGGTGTTCACCGGCTACATGGTCGCGGGCAGCCTCGCCTTCGCCGCGCTCTTCGCCTATGTGAGCGCGTCCCCGTTCGTCGTCCAGGAGATCTACGGGGCGTCCCCGCAGACCTTCAGCCTGCTCTTCGGGATCAACTCCATCGGGCTGATCGCCGTGGGCCAGATCAACGGCAAGGTGCTCGTCGGACGGGTCAGCCTGGACAAGGCGCTCGGCTTCGGCCTCGCGGTCATCTCCGTCGCGGCGGTCGCGCTGCTGCTGATGACCTCCGGGGTATTCGGAGACGTCGGCCTGCTGCCGGTGGCCGCCGGACTGTTCGTGCTCATGTCCGCGATGGGCCTGGCGATGCCCAACACCAACACCCAGGCGCTGATGCGCACCAGGCACGCGGCGGGCTCGGCGTCCGCGCTGCTGGGGACCTCGCAGTTCCTCATCGGTGCCATCGCCTCACCCCTGGTCGGGATCGCCGGTGAACACACCGCAGTACCGATGGCCGTGGTGCAGGTGGTTTGTGCCATGTCCGCGACGGCGTGCTTCCTGCTGCTGTGCCGGCCGTGGCAGCACACGGGTGCCGCGCGGTAGACGGGCGAGGGCGGGCGCCGTCCGCCTCAGCCCACGCGGGGGTGGCCCAGCAGGTGCAGGCGGTTCCTGCCGTCCGTCCAGCGGAACACACCGACGCCGGAGGTCTCCACCTCCGGCAGTCGTGTGTTCGGGGGCAGCTCTTCGATGTCCCCCGTCGCGAAGCTCATCGTGACCGGACCCGCCCCGCCGCCGTTCAGGGCCTCGTCCGCGTCACGTACGGTCGTCGCGCCGTAGGCGATGCCCCCGTCCGTCACCGAGGCGAACGTCAGCAGCGGTGACCCGCCGTCCTTCTCGAAGCAGAACCCCTTCTTCGCCTTCAGGTCGAAGGCCAGATTCCCCGCGATCAGATAGTCGCCCGAGGGCGAGACCGCGGCCTGCGGATAGCGCCCCGGCTCCATGGCCGGGGTGCGGCACTCCACCGATACGACCGGCTTCCCGCTCTCCGCGTCATGGACCGTCCACAACTGGTGGGTGGCGGCCCGCTTCGACTTCTTGGCGAGCTGCCACTTCGCCAGGATCAGCCCCGGTGTGACGGAGGTCGGCACCCCGGTGCCGGCGTCCGCGCCCTTCGGCGCGGTCCTCCTGCTGAACCAGCCGCCCTCCACCCAGAATTCACGCGCCCCGCTCAGCAGCAGCCCCTTCGACGTCTGGCCGCGCACCTCGGTGAGCCGCTTGCAGGCGGCGCACCCCTTCGGATACGTCACGGCGGACGCGGCGGTGTCCGACACCTCACCGCTGACCGGGTCCACGACCGCGCTGTTCGCCCCGCCGTCGGTGATCACGATGCCGGGGCCGGTCGCCGTGACGACCGGCGCACCGGCCCACGGCACCTCGACGCGCCGGCGCTTCCCGTCCACCACGTCGTACACGTCGAGCGAGACGAAGGCCCCCGAGGGTTCCGGCCCGATGCCGGTCTTCCCGTAGGACCAGGTCACGAAGAACTGCCGGTCGTCCTTGTCGACGGTGAGCAGCTTCGGGAAGTTCCGCGGGTCCGGGGGACGCCAGGCCTCGCCGCTCCAGGCGCTCCGCCCGGTCTCCGTGTCGAGGGTCCGCAGCCGGTAGCGGTGGTCCGGGGCCGCCTCCAGATAGGCCAGCCGGCCCGTCGTGTGGGAGACGGCGTAGTCGGGCCCCGCGCCGACGACCTCCCAGCCGCGGTCCGCCCTGTACCCCGGGGGGACGTTCAGCCGGGTCGCGGGACCGGTGCTCCTCGGCACGTCCGGGCCCCCGGCGACGGTCCTGCCGCCCCCACAGGCCGCGGGGAGAAGGATCAGGGCGAGGAGGAACACCCCGCCCACCAGAGCCAGACGCACGATCCTCTGTCGCATGATCTCCCTGACGGTCCGGCCCTGAACGGTCCCCGGTGCGGGGGCGGTCAGCCTAGCAACGGCCTGATCGTGGCGGGCAGTTCGGCGACCGGACTCCTCCGGCCCTGTTCCGGCCCTGTTCCGTCCGCGTTCGCCCGCCGGTGCGCACCGGACCACCGGAGGGCGCAGCGGGCCCCGCTGCGCCTACAATCCGTCGGTGAACGCCACCCTCCCCACCGCGGAAGCCCTGCGCGCGGCGCTGGCCGCCCTGCTCGACGGGCTGCCCCCGACCCAGGCCCAGCAAGCCGTCGACCGGCTGATCGCCAGCTACCGCGGGACGACCCCGACCGACGCCCCGATCCTGCGGAACCGTTCCGACGTCGCCGCGTACGCCGCGTACCGGATGCCCGCGACCTTCGAGGCCGTACGGTCCTGCCTGGCCGCCCTGCGCGAGGCCGCGCCGGACTGGACGCCCGCCACCCACACCGACATCGGGGGAGGCACGGGCGCGGCGAGCTGGGCTGTGGCCGGGGCCTGGGACGGGCCAAGGACGACGGTGCTGGACTGGTCCGAGCCGGCCCTCGCGCTCGGCCGTGAGCTGGCAGCGGTGTCCGGCATCCCCGGACTGCGGTCCGCCACCTGGGAGCGGGCGAGGATCGGCACGGCGCTGGAGCCCACGGACCTGGCGACCGTCAGCTACGTACTGAAGGAGCTCACCCCGGCGGACCGGGCCGCGCTGGTCGAGGCCGTCGCCGGGGCCGCGCAGACCGTGGTGATCGTGGAGCCCGGCACCCCCGACGGCTACGACCGTGTCATCGAGGCCCGCGACCGGCTGATCGCCGCGGGGCTGAGCGTCGCGGCACCCTGCCCGCACGACGACGTGTGCCCGATCGAGCGCGGCACGGACTGGTGCCACTTCTCGGCGCGGGTCAGCCGCTCGTCCCTGCACCGCCAGGTCAAGGGCGGCTCGCTCAGCCACGAGGACGAGAAGTTCAGCTACGTCGTGGCGACCCGCTTCCCCGCCGCTCCCGTACATGAACGGGTCATCCGCAGGCCGCAGATCCGCAAGGGGCAGGTGCTGCTGGAGCTCTGCACCCGGGACGAGGGCCTGCGGCGCGCCACGGTCACCAAGCGGCACGGCACGCTCTACCGTGCCGCCCGGGGCGCCGCGTGGGGCGACGCCTGGCCGCCGCCCGAGGAGGAATAGCCGTCTCCTGTGTCCGGCGCATCACGATGGTCCCGCAGCTCCTGGGTGCAGCACTTCACGCTGCCGCCGCCTTTGAGGAGCTCGCCCAGATCCATCGGGACCGGTTCGAAGCCCCGGTCCCGTAGCGGGTCGAAGAGCCCCACCGCGGCCTGCGGGAGCAGCACGTGACGCCCGTCGCTGACCGCGTTGAGGCCCAGCGACACGGCGTCCGCCTCCTCGGCCAGCAGCGCGTCGGGGAAGAGACGCGCCAGCACGGACCTGCTGCCCGGCGAGAAGGCCCCCGGGTAGTACATGATCTCGTCGGCAGCGTCGTCCAGGACGCACAGGGCCGTGTCCAGGTGGTAGTAGCGCGGGTCCACCAGATCGAGGCCGATCACCGGGCGCCCGAAGAACTCCTGGGCCTCGGCGTGGGAGAGCGGACTGGACCGGAAACCCCGCCCGGCGAGCAGGTAGGAGGCGGTCACGGCGAAGTCGCCCTCGCCCTCGTTGACATGGGCCGGCTCGTGGATCTCGGTGAAACCGTCGGCCCGGAACCACTCCCGGTGCGCCTCGGCCTCCGCGTACCGCTCCCGGTAGGCGAACAGCGCACCGAGCACCCGGCCGTCGATCACGGTGGCCCCGTTGGCGGCGAACACCATGTCGGGCAGGTCGGGGCGCGGGGTGAGGAGCTCCACCGTGTGGCCGAGGGAGCGGTAGCGGTCGCGCAGGTCCTCCCACTGGGTGATGGCCAGGGGCAGATCCACGGGTTTCGTCGGATCCATCCATGGATTGATGGAGTAGGTGACCTGGAAGTGGGACGGGGCGCACATCAGGTAGCGACGGGGGGTGGCGTCACGGGTCAATGCAGGCTCCTCGCGAACGGCGGCCGTGGCCGCGGAACGGTGGATGCGCACGGGTGTGTGCGTGGGTTCATGGTGCGCCGTGCCGGGGCCCTCGCGCTGTGATCCGTTCGGGTGGTTCGTGCGGGTGGTTCGTACGGGACCGTCGGACGGCCGGGCGGTTCTACGATGGCCCGATGCCCTCCCGCAAGGCCCCAGATTCCAGCCGCCGCAGCGACCGCTCCCGCCGAGCGATCTGCGACGCCGCGCTCGCACTCGTCGGGGAGGTGGGTTACACGAGGACGACGATCGAGGGGATCGCCGCCAGGGCCGGGGTCGGCAAGCAGACGATCTACCGCTGGTGGCCGTCGAAGGCGGCGGTGCTGATGGAGGCCTTCATCGACGAGAACGCCCGCCGCTCCACCGAGGTGGAGGGGGTGGCGGCCGGCGAGGACGGCGCGCCGGAGATCCCCGACACCGGCGACCTGACGGCCGACCTCAAGCTGGTCCTGCGGGCCACGGTCGACGGGCTGAACGACCCCACGAGCGCGGCCCCCACCCGGGCACTGGCCGCCGAAGGGATCATCGATCCGGCACTCGGGGCCCGATTCGTGGAAAATCTGCTCGAACCCCAGCTCCAGTTGTATGTCACACGCCTGCGCGCCGCCCAGGAGGCGGGCGAGGTGCGCGCGGACATCGATCCACGCGTCGCGCTGGAGCTCCTGATCGCCCCGCTCACCCACCGCTGGCTGCTGAGAACGCTTCCGCTGACCCACGCGTACGCCGACGCCGTCGTCGACCTCACCCTGCGGGGGATCTTGATCCAGCCATGAGCCGCCGCCGTATTCCGTGACATTCCGTAGGTGCGTGATGACCTCTGCGCGACCGCCCGAGTACCCCGCTTCGGAAGTCTGGCCACCCGAGGAGCAGGATGGTGGGACCATGGAGAGGAAACCGCTGAGGTGAGGGGATAGATGGGCGCCGATTCCGGCCGCTATCGCGGCACAGAGAGCAGGATCTCCCAGTGGCTGCGCAGGCGGCCGAAACCACAGCCGGAAGCCGACGACGCGGCGCGGCTGGCGCTGCTCCTGGCCGTGGCCGATGCGGGAATGCCCATTTCACCCGCAGCGCACCCGTCCGGATACCGATGTTCGTGCGAGCGCGTCGGTTGTCCGACGCCCGCGCGTCACCCCGTCTCCTTCGCCTGGCAGACGCAGTCCACGACGGACAGCGCGCAGATCGAGCGCTGGGCCGCCGGGCAGCCGCTGGCCAACTTCATCACCGCGACCGGCATGATCCACGACGTCCTCGACGTCCCCTTCACCGCGGGGCAGGCCGCCCTGGAGCGGCTTACCGCGGCGGGCATCGACGTCGGTCCCGTGGCCCGGTCCGGCAGCGACCGGATGCTCTTCTTCACCGCCACCCGCGGCACCCCTGACGACGAGGACGAGTGGTGGCCCTGCGAGCTGGACTGCCACCCCGAGACCATGGACGAGCATCCCGGGCTCCGCTGGCACTGCCGTGGCAGCTATGTCCTCCTGCCACCCGCACGGCTCCCCGGTGAGCTGGACGTGCACTGGATCCGTGGCCCGGAGAACCCGCTGCCCGATCCGCTGACCCTGCTGGAGACGCTCACCGACGCCTGCGCGCAGTACGCGGACACGGCCGACCCGAGCGACCTCGACCACGACGCGGTGGCCTGGCCCCTCAGCCGCTGAAGGCCCCCGCCGGCTCCTGACCCCGCCGACTTCCCGACGCCGGCTCCCGGCGGGGCTGCCGACGGAACGTCCCGGCGGGACTACCGACGGGCGAACTTCTCGACGGCGGCCGGTGTGACGGGCGTGAAGAAGTTGACGAGGTTGCCGTCGGGGTCGCGGAACAGCAGCGCGCGGTTGCCCCAGGGCATGGTCGTCGGCTCGTTGACGAAGTCCTCCACGAAGCCGGTCAGGTTCGTGTGCACGCTGTCCACGTCATCGACGAGGAATTCGAGGATGACGCTGTGGTTGTCGGCCGGGCGGGCGGAACCCGGCGCGAAGAGGGGGACCGTGCGCGTACTGCCGATCGCGAGGGTGGCCGAGCCGACCCCGAGCTCGGCGAAGTCCTCGGTCGACCAGTCGGCGGACACTCCGGTGGCCCGCTCGTAGAAGTCGACGAGGCGGGCGACGTCGTCCGTGATGATGCGGACAGAGATAAAGTCCATGGTTCTCTCCTGGTCGTTCGGTGCTTGTGACCACACGCTACGACCTATACCGGGCGGAACCCGCCCGGTATGTGCGGCACACTTCTCGGTATGTCCCGTCCCATCGCCCGTGTGCTCACCCTGCTGGAGCTCCTGCAGTCGGGCGGCGTCAGGACCGCGACCGAACTCGCCGACCGCCTCGACGTCGACGAACGCACGGTGCGGCACTACGTCGGCCACCTCCTCGACCTCGATGTACCCGTCGAGTCGGTGCGCGGCCGTTACGGCGGCTACCGGCTCATGCCCGGTTACCGGATGCCGCCGCTCATGCTGAGCGACGACGAGGCACTCGCCGTACTGCTCGGCCTGGTCGCGGGCCGCAGGGCCGGCCTCACCGGCGCCACGGGCACGGCGAGCGAGACGGCGGCGGCCAAGATCAGGCGGGTGCTCCCCGAGCGGCTGCGCCTCGGACTCGACGCCCTGCTCGGCTCTCTCGCCTTCACCGCTCCGCCCGGCGAAGCGATCCCTCCGGAAGCCGGGGTCCTGCTTCCGGTCGCCGACGCGGTCAACCACCACCGGCCGGTCTCGATCCGGTACACGGGCGCGGACGGCCGCCGCAGCGAACGTACCCTGCACCCGCACGGGCTCGTCGCGCACGCGGGCAAGTGGTACATGACGGCGGCCGACCTCACCGCCGGCCAGGACCGGATGTTCCGGCTGGACCGCGTCACCGAGGTCAGGACCCTGCCGGGCTCCTTCGAACCGCCCGAGGGACCCGACCCCGCGCAGCGCGTCCTCACCGGGCTCGCCACCGCTCCGTACAAGCACGAGGTGACCCTGCGCGTCCAGGGCGCTCCCGAGCACATCCGCACCCGGCTGCCCGCCGGTATCGCGCTGGTGGAGGAGCTGCCGCCCCAGGGCGGCGTGGATCCGGAGGCCGGGCGCTGGTCCCGCGTCGAGCTGCGGGTGGAACGGCTCGACTGGCTGCCCGCCGTACTCGCCTCGCTGGACCGGCCGTTCGTCGTCGAACGCCCGGACGAGCTCCGCGGGCTCGTCGAGGACTTCGCCGAACGCCTCACGCACTGGGCCCGGCACGACCCGCGCCACGCGTGACGGCCCGCGAGCCGTCGGCCGTCAGGACCCCTGCGCCGCGACCAGACCGGGCAGCCGGTTCAGCACACGCACCTTGTCGTCCTCGGACCCCTTCCTGGGTACGTGGACCAGCTGGCTGGAGACGCGCTCCTTGGTGAGGGTGCTCTTCACCTCGCCGGTCAGCAGCGCCTCCACATCCGCGGTGACCGTCGGCCGCAGTCCCTCGGCGGCCGTCTGCCGCTCGAAGTGCCTGCTGCTGAAGAAGACCAGCGCCCCGCCGTCCTCCGTCGCCAGACCCAGCGGCGCGTACGTCCCGGAATCCAGCGCCTGGTCGACGTACTGGTAGGAGTAGCCCGCCCTGCGGGTGGTCTTCCGCGCCTCCCGCCAGCCCGAGGTCATCGACCCGGGGGCGAAGACGTCCGGCGCACCGTCGGTGAGGTAGCTCGTGTACGTGGTGCTCAGTTCGGCGGGCCGGGTGGCCAGGGCGGCGTCCGTGTCCTTCGATGGCACGGGCTGCACATAGCCGTCGGCGTCCTTGCTGAACTCGGGGATCTCGGACGGGGATGCCACCGCCAGATACGAGACCTTCCACGGCGCGTCGGGCCCGGTGCGTATGAACCCCAGCAGCCAGCGGGTGTCGTCCTTCCCGCCGTCCCGGTCGCGGTTGGAGTCGGTGTCCGCGACGAACCAGCGCGGCCAGCCCGCCTTCTTGGGAACGAGGTAGGAGGCGTCGCTCAGCTCCAGCGGCTTGTGCTGCGCGTTGCCGTCCGGGCTGATCTTGTGCCGCGCCACCAGACCGGCCTGGTTGATCGCGCCGAGCGAACCGGTCACCTGGTCCTCGTCGAGCGCCGGATCGTACGCCTTGTCCGCCTTGTTGTACGCGACGGTGAACTCCTCCAGGGCCTTCGCGGCCTCGGACTTCGTCGCCGCCGGCACGACTTCCAGTTCACCGTGCACCGTCACGCAGCCGCTCGCCGTGACGACCAGTACCGTCGTCGTCGCGAGCCCCGCCGCCAGTCGACCCAGCCTTGTCATCCGTTGTCTTCTGCGCCTTCTGATCCGTCGTCCGCACTGACCGCCTGAACCCTACCGGGCCGGCGCCGGCCACGGATCAGGAAGCCCGGTTCGGTACGACGAGCGGCACCCCGGTCCTCGGGCGGGGGAGACTGCCCGGGGCAGTGCGACCCTGGCGCGCTCGCCGCCGGACAGCGCGGAGAACGGGCGGGAGGCGAACTCCAGGACCTCCGTCGCGGCCATCCCGGGCCCCGCGGTGCTTGAATGCGGATGTGAACGACTTCGAGGTACCCGAAGGCATCGACGTACTGCGCGTGTTCTGCGGCCCGGACGGCCGCCACGGCAACGCGCTGGGCGTCGTGCGCGACGGGCGCAGGTATCCCGACAACGAGTCCCGGCAGGTGCTCGCACGGAAACTCGGCTTCAGCGAGACGGTGTTCGTGGACGACCCCGAGCGCGGCACCGTCGACATCCGCACGCCCGGCCTGCGGCTGCCGTTCGCGGGGCATCCCCTCGTCGGCGCGGCCTGGCTGCTCGACCTGGAGGTCCTGGAGCTGCCCGTCGGGGATGTGACCGCCCGCCAGGACGGGGAGTTCACCTGGATCACGGCCCGCACGGAGTGGGTCCCGCCGAGGAAGCTGGAGCGGTACGCGTCGGTCGCCGATGTGGACGCGCTGACGGAGCCGCCGCCCGGCGACGGCTGGCTCTACGTCTGGGCCTGGGAGGACGAGGCCGCAGGCCGCGTACGGGCACGGGCCTTTCCGCGGCGTGATGATGAGCGCGCCGACAGCCGCTCCGGTGGAGCCGGTGCTCGCACCGGAGGGATCGACGAGGACGAGGCGACCGGCGCGGCGGCCATGCTGCTCAGTGCCGAGCTGGGCCGGGCCCTGAACATCAGACAAGGACGCGGCTCCCAGATCCTCACCGCACCAGCGCCGGACGGCACGGTGGAGGTCGGGGGCCGCGTCCTTCTGGTGGCCGCGTCATGATCAGGCGCTTCGGGCGCCGTGGTCCCGGGCGCTTCAGGCGCTGAGCGGGAAGACCTCGCCGAGCTCGTGGAAGACGGCGGTGTTCAGCGCGAAGGCGCGCTTGCACTCGTCGATGATCCGCTGCTTCTCCAGGTCGTCGGCGTGCACCGAGTCCAGCAGCTCCCGGTACTCCCGCTTGAAGGCGGCCGGGTTGGAGATCTGCTCGAACACATAGAACCGCACCCCGTCGCCCTTGCGCGCGAAGCCCCAGGTCTTCTCCGCCGTACCGCGGATGATCTGGCCGCCCGAGAGGTCGCCGAGGTAGCGCGTGTAGTGGTGCGCGATGTATCCGGCGGGCCACTCGCGGGCGCACTCGGCGACCCGCGCGGCGTAGGCCGCGGTGGCGGGCAGCGGCTCCAGCCCCTCGCGCCACCCCTCGCCCCGCAGATGGCCGAGGTCGCGCTCCAGCTCGGCCGTGCGCATCAGCTCCGGCTGGATGAAGGGGCCGGCGACCGGGTCCTCACGCAGGGCCTGGGCGCCGTCCTCCAGCGCGCGGTAGACGAACCACAGCTGCTCGGTGTAGCGCGTGTACGCGTCCACCCCGAGCCGTCCGCCGAGCATGTCGCTCATGAAGCTGGACGACTCCGCCTCCGTGTGCTGCTCGTGCGAAGCGGTGCGGATGAGCGTCGAGAAAGGCGTGGTGGTGGCGGTCGAGTCCAAGGCGGGCCTCCGGGGACCGAGGGGACGGGAAGTCCGGACAGAAGGATGCATACCGGCAGCAGCTGTGCACGCCGCCGCGCACCGATACGCCGATCCTCCTACTTAGGCTTGCCTAAGTCAACGGGTTCCCGACCGTCTGTCGGTAAAAAGTGCGGGCACCCCGGCCTCACGGAAGCGTCAGGATGTCCGCCCCGGTGTCCGTCACCACCAGTGTGTGCTCGAACTGCGCGGTCCGCTTCCTGTCCTTCGTCACCACGGTCCAGCCGTCGTCCCACATGTCGTAGTCGTGGGACCCGAGGGTCAGCATCGGCTCGATGGTGAACGTCATCCCGGGCTGCATCACGGTCGTCGCCTGCGGGCTGTCGTAGTGCGGGATGATCAGGCCGGAGTGGAACGAGGAATTGATCCCGTGCCCGGTGAAGTCCCGCACCACCCCGTAGCCGAACCGCTTCGCGTACGACTCGATGACGCGCCCGATCACATTGATCTGCCGGCCGGGCCGCACCGCCTTGATGGCGCGGTTCAGCGACTCCCGGGTGCGCTCCACGAGGAGCCGCGACTCCTCGTCGACGTCGCCGCAGAGGTAGGTGGCGTTGTTGTCGCCGTGCACCCCGCCGATGTACGCGGTGACGTCGAGGTTCACGATGTCGCCGTCCCGCAGCACGGTGGAGTCGGGGATGCCGTGGCAGATGACCTCGTTGAGCGAGGTGCAGAGCGACTTCGGGAAGCCCCGGTAGCCGAGGGTCGACGGGTACGCCCCATGGTCCACCATGAACTCATGGGCGACCCGGTCGAGTTCGTCGGTGGTGACTCCCGGGGTGATGAGCTTGGCGGCCTCCTCCATCGCCTGCGCCGCGATACGGCCCGCGATCCGCATCCGCTCCACGGTGTCGGAGTCCTGGATCTCCGGCCCGGTGTACGGCGTGGGGGCGGGCTTGCCCACGTACTCGGGGCGCCGGATCTTTCCGGGAACGGAACGGACGGGAGTGATCTCCCCTGGTGCGAGAAGCGACTGGCCAGACATGTCAGCGAGTCTAACCAGCGTGCCCGGGGCACCATGGCAACGAGGAAAGGATCCAGCGATGGCCCTGTTCAAGAAGCGCACGGTGGGCAAACCGGGCGAATGGTACTACTGCCTGGAGCACAAATCGGTCGAGGAGGGGCCCGAGTGCCCGGCGAAGGACCGCTTCGGCCCGTACGCCACCCAGGGGGAGGCCCAGCGCGCGATGGACACCGCGCGTGAGCGGAACCTCGAATGGGAGAACGACCCGAAGTGGCACGACCGCTCGGACGAGCCGACGGACGAGACGCCCGACTAGGGCTCACCCGCGCCGCAGCCGCTCACCAGCGGGCCGGTGGCGGGGCCGTCAGCTGGTCGGCCAGGCGGGAGAGGCGGTCACGGAATGTGCGGCGGCCCCGGGGGGACGGGGCGCAGTTCTCTCCCGCCGCGGCGCTGACCAGGTGCTGGACCGTGTCCAGGTCGACCTCGTCGCCGTCGGAGACCGTGAGCGCCTCGTGGGCGAGGCCCCGCACCTCCGGGTCGCCGCCGTCCAGCGCCAGCACCGTCGCCCCCGCGCGGCGCGCGTCGTGCACGCGCTCCAGCAGGCCGCCGGCCGGCTGTCCCGGCGCTACCACGAGCAGGGTCTCGCCGCGCCCGGCCGCCTCGATCCTGCCCAGACCGACGGCCAGGTGCACCGGGTCGTCCGGCTCCACCCGATGGCGTACGAGCGTGGGCCGTAGCTGCGGCAGACCCGACCACGTGGACTCGTCCACCAGGTGCGCGGCCATGTGCCACGGCTCGTAGGCCTCGGTCCCCACCAGCAGCAGTCCGCCGCCGTGCGGCACGACCGACGACCGCAGGGCCCGGGCGAACTCCCGGGCCGCCGCGGGCCACTCCGTCCCGGCGAGCACCTCACGCAGCAACGCGACACGTACGGCATCCATGGCCCGCATCATGCCGCCGGGCAGGGCCCCTGACCGCCCGATCGCGGTGATACACCCGAACGGGAAGCATGGCGCCACCACTTCCCGTTCCGCGTGACGCACGTCCCAGAGCGACGCCGGCCCGGGCCTCGGCACTGCGAAGTAGGGTCGGCGCCATGACTACGAATGACACCGGAAGCGCCCCGAAGCCCCCCGCCAAGGACCCCTGGGACCTGCCCGATGTGTCCGGCCTGACCGTCGGGGTGCTCGGCGGGACCGGTCCCCAGGGCCGCGGCCTCGCCTACCGCTTCGCCCGCGCCGGACAGAAGGTGATCATCGGCTCGCGCGCCGCCGACCGCGCCGGGACCGCCGCCGCCGAGCTGGGCCACGGCGTCGAGGGCGCGGACAACGCGGAGTGCGCGCGCCGCAGCGACGTGGTGATCGTCGCCGTGCCGTGGGACGGCCACGCCAAGACGCTGGAATCGCTGCGCGAGGAGCTCGCCGGGAAGCTCGTCGTCGACTGCGTCAATCCGCTCGGCTTCGACAAGAAGGGCGCCTACGCCCTGAAGCCCGAGGAGGGCAGCGCCGCCGAGCAGGCCGCCGCCCTGCTGCCCGGGTCGCGGGTCACCGCCGCCTTCCACCACCTGTCGGCGGTGCTCCTCCAGGACGAGGCGATCGAGGAGATCGACACCGATGTGCTGGTCCTGGGCGAGGCGCGCGCCGACACCGACACGGTGCAGGCGCTCGCGAGCCGTATCCCGGGGATGCGCGGAGTCTTCGCCGGCCGGCTGCGCAACGCCCACCAGGTCGAGTCGCTCGTGGCGAACCTGATCTCCGTCAACCGCCGCTACAAGGCACACGCGGGGCTGCGCACCACCGACGTGTGAGCCCCTGACAGGAGCCGAACCGGGCATGAGGGACACTGGACGGGACCGCGCACCATCCCGGACAGGAGCACCAGCCCTCATGCCCCGCCTCGCTCTCTACGCCCTCGTCGTCTGCGTCCTCGCCGTCGCCGCAGCCGTGGTCTCCTTCGTCCAGGGCGGCATCCTGCTGGGCGTCGTATGGGTCCTGCTGGCCGGCCTCTCCTCGAACATGGCGTGGTTCTACCTGCGCAAGCACAAGGCGGACTCCCGCGCCGGGGCCGCCGCGACCTAGCGGATCAGCGCGCACCCCGGGTCCTGGTCGCCGAACCACTCCTGCCAGAAGCGGTAGGTGTCGAGCCCGCAGTAGGTCTCGACCTCGCTGACGCCCAGGCCCCGCAGCAGGGCGTCCACCGCGTCGAAGAAGAACCCGTTGACCTCCGGGACCCACAGGAGCGCGAAGACCGCGATCAGCCCGAAGGGCGCGAACGGCTCCACCTGGCGCCGGACCTTGTACGAGAGCCACGGCTCGATCACCCCGTAGCCGTCGAGGCCCGGGACCGGCAGGAAGTTCAGGATCGCCGCCGTCACCTGGAGCAGCGCCAGGAACGCCAGCGCGAACCGGAAGGACACCGGGACCCCGTCCAGGGCGTCCAGCCAGAAGGGCGCCGTGCAGACGACGGCGAACAGCACGTTCGTCAGGGGGCCGGCGGCCGAGATCAGGCTGTGCTTCCAGCGCCCCCTGATACGGCCCCGCTCGATGTAGACCGCGCCGCCCGGCAGACCGATGCCGCCCATGATCACGAACAGCACGGGCAGCACGATGCTCAGCAGGGCGTGGGTGTATTTCAGCGGGTTGAGCGTCAGATACCCCTTCGCGCCGATCGAGATGTCCCCGCTGTGCAGCGCGGTGCGCGCGTGCGCGTACTCGTGGAGGCAGAGCGAGACGACCCAGGCCGCGGTGACGAAGAGGAAGACCGCGAAGCCGGTCCGCTCGGCGAAGCCCGTCCACACCGCCCAGCCCGAGACGGCCATGACGGCGACGATCCCGAGGAAGATCGGGCTGACCCGCCGGTCGCTGGGTCGGCGGAACGCGGTGGTCATCGGCGGCACTCCTGAGGGCTGGGCGGCGGCTGGAGCCCCCGAGCGTACGGGTGACACGGCGGGAACGTGTGACATCCGGGTGGCAGTTCCCCGGAGCGGAGCCGTCACGGACAATGGACGTGTGTACTACGCCATCCTCGGTACCACCCTCGCTCTCCGCTCCGACGGCACGCCCGTCGCCCTCGGCGGGGCGCGGCTGCGCGCCCTGCTCACCGTGCTCGCCCTGCGGCCCGGCCGCACGGTTCCCGCCGGGGTGCTCGTCGACGAGGTGTGGGACGGCGACCCGCCCGCCGACGCCCCCGGAGCGCTGCAGGCCCTGGTGGGCCGGCTCAGGCGTGCGCTGGGCCGGGACGCGGTCGAGTCCGCGGCGAACGGCTACCGGCTCGCCACCGAACCGGACACCGTGGACCTGCACCGCTTCGAGCGGCTCACGGGCGAGGGCACCAGGGCGCTGGAGGAGGGCGACGCGGCGAAGGCCGCCGCCGTACTCGACGACGCGCTCGACCTGTGGCGCGGGCCCGCATTCGCCGACCTGCCGGACCGCGCCGCGGCGGCGGCCCGCTGGGAGGCCAGGCGGCTGGACGCCCGCAGGACCAGGATCGAGGCCGCCCTCGCGCAGGGCGGCGCCGAGGGGACCCTGCCGGAGCTCTCCGGGCTCTGCGCCGACCACCCGCTGGACGAGCCGCTCCAGGCCCTCCGGATCAGGGCGCTGCGGGACGCCGGGCGCACCGCGCAGGCACTCGCGGCGTACGACGAGGTGCGCACCCTGTTCGCCGACCGGCTCGGCTCCGACCCGGGGCCCGCACTGCGCGCACTGCACGAGGAGCTGCTGCACCAGGACGCACCCGCTCCGGCCCCCGCTCCCGGCCCCCCGCCCGAGCGACGGGGCAATCTGCGGGCCAGGCTCACCAGCTTCGTCGGACGTGACGCGGACATCGCCGAGCTGCTCGACGACCTCACCAGGGCCCGGCTGGTCACCCTTCTGGGCCCCGGCGGCGCGGGCAAGACCAGGCTGTCCCAGGAGGCGGCCGAGTCCACCGATCCGGCCCGCTGGCCGGACGGCGTCTGGCTGGCCGAGCTCGCGCCGGTCGACGACCCGGAGGCGGTTCCCGAGGCCGTACTCACCGCGCTCGGCGGTCGCGAGACCGTGCTGCGCGGCGCGGGCGCCGAGGGACTGCGGGCGGCGGAGCGGGGCTCGGGCGAACCGCTCGCCCGGCTCACCGAACACTGCTCGGGGCGCCGCATGCTGCTCCTCCTGGACAACTGCGAGCACCTCATCGAGGCGGCCGCGGCCCTCGCCGACCATCTGCTGGTCCGCTGCCCCGGGCTCACCGTCCTCGCGACCAGCCGTGAACCCCTGGGCGTACCGGGCGAGTTCGTCCATCCGGTCGACCCGCTGCCCGACCCGATGGCGCTGCGCCTGCTCGCGGACCGCGGTGCCGCGGCGCTGTCCGGCTTCCGGGTCGACGCGGACGAGCAGACGGCTGCGGCCACCGCCGAGATCTGCCGCCGTCTGGACGGGCTGCCGCTCGCGATCGAGCTCGCCGCCGCCCGGCTGCGCATGCTCACCCCGCGTCAGATCGCCGACCGGCTCGACGACAGGTTCCGGCTGCTGAGCAACGGCAGCCGCACCGTGCTTCCGCGCCAGCAGACCCTGCGGGCGGTCGTCGACTGGTCCTGGGACCTCCTGGACGAGGACGAGCGCACCGCCCTGCGCCGGCTGTCGGTCTTCTCCGGCGGCTGTACGCTCGCCGCCGCCGAGGCGGTCTGCGCGGACGGGCCGGCGGGCGCGCGTGACGTGGCAGGCCTGCTGGGCTCGCTCGTCGACAAGTCCCTCGTCGTCGCCGCACCCGCCGCCGACGGCCGGATGCGCTACCGCCTCCTGGAGACCGTCGACGAGTACGCCGGCGAACGGCTCGACGTGGCGGAGGAGCGGGATGCCACCGAACGGCGGCACCTCGTGTTCTTCCGGGAGCTGGCACGCACCACCGACCCCGAACTCCGGGGCGCCGGACAGCGCGCCGCCCTCGAACTGATCCAGCGCGAGTACGAGAATCTGCGCACCGCGCTGCGGCGCGCCGTCGCCGCCCGCGACGAGCAGGAGTCGCTCTGCATGGTGCTCTCGCTCTCCTGGTACTGGCAGATGCGTGATCTGCGCAGCGACGCCCAGCAGTGGGCCGAGGCCGCCGCCTCACTCGGCCCGGACCCGTTCGCCGGGCCGGCCCGCCTCGCACCCTCCCTCCATGAACGCTGCATCGACGCGCCGCCGCCCATGGGCCCCGAGCTGCTCCAGGAGGCGCGGCGTGAGGTGGCGCTGATCCAGCTGGCCGGTTCGGACGACGCGATGGAGTCCTGGTCGACGGAGCCGGGCATCACGCGTCTGCGGGTCATCGCCGCCACCTACCTGCCGGGGCAGCCGCAGGCCTGCCGCAGCCCGGGTTCGCTCTGGTTCTTCGCCGTCCTGTTCACCGGCGCCCTGGAGAACCTGCGTGAACTGCTCGACGAGAGGGTGCGCGCCTCCCGGGAGTTCGGATACGACTGGGAGCTGGCCGCCGCGCTCCAGGTGCGTGCCAACATGCTGGCCAACCGGTCCGACTGGGCGGGCGAGGCCCACGCGGACGCCGACGAGAGCCTGGAGATCTTCCGCCGCCTCGGCGACGACTGGGGTGTGGCGGAGGCACTCTCCTCACGCGGTGAGGCCAACGAGAAGGCGGGCGACCACACCCGGGCGGCCGAGGACTACCAGGCCGCGATCGGTTACGCGGAGAAGCTGGGCGCCCACTCCCAGGTCCTGGTGCTGCGCACCCGCTACGCCGCCGCACTGGTCGAGCTCGGTCGCGGCGCCGAAGGTGAGGCGATCTTCCGGGAGGTGCTCATCGACGGGCGGGGTGCGGGGCACGAGGGGACGGCGTTCGCCCGGTTCTTCCTCGCCATGTGGCTGGGCATGTCCGGTCGCACCGATGAGGCCCGCGAGCAACTCACTGTGATGCGAGCGGAATTCGATTCCACGCCGATGGTGTTCTTCGACGCGTTCCTGCTGGGTGGCGAAGCCTGGCTGGACAACCAGGAAGGGCTGTACGCCGACGCCCTGACCCGGGGCCGGGAGGCGCTGGAGCGGTCCGACGACCACCTGTCGCAGATGGTGGCCCCGCACATGCGTCTGCTCATTCTGGTCACGGCGGCACGGGCGCTGGCTGGGCTGGGCGGTGAGCGAAGGGCCACCCTGGCGGCGCGGTTGCTGGGCGCCGCACGGGCGCTGCTGCCGGACGGCCATGTGCCGACGACGATGGAGCGGAGCAACATCGCGGCGGCCGACGAGCTGTCCCGCGGTGTCCTCGGGCCCGCCGCCTACGAGGCCGCGAACGCCGAGGGCGGTGGCCTCTCCATCGAGGAGGCCACCGCCCTGCTGAGCGCGTACACAGCTGCCCAGGTCGCGTGACGAAACTTCGAGGGAGATCGGCACTCGCCCCCAAGGCCCCCCTCGGGGTCATGATTTACTTTCGTTCGTGAACTCACCCGTGTTTCCTGGCGGATGCGAGTAGCGCATGGTGGAGCGCCTCGACCCTTCGGATCCCACACATGTCGGGCCGTACCTGCTGGACGGGCGGCTGGGTGCGGGCGGCATGGGACAGGTCTTTCTCGGTACGTCCCCTGCGGGACGCAAGGTCGCGGTGAAGCTGATCCGGCCCGAGTTGGCGGCTGCTCCGCAGTTCAGGGAGCGGTTCGCCCACGAGGTCGACGCGGCACGGCGCGTAGGCGGCTTCCACACCGCCCAGGTCGTCGACGCCGACCCGGAGGCCCCGTCCCCGTGGCTGGTCACCCAGTACATCCCAGGGCCCACGCTCCAGCAGGTCGTCACCGCCCACGGTCCACTCGCTCCTGCCGCCGCGTTGCGTCTGGGTGCGGGACTCGCGGAAGGTCTGGCCGCCATTCACCGCTGCGGCCTGGTCCACAGGGACCTGAAGCCCGGTAACGTCATCCTCGCCGAGGACGGACCGCGCATCATCGACTTCGGCGTCGCCCATGCCGCCGACACCGGTCCGATGACCCGCACGGGTCAGATCGTCGGAACCTTCGCCTACGCATCGCCGGAGCAGATACGTTCCGCTCCCGTCTCGCCCGCGAGTGATGTCTTCTCCCTCGGCTCCGTCCTGACCTTCGCCGCCACCGGTCGGGGCCCGTTCGACGCGTCCACCGTCCCGGCGATCGTCCACCGGATCGTCGGCGAACCGCCCCATCTCGCGGGCCTCGTCGACGGCGACAGCCTGCATTCCCTGATCACCGCCTGTCTGGACAAGGACCCCGCTCTACGCCCGTCGGCCGCCGACATCCTGCGCCAGGTCTCGGTCACCGGACCTGCCCCGAACCCGCCGGTCGGTCGACGCGTCGTGCTCTGGGGCGGGATCGCGGCCGCCGCCACCGCGGTCGCCCTGCCCACGTTCCTGCTCCGGCCGGACCGCAAGGTGAAGGACTCGTCGAAGGGCGGCCCCACGCCCACGTCGTCCCCCGCCAGAGACGTGACCAAGCCGGTCGGACAACTGAGCGGCCACAGTTCCGATGTCAACTGTCTCGCCTTCAGTCCGGACGGGCGGACCCTCGCCAGCGGCAGCTCGGACACTACGGTGCGACTGTGGAATGTCGCCTCCGGCCGTACGGTCGCCACGCTCAAGGGCCATACCGGTGATGTCCTGGCCCTGGTCTTCAGCCCGGATGGAAGCACGCTGTACACGGGCAGCCTCGACCGGACCCTTCGGAGCTGGGACGTGCGCACGCACGCTCAGACGGATGTCGTCCTCTCCCGCAGCGGCGAGTTCCAGGGCGTCACCGCCCTGGCGTTCAGCCCGGACGGCAATACGCTCGCCGTCGGCAAGGAATCGGGGATCGAGCTCCTGACGCCGGCCACCGGCGAGTCCACCGCCACCCTCGAAGGACATTCCGGAAGCCTTGAGGATCTGGCGTTCAGCCCGGACGGCAAGACGCTGGCCAGCGTGGCCGCGGACACCCGTGGGGTGCTGCTCTGGTCCACCGACACCGGCCGCCTCGTCAAGACCTTCGCCGTCGACCGGGAGGACTCCTACAGTGGTGTGATGTTCAGCCCGGACGGCAAGGTTCTCGCCGGCGTCGGCAACGGCATCCGGATGTGGGACCTGGAGACCGGCAGCCTCACCAGCACGCTCACCGATCATCACGAGTTCCTCATGGCGGCGGAGTACCGCCCGGGGAAAGCGGTGATCGCGGGCGCGGGAGCCAACCCCGTCGAAGACCCGGAGGGCCCCGTCGGCAGGAGCATCAGTCTCTGGGACGTGTCCACCGGGCGGGTCACCGCCACATTGACCGGGGTCGCGCCCGACTCGAACGGCCTCGTCCTCAGGGTCCCGGTGCTGGCGTTCAGCCCGGACGGCAAGGCACTGGCTGCCGGACTCGGATCCATCGGGTCGGGCGACTCGATCCAGCTGTGGGCGTTCCCCTAGCGGGCACCGGACCTCCCCGGTGACGCACGCCGCTCTTCTTCCCCTCGACGGACGGTACTCATGGAAGCGTTGGAGCCCGGCGACCCGCAGTGGGTCGGCCCCTACCGGCTTGAGGGCCGCCTGGGCGCGGGCGGTATGGGACAAGTGTTTCTCGGTATGTCACCAGGTGGCCGGAGAGTCGCGGTCAAAGTCATCCGGCCGGAGCTGGCGGCTGCTCCGCAGTTCAGGGAGCGGTTCGCCCGCGAGGTCGACGCGGCACGGCGCGTAGGCGGCTTCCACACCGCCCAGGTCGTCGACGCCGACCCACAAGCCGCGTCGCCGTGGCTGGTCACGGCGTTCGTGCCGGGCCTCACTCTGCATCAGACGGTCGCTGAACAGGGCCCCCTCGCCGCCGAGGCGGTGCTGCGTCTGGGTGCGGGACTCGCGGAGGGACTGGCCGCCATTCACCGCTGCGGCCTGGTCCACAGGGACCTGAAGCCCGGTAACGTCATCCTCGCCGAGGACGGACCGCGCATCATCGACTTCGGCATCGCCCTCGCTCTGGACGCCAGTGCGCTCACCACCGTCGGCACGGTCATCGGGACCTACGCCTTCATGTCGCCGGAACAGATCAGCGCCGACCGGGCCGGACCGGCCAGTGATGTCTTCTCCCTCGGCTCCGTCCTCGCCTTCGCCGCCACCGGTCGGAGCCCCTTCGACGCCCCGGCCCTGGTGCAGGCCATTCCGCGGATCCTGAACGAGCCGCCCGCACTCGACGGCCTCGACGGCGAACTGCTGCGGTTGTTGACCGCCTGTCTGGTCAAAGACCCCGACGGGCGCCCTTCCGTCGCCGATCTCCTGACCCGGTTCGCGGGTCTGCCCGCCGGCGATGCGGTCGTTCCGGCGCCCGCCCCCGGCACGGAGCAGACACCGCCGGAGGCCAACGCAGGGGAGGCGCAGCCCTCGTCCGGACAGGGCGGGACGCTGCACCTGGTCGACGCCAGGCAGCCGATGCACATGCTGCCGACCGCCACCCATGTGCCTGCCTACCCAGCCCGTCCTCCGAACCCGCCCTCGCCCTCGCCGCCGCCCTCGCCCGACAGCAGCCCGGGCGGGATGTCCCGGCGCACGCTCCTCATCGGCGGCCTGGCGGCAGCGACAGCCGCGGCGGGCGTCGGGACCGCGCTCGTCGTGCGGGAGAGGGGCAGCGACTCCGACAACTCCGCTTCCGGAGCCGGAGCCGAGGCCGGTCCTTCCGGGGGATCCCCGGCGGACGGAGTCACCCTCAAGGGCCCCGAATCCGTCCAGGTCCTCGTCTTCGGGAAGGACGCCAAGACGTTGCTCGCCGCGGGTGGCGACGGCACCATCCGGAAGTGGGACGTACCCACCAAGCATGCTGAAAGTGTCCGCATCGGCGTTCCCAGCTATCTGCAGCCCGCAGTGTTCACCTCGGACCTCAAGCGCCTGATCAGGGCGGACAAGAACAAGGTCCAGGTATGGGACGTGACCTCCGGCCGCGTGGTGATGACGTTCGACGGCCCCCCTGCCGGCAAGGCGCAGGAGGGCTTCGTGCAGTCCTTGGCCCTCAGCCCGAACGGCAAGACCCTCGTCGGGAGCATGGCCGAAGGCCTGTATACGTGGGACTTCGGCTCCGGCAAGCGACTCGACATTCAAAAGGGCCAGTTCAGCGGGCCGTTGGCCTTCAGCCCGGACGCCAAGCTCCTGGTCACCGCGTTCCCCCTGAAGCTGCGGGAGGTGCCGTCGCTCAAGGCAGTGGCCACCATCGACGCCGAATACAACTCCTTCCAGACCTCGACGTTCAGCCCGGACAGCCAGATCCTGGCCATAGCGGAAAGGAACGGCCCGGTACGCCTCTGGAACGTCGCCACGCGCCAGAACATCGTGACTCTCAAGGGCCACAAGGACTCGGTCGTCTCGCTCGCGTTCCAGCCGGGCGGCTCCGCCCTGGCCAGCGGCAGCGAAGACGGGACCGTCCGGCTGTGGGACACGGTCACGGGAAGGACCACCGCCACTTTCGACTGCGGCGGCAAGGTGGCAGCGGTGGTGTTCAGCCCGGACGGCGACACCCTCGCCGTGGGACTCTCCCAGGTCGACAGCGCCTCTGCGGACGACACCGTCCGCATCTGGCAGGTGCCCACCTGAACGCCGAGCTCAGGACTTCTTACGGAACTTGGACACCGCGAGGGGTGCCATCACCGCGGTGATGACCACGGTCCAGCCGAGCGTCAGCCAGACCGAGTGGCCGAGCGGGCCGCCCATCATCAGCCCGCGGGCCGAGTCGGCCAGGTTGGACAGCGGGTTGTAGTCGGTGAACGTCTGGAGCCAGCCGGGCATGGTCTGCGTCGGGGCGAAGATGGAGGAGCCGAACTGGAGCGGCATCATCACGATCATTCCCATCCCCTGGACGGCCTGGGCCGTCTTCAAGGTCAGTCCGAGCAGGATGAAGATCCACATGATGGCGGCGCCGAACGCGGCCGCCAGGGCGATGGCCCCCACCAGGCCGAGCACCGACCCATGGAGCTCCAGACCGAGCGCGAAGCCCATGCCCAGCAGGATCAGCGTGGCGACCATCATCCGGCCGAGCTCGACCACGATCTTGGCGATGAGCACGGATGAGCGGGCGATCGGCATGGTGCGGAACCGGTCCATGACCCCCTTGCGGAAGTCGTCGTTGACACCGCTTCCGACGGCCATGGCGATGTTCATGCCCATCATCGCCATCAGCCCGGGGATCAGGTAGTTCAGATAGTCCTGCCGGCTGCCGCCCAGGCTGCTGCCGACCGATCCGCCGAAGACGTAGACGAACAGCAGCACGAAGATGACCGGCATCAGGAGCGCGTCGAACATCGACTCCGGATCCTTCTTGATCTGGAGCAGATTGCGCCGCACCAGCGCCCCGATGTGCCGCAGGTTGTTCCGGAGCCCGATCCCGCCCTCGTCGTGGACGTGCGTGACGGGGGTGCCCGGGGCCGTTCCGGCGGGGGTGGGCGTCAGAGTCGTCGTGCTCATGCCGCGACCTCCTGGGGGATCGTGTCGGTGGGGGTGGCCTTGCCACCGGTGATGGCGAGGAACACCTCGTCCAGGCTGGGCAGCGCGGTGGCGACGTGCGCCAGCGAGAAGCCCCGGGTGCCGAGCAGTCCGATGACGGCGGTCAACTGCTCGTCGCTCAGGATCGGTACGTAGAGCAGTCCCTCGTCCGGGACCGCCTGGGCGCCCGCGACGCCGTCGAGACCGGCCTCCCGCAGCGCCTGCGCCATCGCGGCCAGCTGCGCCGGGTCGGACGGCCTGATCTGCAGGGTGCGGCCGCCGACCTTGGCCTTCAGCTCGTCGACACCGCCGCGGGCGATGATCCTGCCCTGGTCGATGACGGTCAGCTCGCTGGCGAGCTGCTCGGCCTCCTCCATGTACTGGGTGGTGAGCAGCACGGTCGCCCCCTCCGCGACCATGCGCTGTACCTCGTCCCAGACCTCGTTCCGGGTACGGGGGTCGAGACCCGTGGTGGGCTCGTCCAGATACAGGACGGACGGGCTGCCGATCATGGAAGCCGCCAGGTCGAGCCGGCGCCGCATGCCGCCGGAGTAGTCCATCGCGGCCTTCTTCGCCGCATCGGTGAGCGAGAAGCGCTCCAGCAGCTCGTCGGCGCGTGACCGCGCCTTCTTGCGAGGCAGGTCGAGCAGCCGCCCGATCATGTAGAGGTTCTCCCACCCGGAGAGCTTCTCGTCGACCGAGGCGTACTGGCCGGTCAGGCCGATGGTGCGGCGGAGTTGCCTGGGCTGCTTCACCACGTCGTAGCCGGCGACGACCGCGTGTCCGGAGTCGGGCAGGATCAGGGTGGAGAGGCAGCGTACGAGGGTGGTCTTGCCCGCGCCGTTGGGCCCGAGCACACCGAGGACGGTGCCCTCGCGTACATCGAGGTCCACACCGTCCAGCGCCTTGGTGTCGCCGTAGTGCTTGACCAGCCCCCGCACCTCGACGGCGTTCCTGCCGTCCCTGAGGTTCTTGTCGTTCTGCGTCATGGACACCATCAGACCAGTCGCCACCGACAAGTCACCGACATGCCGCTGACAGCAGCGGACGGACGGCAGGCGACAGCCCGCCGATGGGGGAAGTCGGCGGGCTGTCGGTGGTGCGGCAGTGGTTCTGAGGGGCGTCAGTGGAAGGTGTGCTCCGCCGCGGGGAAGGCGCCGCCGACGACCTCTTCGGCGTACTCCTTGGCGGCGTCGGTCAGCACCTGACGCAGATTCGCGTACTGCTTGGTGAAGCGCGGGACCTTGCCGCCGGTCAGCCCGACCATGTCGGTGTAGACCAGCACCTGCGCGTCCGTGTCGGAACCGGCGCCGATACCGACGGTCGGGATGTGCAGGGTGCGGGTCACCTCGGCGGCCAGCTCGGCCGGCACGAGCTCCAGGACGACGGCGAACGCGCCCGCGTCCTGCACCGCCTTCGCGTCGCGCAGCAGCTGCTGCGCCGCCTCCTCGCCACGGCCCTGCACGCGGTAGCCCATGGCGTTGACGGACTGCGGGGTCAGACCGATGTGGCCCATGACCGGGATGCCGGACTCGACCAGGAGCCTGATCTGCTCGTGGGAGCGCTCGCCGCCCTCCAGCTTGACCGCGCCGACACCGGCGTCCTTGATCAGCCGGGTGGCGTTGCGCAGGGCCTGGACCGGGCCCTCCTGGTACGCCCCGAAGGGCAGGTCGGCCACGATCAGGGCGCGCTTGGTGCCCCGCACCACGGCGGCCGAGAGCATGGCCATCTCGTCCATGGTGACGGGCACGGTGGTCTCGTAGCCGAGGTGACAGTTGCCCATGGAGTCGCCGACGAGCATGACCGGGATGCCGGCCTCGTCGAAGACGGACGCGGTCATCGCGTCGTACGCCGTGAGCATGGGCCACTTCTCGCCGCGCTCGGTGGCGGCGGTGATGTCGTGGACGCTGATGCGGCGGGTGCTCGTGCCCCCGTACAACGCCTTGCCGGCGCCGGGGGTGGGGCCCGCGGGAGGTGTGGCGGACTGGTTCTGCGCAGCCTGAAGCGACATGGCCAACGGCTCCTTCGTCATCTCGAGGCGCCCTGACGGCGTCCCCGGATCCCTTCCATGGTGGCATCCCCGGGCCGTTCCCGGGAAGTGGGCCCACCCGCCCGCCCTGCGAGCGCTGCGTGTGAACGGTGGAGGGCGAGCCGGTAAAGTCTTTCCAATACGAGACGGTCTCGTATTGGAATTCGGCTAGGGTCGGGGTCATGTCCATACCGTCCGGCGGCCCCGCCGCCGCGCCCCGTGTCCCCGAGGCGGTCCACCGCCGCCGGTGGGCCATCCTCGGCGTCCTCATGTTCAGCCTGCTCATCGTCGTTCTGGACAACTCGATCCTGAACGTCGCGGTCAAGACGATCGCCAGCCCCGCGCCCACCGGCATCGGAGCCACCCAGAGTCAGCTCGAATGGGCGATCAACTCCTACACCCTCGTCTTCGCGGGCCTCCTCTTCACCGCCGGCCTGCTCGGCGACCGCATCGGCCGTAAGAAGGTGCTGCTCGGCGGCATCCTGCTCTTCGGCCTCGGCTCGGCCCTGGCCGCGTTCTCCTCGTCGCCGGGCGAACTCATCACCTGGCGCGCGCTGATGGGATTCGGCGCCGCGTTCGTGATGCCCGCCACCCTCGCCGTCCTGATGAACGTCTTCGAGCGCGACGAGCAGCCCAAGGCCATCGGCATCTGGGCCGGCAGCGTCGGCCTCGGCATCGCGATCGGTCCGATCACCGGCGGTGCGCTCCTGGAGCACTTCTGGTGGGGCTCGATCTTCCTGGTCAACGTGCCCGTGGTGGTCATCGCGCTCATCGCCATGGCCGTCCTGGTGCCCGACTCACGGGACCCCGCGCCCGGCCGCGTCGACCCACTCGGGGTCGTCCTGTCCGTCGTCGGCCTGGTCCTGCTGGTCTACGGCATCATCCGCGGCGGTGAACTCGCCTCCTTCACCGACATCGGTGTCCTCGCACCGCTGATCGGCGGCCTGCTGGTGCTCGCCGCCTTCGTCTGGCACGAGAAGCGCAGCCCGCACCCGTCGATCGACATCTCCTACTTCCGCAAGCCCGCCTTCTCCGCCGCGGTCGCGGCCATCGCGCTGGTCTTCTTCGCGCTGATGGGCGTCACCTTCTTCTCCGCCTTCTATCTGCAGAGCGTGCGCGGCTACACCGCGCTGGAGTCAGGGCTGCTGATCCTGCCGCTCGCCGTCGCGCAGATGATCTTCGCGCCGCGCGCCCGGCTGGTCGTCGACCGGTTCGGGGCCAAGGCCGTCTGCACCGTCGGCATGCTGCTCGTCGCCGCCGGCCTCGCGGCGTTCTCCCTGTTCACCGCGGACACCCCGCTGTGGATCCTGTGCGTGGTCTTCTTCGTCCAGGGCACCGGCATGGCGCACATCATGCCGCCGGTCACCGTCGCCGTGATGCAGGCCCTGCCCCGCGAGCGGGCCGGTTCGGGCTCGGCCATCAACAACACGTTCCGCCAGGTGGGTGGCGCGCTCGGGATCGCCGTGCTCGGCTCGGTGCTCTCCACGGTCTACCGGGGTGACATCGAGGGCCACCTCGACGGCGTACCCGCCGCAGCGCGGGACGTCGCAGGCGAGTCCATCGAGGCGACCCTGGGCGTCGCGCAGAAGCTGGGCCCGGCCGGCAAGCCGCTGGTCGCCGCGGCGAACGACGCGTTCATCGGCGCGATGCACGTCACCGCGCTCGGCTCGGCGGCGGTCGCACTGATCGGCGCGGCCGTGGTGGCCGCGTTCCTGCCGGGCAGGCAGCCCGCGCAGGGGAAGCCGGACCGGAGGGAGCCCGACCGGGCCCCGCAGGCCGCCGAGGAGCCCGTGCACCAGGCCTGACCGGCTGTTCCGGCCGGGGGAGTCGCTCCGCCCCCGGCCGGTCGGCGAGAATCGACACGTACGGCGAACGGCGGACGGCACAGCGAGAGGCGGCCCAGTGCGGCAGGCGGCACAGAACCCGGTGCAGGACCCGGCCGAGGGTCCGGTGGATCCGCCCTGCCAGGGAGGTTCCGAGCCACGCCGGGGCCGTCCCCGAAGCGCGGCCGTCGAGCGGGCGATCTTCGACGCCGTCACGGAGCTGCTGGAGGCGGGGGAGACCCTGGACGGCCTGTCCATCGAGCGCATCGCCCGCACCGCCGGGGTCGGCAAGGCCACCATCTACCGCCGCTGGAGCGGCAAGGAGGAGCTCTTCGTCGACGTACTGCGCGACATCGAGCCCCCCGAACCCACCGTCTCCGGCACCGGGGGCCTCGACGACCTGCGCGTCCTGCTGGAGTCCATGCGGACACGCGCCCTCGCCCAGCGCTCCTCCGCCCTCCTGCACAACGTGTTCGTGCAGACGAAGAAGCACCCCAAGCTGTGGAGTGCGTACCAGAACACGGTCATCGGGCCGCGCCGGGCGGCGATGCTGGCCGCCGTGCGTCGGGCGGTGGACGCGGGGGAGCTCCGTGAGGACTTCGACGTGGAGCTCATGGACGACCTGTTCGTGGGACCCATGATGGTCCGCACCATCCACCGCCTCGACGCGCCCCTGCCCGACGACCTCGCCGACCGCATCATCCGGATGCTCCTCCAGGGGCTCGCGCCGCACTCCGACGCGCCGCCCGTGTGACCGTTCCGCCGCAAGCCACCCGTACCGTGGTCACATCCGGAACCAGTCCTGCCGAATTCATCGTTCTGATGGCAGCAGGGCCGTCGTCGAGGACGGGAACGGCGCCACACATCGCCTAGGGTCGTCAGGCGCGGTGATGTGCAGGGCAAGGCAGTGAGGACGAGCGCGATGGTGCAGGCGTACAGGGCGGACACCGAGGGCGCCGACGCGGGACCGAGGCCGGGCACCCGGTTCGGGGCCCTGCGCCGAAGGCTCGCAGACCCGGGCATCTGGCGGCGCGGCATCATCCTGGCGCTCTGCTCGGTGCTCCTGACCCTCGTGATGCTCCTCCACTCGGACATCCCGAACACCATCGGCAATCTGGGAAGCCTCGTCGAGACGTTCCTGCCCTGGTTCGGCGTCTTCATCCCCCTTCTGCTGATCCTCGGTCTGGTCCGGCGTTCCGCGACGGCGGTGATCGCCCTGGTCCTGCCGGTCGCGGTCTGGCTCAATCTCTTCGGCGGCCTGATGTTCGCCGACAAGTCGGGCAGCGGCGGTAACCTCACCGTCGCCACGCACAACGTCAACGCGGGCAACCCCGACCCCGAGGGCACCGCCCAGCAGGTCGCCGGTTCCGGCGCGGACGTCGTGGCCCTCCAGGAACTCCCGAGCGGCAAGGTGTCGGCGTACGAGGACGCGCTCGCCGAGCGCTATCCGCACCACGCCGTCCAGGGCACCGTCGGCCTGTGGAGCAAGTACCCGGTGACCGACGCGGGGCCCGTCGACATCAAGCTCGGCTGGACCCGCGCGATGAGCGCCACGGTCACGACCCCCGAGGGCCGGGTCAAGGTGTACGTCGCCCACCTCCCCTCCGTACGGGTCAAGCTGAACGCGGGCTTCACCGCCAACCAGCGGGACGCCAGCGCGGACGCCCTGGGCAACGCGATCGAGCACGAACCGCTGGAGCGGGTGGTCCTGCTCGGCGACCTGAACGGCACGATGAACGACCGCTCGCTGAACGGGGTCACCTCGCAGATGCGCTCCACCCAGGGCGCCGCGGGCGACGGCTTCGGCTTCAGCTGGCCGGCGGCGTTCCCGATGGCACGGATCGACCAGATCATGGTGCGGGGCGTCGAGCCCCTGTCCTCCTGGACCCTGCCCGCCACGGACAGCGACCACCTCCCGATCGCGGCCCGCGTGGAGCTGTAGCCCCCCGGCTGTGACCGGCGCGGTACGCTCGCATCCATGTCCAGCCCCGAGTCCGACAGACTCCGGCCGCCGGTTCGCCGGTGGCCGCTCCCCGACGCCGAAAGCCGCTGACCCCACAGGTCACCGGGTTCGACCGCCGTGCCGTCGACCACCGCCGGACCGCCCGAGGCGGTGTGGGCCGACTCTCATGTCCCGTGACGACGCCGGACGTTCGTGACGCCGGACGTTCGTGACACCGGGCGTTCGTGACGCCGGGCGTTCGTGAACCGGACATTCCACCGCGTAGCCGTCCCCGCGCTCCGGCGCGTGACGACGGGCGCGGCCCGCATCCCCCGCACACCGCTCGTTCCTCCGACGGTTCCGCACAAGGGGTCCTCTACTCATGCCATTCGCCGTGTACGTGCTCGGGCTGGCGGTCTTCGCCCAGGGCACATCGGAATTCATGCTGTCCGGCCTGCTCTCGGGCATCGCCGGTGACCTGCACGTCTCGCTGGGCGCCGCAGGGCTGCTGACCTCGGCCTTCGCGGTCGGGATGGTGGTCGGCGCACCGCTCACCGCTCTCGCCGGACGCGCCTGGCCCCGACGCCGTGCGCTGCTGTTCTTCCTCGGCGTCTTCATCGCCGCCCATGTCGTCGGCGCCCTGACCTCCAGCTACGGGGTACTGCTCGCCACCCGGGTCGCCGGGGCGCTGGCCAACGCCGGTTTCTGGGCGGTGGCGCTGGTCACCGCACTGGCCCTGGCCGGCCCGCACCGGCGGGCGCGGGCCACCGCCGTGGTCGTCGGAGGGGTCACCGTCGCGTGCGTGGTGGGCGTCCCCGCGGGGGCGGCCCTCGGCGAACTATGGGGCTGGCGCTCGGCCTTCTGGGCCGTGGCCCTCGTCTCCGTACCGGCCGCGGGGGCGCTGCTGGTGGCCCTGCCGGGGGGCCGGCCCGACGGCGCGCCGCCGCCGGCCGGTGCGATGAGTGAACTGCGGGCACTGGCCCGGCCCCGGCTGCTGCTGACGCTGCTGGTGATGGCGCTCGTGCAGGGGGCGACCTTCTGTACCTTCTCCTACCTGGAGCCGCTGGTCACCCGTGTCACCGGGTTCGGCCAGGGCTGGGTGCCCATGGTGCTCGCGCTGTTCGGCGTCGGCTCGTTCGCGGGCGTCACGCTGGCCGGGCGCCTGGCCGACGCCCGCCCCGGCGCCGTCATCGGGCTCGGCATGAGCGCCCTGGCCGCCGGCTGGGCGATGCTGGCCCTGACTGCCTCGTATCCGGCGGCGGCCCTCGCCCTCGTCCTGCTCCAGGGGGCGCTCGCCTTCGGCACGGGCACGACGCTGATCACCCGGGTCTTCCAGCTGGCTCCGGACGCCCCGACGCTTGCGGGCTCCTTCGCCACGGCCGCCTTCAACGTGGGCGCGGCGGCCGGCCCCTGGCTCGGCGGCCTGGCCCTCGGCGCGGGCCTCGGCTTCCGCGCTCCGGTCTGGGTGAGCGCCCTGCTGATGTGTGCGGCCCTCGCGGGTGGGTGGGTGCTCTCGCTGTCCTCCGGTGCGGTACGCGTTCCCGGGCGGCTCGGGGCCGCCGAGTGATGCCCACATCACACCCCGCCGCAACGGCATGTTCACGTCCGGGCATAAAACGTCTGAGAGACTTTGTTCCGACGGGATACATAACCCGTTCCGGCAACGACGCCGACGCTCCCGCACCATCACCGCCGCCACCCGGCCCCCACGGCCAGGTCGGCCCCCTGCCCGAAAGGTCACCTCCATGCCCCTGGCCCTGCTCGCCCTCGCTGTGAGCGCCTTCGGCATCGGCACCACCGAGTTCGTGATGATGGGGCTGCTCCCCAACGTCGCGGACGATCTGGGAACGTCCGTACCCACCGCCGGTTACCTCGTCTCGGCGTACGCGATCGGCGTCGTCCTCGGTGCCCCGCTCCTCACCGGCCTCGGCTCCAGGATCCCGCGCAAGCGGATGCTCCTGCTGCTGATGGCCCTCTTCACCGTCGGCAACCTGGCCTCCGCCTTCGCTCCCGACTTCGGCTGGCTGCTGGCCGGCAGGTTCCTGGCCGGGCTGCCGCACGGGGCCTTCTTCGGCGTCGGCGCCGTCGTCGCCGCGCGCCTCGTGCCTGACGGGCGCCAGGCCCGCGCCGTCGCCACGATGTTCCTCGGCCTGACCGTGGCCAACATCGTCGGCGTACCGGCGGCCACCCTGCTGGGACAACACCTCGGCTGGCGCGCCACGTTCATGGTGGTCGCGGTGATCGGCCTCGCCGCCATGGCCGCGCTCGCCCGTCTCGTCCCGCAGATCCCCGTCGAGGCGCACCAGGGCGTACGCCGTGAACTGAGCGCGCTCGGCAACCGGCAGGTCGTGCTCGGCCTGCTCACTGCCGTCCTCGGCTTCGCCGGCGTCTTCGCCGTCTACTCCTACCTCTCGTCCATGACGACCGAGGCGATGGGCTTCGGCGAGTCCTCGGTGACGCTCGTCCTCGCGCTCTTCGGCATCGGGATGACCCTCGGCGCACTGGCGGCGGGACCGCTCACCGACCGGGCGCTGCGCCCCACCCTCTACGGCTCACTGGGCGCCCTCGCCGTCGTGCTCGTCGTCTTCCCCTTCACCGTCCATGTGCAGTGGGCGGCGCTGGTCATGGTGGTGCTGCTCGGCGGCATCGGCTTCATGACGACCACACCGCTGCAGATGCTCGTGATGAACAAGGCCAAGGACGCCCCCACGCTCGCGTCCGCCTCCAACCACTCCGCCTTCAACCTCGCCAACGCGGGCGGGGCCTGGCTCGGCGGGGTCGCCATCGCGGCAGGCTGGGGCTGGACCTCTCCGGCCCTGGTCGGCGCGGTGCTGGCCGTGGCGGGTCTCGCCGTCGCCGTCACCGCAGGTGTGCTGGACCGGGCCCCGGGCACCTCGCGTGTCGTGGCGACCGGCGCCCCCGCCGACGCGCGCGAGCTGGTCGAGCACTCCTCCTGAGCCCCGGGCCCTTCGCCGGAACCGGGCCTTTCGTCGGGCCCGGGCATTTCATCAGGCCCGGGCTTTCATCCGGATCAGGCCGGTCCCGTGGGGGTGCGTGTGGGGCGCCTCCGCAGGACGGGGCCCAGCAGCCGGGCCGCCGTGACCAGTCCCGCGAGCGCGGTCAGCGCGAGCAGCAGCCGGACGTCGACCACGGCGACCAGCCCCGCGCCAACCGCCAGGGCCGACGCGTTCGGCACCATCATCAGGGAGTTGGCCGCAGCGGCCGTGCGGCCCAGCACCGCGTCCGGCGTCTCCCGCTGCACCGCCGTCATCGCGACGATCAGCACACAGGGCAGGCCCGCGCCGATCGCCGCACTCGCCGCGGAGGCCACCGCGTCACCGCCCGCCGCCCGCACGCCCACCGCCACCGCGAACACGGCGATCCCCGCCCCGGCGAAGGCCCGCTCCGGCATCCGGCGCAGCAGGGGCCCGGCCAGCAGCCCGGTCGCCACGGAGCCCGCGCCCTGGAAGGCGTACAGCACTCCGGCGTACGCCGGTGGGCGGCCGAGCGTCTCCACGACGGCGTACACCGCCGCCCCGTTGATCCCCGCCAGCAGCATCGTCAGCGCACCCGCGTACACCAGCGGCCGCAGGACCGGCGAGCCGCGCAGCAGCCGGATCCCCGCCGCCGTACCGCCCCGCCGCGACCTCCTCCCCGAAATCCGCCTGGCCTTCCGCCTGGCCTTCCGCCTGGCCGCACCGGTGGGCTCCCGCACCCTCAGCCGTGCGAAGACCAGTGCGGCCAGGGCGAACGTCACCGCGTCCAGCACGACCACGGGGCCGGCGCCGTACCGGGCGAACAGGCTGGCGCCCGCGAGGGGCGCGAGCAGCTTCATGCCCTCGTTCACCGTCGTACGCAGCCCGTTGAAGTCCCCCCTCAGCCGCGCGTCGACGGCCCCCGCCACCAGCGCCGCCTCCGCCGCGTCCAGGAGCACGCCGCTCACGCCGTAGAGGAACAGGACCGCGAAGAGCGCGCCGATCCGGCTGTCCCGGCCGACGAGGAGCAGCGAGGCCAGCAGCCCCGCCATCACCAGATTCACGGTGACCAGCAGAAGCCTGCGCGGCACCAGGTCCGCCACCGTGCCGAGGGCGGGTCCCGCGAGTACCGGCGCCCACATCGCGCACACCGTCAGGGCGGCCAGACTGTCCGACCCGGTCTGCGACTTGACCCAGACACCGGCGGTCAGCCACATCGCGGACGTACCGAAGCCGGACACGAGCAGGCCCATGAGACAGAGCAGGGCTGTGCGATCCCGTACCACCGCGCCCGACGCCACTGCCAGCTCCTCGCACCCGCCGTGACGCGCGCCCCGGCCGGGGCGCGCCTCCGGTCATGCTGGCGGCTGAGGTGGGGCGGCGGCATCGGGCAGATGCCTCAGGTGTCAGGCCCGTGCGTCAGCCCGATTCGCGCCACCGGTTCGTGACCGGCAGCCTGCGGTCCTTGCCGAAGCCCTTCGGGGAGATCTTCGTGCCCGGCGGGTACTGCCGCCGCTTGTACTCCGCCGTGTCCACCATCCGCAGCGTCCTGGTCACCAGCGGCTCGTCGAACCCGGCCGCCACGATCGCGTCCCGCCCCTGGTCCCGGTCGACGTACAGCTCCAGGATCCGGTCCAGCACCTCGTAGTCCGGCAGCGAGTCCGTGTCCACCTGGTCAGGACGCAGTTCCGCGCTCGGCGGCTTGGTGATGGACGCCTCCGGGATCGGCGGGGTCTGCCCGCGCTCCACGGCGGCGCGGTTGCGCCACTTCGCCAGGCGGAAGACCGACGTCTTGTACACGTCCTTGATCGGCCCGTACGCGCCGACCGAGTCGCCGTACAGCGTGGAATAGCCCACCGCCAGCTCGGACTTGTTGCCCGGCGCGAGCACGATCCGGCCCTCCTGGTTGGAGATCGCCATCAGCGTCGTGCCGCGCAGCCGCGACTGCAGGTTCTCCTCGGCAAGACCGGTGAGCCCCAGCGCCCCCATGTACGCGTCGAACATCGGCTCGATCGGTACGGTGCGGAAGTTCAGCCCCGTACGCCGGGCCAGCTCGGCCGCGTCGCTCTTGGAGTGCTCCGACGAGTACCTCGACGGCATCGAGACGCCGTACACATGCGCGGCGCCCAGCGCGTCGCAGGCGATCGCCGCGACGAGCGCGGAGTCGATTCCGCCCGAGAGCCCGACCAGGACACTGCTGAAACCGTTCTTCGAGGCGTACGCGCGCAGGCCCACGACCAGCGCCGAGTACAGCTCCTCGTCGTCGTCGAGCCGCTCCGCGTATCCGCCGGCCAGCTCCGGCTCGTAGGCGGGAAGCGGGTCCGCGCTCAGCACCACATGGTCGATCCGCAGCCCGTCGCCCGCGCCCCCCGACGGCGGAAGGGCGGCGGCGGCCGGCAGCTCCAGGTCGAGGATCACGCTGCCCTCGGTGAACTGCGGTGCACGGGCGATGACTTCGCCGTGCCTGTCGACGACGATCGAGTCCCCGTCGAAGACCAGCTCGTCCTGGCCGCCGGTCATCGCCAGATACGCCGTCGTGCACCCGGCCTCCTGGGCCCGCTTACGGACCAGCTCCAGCCGGGTGTCGTCCTTGTCGCGCTCGTACGGGGAGGCGTTGACCGACAGCAGCAGTCCGGCCCCGGCGGCGCGGGCGGCCGGAACGCGGCCGCCGTCCTGCCAGAGGTCCTCGCAGATCGCGAGTGCCACATCGATGCCGTGCACCCGCACGACGGGCATCGAGTCGCCCGGCACGAAGTACCGGAACTCGTCGAAGACGCCGTAGTTGGGCAGGTGGTGCTTGGCGAAGTTCAGCGCGGTCCGCCCCCGGTGCAGCACGGCGGCGGCGTTGCGCGGGGAGCCCGCGGGCTGGCCGTAGCGCGCCGGAGGGTGCTCCGAGCGGTCGAGATAGCCGACGACGACCGGCAGTTCCCCGAAGCCCTCGTCGGCCAGGCGGGCGGCGAGCGCGTGCAGCGCGGTCCGCGAGGCCTCGACGAAGGACGGCCGCAGGGCCAGGTCCTCGACGGGATATCCGGTCAGCACCATCTCGGGGAACGCCACCAGATGGGCGCCCTGCTCGGCGGCGTGCCGGGTCCAGTGGACGATCGACTCGGAGTTGCCGGCGAGGTCTCCGACGGTCGCGTCGATCTGATTGAGTGCGAGACGTAGTTGAGGCACCCCGGCAGTGTAATCGTCTTTCTGACGCGATGTCCTGGCGTTCCCGTCCGGATGCGGCGGACCGCTCCCGGACGGGGCCGGGCCGAGCGGCTCAGCGCAGGTAGCCGAGGACCGTCATCATTCCCGATTCGGCGTGGTAGACGTTGTGGCAGTGCAGCATCCACAGGCCGGGGTTGTCCGCGTCCAGGTCGACCGTGAGCGAGCCACCGGGCAGGACGGCGGCGGTGTCCTTGCGCGCGCCGAGCGCCGAGCCGGCCAGTGCGAACGTATGGCCGTGCAGATGGATCGGATGCCACATCGCGGTGCGGTTGCTGAAGACCAGCCGCACCCGCTCCCCGGCCCTGACGGGCTGTCGCACCGCCGGGTCGTAGGGCTTGCGGTCGAAGGCCCAGTCGTACGCGTCCATGGAACCCGTGAGTGTCATGCGCACGGTCCTGTCGGGCTCGCGCTCCGCCAGGGCCACCGACGCGTCCGGGGTCAGCCGGTCCGCCGTGACCAGCTCGCCGTCCAGTTCCTTGGGCCGCACCGTGGCGGGCGGGGTCGCCCCCGATCCCGTCTTCAGCACGGCCAGCGCCGACGCCTTCTTGCCCTCGGCGAGAGCGGTCAGCGGGAACACCCCGTCGCCCGCGGTGACCAGCACGTCGTAGCGCTCGCCCATCGCCAGCAGCAGGGTGTCGGTCCCGGTGTGCCGTACGGGGAAGCCGTCCGTGTGCGTCACGGTCATCCGGTGGCCGCCGAGCGCCAGCCGGAAGGCGGTGTCCCCGCCGGCGTTGATGACGCGCAGCCGGATACGGTCGCCCGGCCGGGCCTCGAAGACCGAGGGGTCCGCCGCCCTGCGGCCGTTGACCAGGTAGTGGGGGTAGCCGACATCGCCGGCGTGGCCGCCGAGCAGATCGCTGTCCGCGTCCGCCAGGAGTCGTGAGGGCGGGTCCTCGCCGGCCGCGCGACGGCGGGCCTTGTGGGCGGCCGCGTCATGGCCGCTGCCGCGGCCCTTGGACAGTTCGCCGAGGACCGCGTCGGGGGTGGAGCCGTCCACCCCGTCGAGCCAGTCGTCGAGGACGACGATCCACTCCTTGTCGTAGGCGAGCGGCTCCTTCGGGTCGTCGACGATCAGGGGTGCGTACAGCCCCCGGTCGATCTGCACACCCGAGTGCGGGTGGATCCAGTACGTCCCGGGGTGGGTGACCGCGAACCGGTAGGTGAAGTCGGCGCCGGCCGCGATCGGCTGCTGGGTGAGCCCGGGCGCGCCGTCCATGTCGTTGCGCAGCGCGAGGCCGTGCCAGTGCAGCGTGGTGGCCTGCGGCAGATGGTTGGCCAGGGCGAGTTCCAGGGTGTCGCCCGCCGTGGCCCTGATCGCTTGACCTGGCAGGTGGTCCCCGTACGCCCAGGTGGGGACGGAGAGGCCGCCACCCAGGTCGAAGCGGGAGGCGGCGGCGGTGAGCGAGACCTTCCGCACCGGCCCGGCGCCCCGCTCGGCCTCCGCGTCGAGCACCTCAGGACCGTCGGGCGTGACGTACTGGTCCGCGGCGCGCGCGGGGGAGGGGGCGCGCAAGGGCGAGGGGTGGGCCGGGGACGCGGCGGCGCGTGAGGCGAGGCCTGCTGCTCCCGCTGTTCCTGCTGCTCCCGCGAGGGCGATTCCGGCGCCGAGCATGGCGCGACGAGTGGGCATTTCAGACATATTGCGCACCGTACCCCTGGCGGGTATAAGCGCGCCGCCCCGACACCCGAGGGCCCGACACCCGAGGGGGGAACGTACCGGCGGGGGCCGGTGCGTGGGTCAGCCGTGGGCGTAGACCCTCTCCGCCCAGCCGGCGACCTGCTCGTCCGAGAGGTGGAGCGCCAGGTCGGCCTCGCTGATCATGCCGATCAGCTTCTTGTTCTCGATCACCGGGAGGCGGCGGATCCGGTTGCCCTCCATCTCCAGCAGCACCGCCTCGACGTCCGCCGTCGACTCGATCCAGCGCGGTGTGCCGTCGCAGAGTTCGCCCGCCGTCACCTTCGACGGATCGTGCCCCCACGCCACGCACTTGATCACGATGTCGCGGTCGGTGATGATCCCGACCATTCGGTCCCGCTCACCCTCGGCGGAGACGGGCAGCGCCCCCACCTTGTGGTCACGCATCATCTGGGCGGCGCGGTCGAGCGTCTCGTGGGCGGGGATCCAGTGCGCCCCGGTATGCATGATGTCCTTGGCCGTGGTCATGGGTTGCCTCCTGCGTGCCGATGGGCACTGCTGTACGACCCCGAGCCCTTCCATCGTCACGGCCCCGCCCGGCGCACGCGAACGCTGTCACCCGTTCGGGCGTACGCCGGGCCGGTTCCCGCGCTCAGGGACGGGGTGCCGCCCCACGGGCCGCGAGCATGTCCGCCATCAGGTCGAGCTCGGACTGCTGCGCCTCGACCATGCCCCGCGCCAGACGCTTCTCCACGGGCACGGTGCACTGCCGGGTGCACCCGCGGGCCATCGCGACGCCGCCCTTGTGGTGGTCGGTCATCAGCTGGAGGAAGAGGATCTCGGCCTTCGCGCCAGTGGCCTCACGGAGCCGGCCGAGCTCGGTCCTGGTCGCCATGCCCGGCATGAGGGCCCCGTCGTGATCCATGCCCTCCGTACCTGCCATGCCCTCGGTACCTGCCATGCCTGCCATGCCTGCCATGTCGTGCCCGCCGTGGTCGCTGTGTGCGCCGCCCTCCATCCAGGCCATCGGCCCCTGCCCGTCGGGCGCCGTCTTCGGCAGCTCCCACAGATCCAGCCAGCCGAGCAGCATGCCCCGCTGGCCGGCCTGCGTGTTGGCGATGTCGTACGCCAGACGCCGCACGTCCTCGTCCTCCGTGCCGTCGCGCACGATGAACGCCATCTCCACGGCCTGCTGATGGTGGACGGCCATGTCCCGCGCGAAGCCCGCGTCCGCGGACCCCGCCGAGGGCGTACGGGGAGGCCCGGACGTCTCCGTACCGCCCCGCGCCGATGCGACCGTCGCCGCGCCGGCGAACAGCAGGGCGACAGCCACGGCGGAGCCGGCGACCCATCGCGTACGACGGGTGAACGCCGGGCTCACCCGTCGACCCCGCCGGTGCACGGCGCACCCGGCTCGGGCGTCTGCGCGCCCTGTACGTACTTCGCGAAGAACCGGGCCACCCGCGGGTCGTCGGCGCCGTCCACGGTGACCTGCTTGCCCCAGGCGGTCAGCATGATCGCCCCCGTCTGTCCCTCGTACGGGGACATCAGGGAGTACGGCGTGCTCCTGACGCGGGACGCGAGCGCGTCGACGTCCGAGCCGGACGCCTTCCCGCTGTACGTCACCCAGACGGAGCCGTGCTCCAGGGCATGCACGGCGTTGACGTTCGGGACGGCCTTTTCGTATACGACGCCGTCGCAGTTCAGCCAGGCCGGATTGTGGTTCCCGCCGACGGGCGGCTTCATCGGATACTTCACATCGGTCGTGACATGGTCGCGGCCCAGCTTCGCCGCATCCCAGGTCTTCTCGCCCTCGATCGGCCCGGAGGACCGGTCGTCGGGCCCCTTGCCGTCCTGCTCGGTCAGCGCTTTCGGCTCCTTCGACTCCGTCGCCTCGGACTTCTCCAGGAGCATGTACGAGCCGAAACCCAGCAGGCCCGCGACCACAACGGCGCTCAGGCCTATGCCGATGACCCGGTTGCGGCGGTCACGCGCGCGGTCGGCGCCGCGCATCTGATCCAGGCGGGTCCTGCGGTCGAAGCTCATGTCGTCGGGTCCTTCTGCCAAGGGGTGGGAGGAGACGGGATCGGAGCGGGAGAACCAGGTCGCGCGGACCCCGGCCGAGCGGCCGCGGCCCTTGCACACCATGGGCGCCGAGCGTAGTGGGTGGCCGGGTGCTCTCTCTCACACCGTGTGCGTAATCTGGGTGAAATCCCGGGTCGTGATACTGAGGTGTCCCCCCTACCCCGGGCGGTGGTGCACGGACCGTCTGAACTGCAAGGATGTGGCTATGGACAAGCAGCAGGAATTCGTCCTCAGGACGCTTGAGGAGCGTGACATCCGCTTCGTACGGCTGTGGTTCACCGATGTTCTCGGTTACCTCAAGTCCGTCGCCGTGGCCCCGGCCGAGCTCGAACAGGCCTTTGACGAGGGCATCGGCTTCGATGGCTCGGCCATCGAAGGCTTCGCCCGTGTGTACGAGTCGGACATGATCGCCAAGCCGGACCCCGGCACGTTCCAGATCCTTCCCTGGCGTGCGGAGGCCCCGGGCACTGCCCGGATGTTCTGCGACATCCTGATGCCGGACGGCTCACCGTCCTTCGCGGACCCCCGCTTCGTGCTCAAGCGCATCCTCGCGAAGACCTCAGACCTGGGCTTCACCTTCTACACCCACCCGGAGATCGAGTTCTTCCTGCTGAAGAACAAGCCGGTGGACGGCAGCCGCCCCACCCCGGCCGACAGCTCCGGCTACTTCGACCACACCCCGCAGAACGTCGGCATGGACTTCCGCCGTCAGGCGATCACCATGCTCGAATCGATGGGCATCTCGGTCGAGTTCAGCCACCACGAGGGCGCCCCCGGTCAGCAGGAGATCGACCTGCGGTATGCGGACGCGCTCTCCACCGCCGACAACATCATGACCTTCCGCCTGGTCATGAAGCAGGTCGCGCTGGAACAGGGCGTCCAGGCCACCTTCATGCCGAAGCCGTTCTCGGAGTACCCGGGTTCCGGCATGCACACCCACCTCTCCCTCTTCGAGGGCGACCGCAACGCCTTCTACGAGTCGGGCGCCGAGTACCAGCTGTCGAAGGTCGGCCGCTCCTTCATCGCGGGCCTGCTCACGCACGCCGCGGAGATCTCCGCCGTCACCAACCAGTGGGTCAACTCGTACAAGCGCATCTGGGGCGGCTCCAGCCGCTCCGCGGGCGCCGGCGGCGAGGCCCCCTCGTACATCTGCTGGGGCCACAACAACCGCTCCGCGCTGATCCGCGTCCCGATGTACAAGCCCGGCAAGACCGGCTCGGCCCGCGTCGAGGTCCGCTCCATCGACTCCGGCGCCAACCCCTACCTGACGTACGCCGTCCTGCTCGCCGCGGGCCTCAAGGGCATCGAGGAGGGCTACGAACTCCCGGCGGGCGCCGACGACGACGTCTGGGCCCTCTCCGACTCGGAGCGCCGCGCGATGGGCATCGAGCCGCTGCCGCAGAATCTGGGCGAGGCGATCTCGCTGATGGAGAAGAGCGAACTGGTCGCCGAGACGCTGGGCGAGCACGTCTTCGACTTCTTCCTGCGCAACAAGAAGCAGGAGTGGGAGGAGTACCGCAGCGAGGTCACGGCCTTCGAGCTGAAGAACCTGCTGCCGGTGCTGTGACTCCAGAAGTCCGGGTGAGCGGCTTCGGGCCGGCGGTCCGCACCGCCGGCCCGTAGCCGTCTCCGCGCGGGATCCCCGGGAGGACGCCGCGGCCGCGGCCGGCCAGTTCCTGACGATCCTCCTCGCCGGTCTCGCGCCTCCCGTGGACGAGAGCCACTCCCGTCAGCGAAGCGGGACCCCGGCGTCCGACCGCCGAGAGCCCGGTAGACGGCGGTGATGCAGGCCGCGGCCCGCTGTGAGCCGAGAATGCCGGCCTCCATGTTGTTCATGACGTAGCTGATGGTCATGCGACGGTCGAGGTCCATGATCGCCATCGAGCCGCCCCAGCCGCCCCGGAACGCGATGCGGCCTTCAGGGATCCAGGACAGGGTGCGCCGGTCTGGCAGTGCGTATCCGATGCCCGACCTGAGGTGCAGTCCGTTGACGAGGTCCACACCGTCGGACTGTTCGTCGAAGATGAGGTCGACGGCGTCACGCCCGAGACGCTGACGACGCTCGAACGCGAGCAGGAAAGAATGACCGCGCGCATCGGGGTCCTGACCGCAACCGCGACGCGATCGCCGACTACCTCGCCGAGCTGCGGAGCGCAGAGGCTGACGTGGTGAGCGGCCTGTACGGCGCGGGGTGGCGCGGTCACCCGTCGACGCTGCTCCCCGCGCTCGTCAGGACGGCGCTCGCGACCACGTCGAAGAGGTGATCGGCGCGTGACGTGAGCGAGGGCTGATCGCCGAGCCAGGCCAGCATGGCCACCAGTGCGAACAGGTCGGTGCCATCGATGTCGCTCCGCGCCACACCGGCGGCCTGGGCACGGGTGAGGAGTCGCGCGCCGGCCGCGCGCAGGGTGACACACGAAGCGTGGAGCGCGGATTCGGCGTCCTCGATGGCGGCCGCCATCAGCGTGGTCACGCCGCGGTACTCGGTGGTCCACGCGACGCAGCCGCGCAGCCATGAGACGAGAGCGTCCTCGGGCGAGCTCGATGTCTCGAACTCGGCCGCCTGCCCCGTCAGTCTGTCGAAGCTCGTGCGGAGCAGCGCTTCGAGCAGCGCCTCCCGGGTCGGGAAGTGACGCAGCAGCGTCGCAAGCCCGACATCGGCCCTGCGCGCGATGTCGCGCAGGGACACATCGACGCCTTGCTCGGTGATGGCGGTGCCCGCCACCGCGAGCAGATGGTCGCGGTTCTTCCTCGCGTCGGCCCGCATCCGCCCCTGCCCCTCTTGGCCCCTCGCGGGGCCCCTCTTGACTATTCGGATCAGTGGTCCATATATTCGTACCAGTGATCCGCTTATCTGGATCACCGATCCGCATAACTCTATCCCGTACCACGAGCAGGAGAAGAACGATGCCGACAGACACGATGAGGGCAGCCCGGCTCCACGAGCACGGTGGTCCCGAGGTCCTGCGGTACGACGAGGTGCCGATTCCCGAGCTCGGCCCGGGGGATGTGCTCGTCCGCGTTCACGCGGTCGGTGTCAATCCTCCGGACTGGTACCTGCGCGGCGGGATGACCACCATGCCCGGGGACCCGGAGTCGACGGTCAGCCTGCCGGTCGTTCCGGGCACGGACGTCTCGGGTGTCGTCGAAGCCGTCGCACCGGGGGTGGACGACTTCGCCGTGGGTGACGAGGTCTTCGGGATGCTGCGCTTCCCGAGCTTCCGTGGACGCGCATACGCCGAGTACGTGGCGGCGCCCGCGTCGGACCTCGCCCGCAAGCCGGCGGGCATCGACCATGTGCACGCCGCGGGGGCGCCCATGGCCGGGCTCACCGCCTGGCAGTTCCTGATCGAGACCGGCCACGATCACCCCTCGCCCTTCCAGGAGGCACGGCATCGCCCGACGGCTCTGGACGCCGACGCCACGGTGCTCGTCAACGGCGCCGCGGGCGGCGTGGGGCACCTCGCGCTGCAACTGGCGAAGTGGAAGGGCGCTCGTGCCGTCGCGGTGGCATCGGGTGGGCACGAATCGTTCCTGCGTGACCTCGGCGCCGATCGGTTCATCGACTACACCCGGAGCCGTCCCGAGGACCTCGTCCACGACGTCGACCTCGTCCTCGACACCGTCGGCGGCCCGGACAGCAGGCGTCTCCTGCACACACTCAAGCGCGGGGGAGCCCAGTTCCCCGTATTCCCCGGGGACTTCGACGAGGAGGAGATCGCGAAGCTGGGCGTCACGGTCTCCAGTACCCAGGTTCGCTCCAACGGCGCGCAACTCGCCGAACTGGGACGCCTGCTCGACGCGGGGACGGTTCGCGTCGCGATCGACAGCACCTTCGCGCTGGCGGATGCCCGGGCAGCACACGAGCGCGCCGCCCGGGGGCACATCCGGGGCAAGATCGTGCTCACGGTCGCATAGGGGGCCTTCCGCCGGGTCGGGCCGGATCGGCCGGCAGCCGGTACCGTACCGGGGCCTCGTACACCCCCTGTCCTGAAGGGCCACGATGACCAGCACTCCGAAGGCGTCGCCGAGCACGGACGAACCCGGCGCACCCGGATTCCCGCAGGCGGAGCGGGCGATCGTCCTCGTCACCGGTATCCAGGCAGCTGGAAAGTCGACGGTCGCGCAGGCGCTGGCCGAGCGGCTGCCGCACTCCGTGCACGTACGCGGCGACCGGTTCCGCCGCATGGTGGTCAACGGCCGGGCCGACATGACGGCCACCGCCGGTGAAGAGGCCGTCCGCCAGCTGCGACTTCGGCACCAGCTGACCGCGCAGGTCGGCGACAGCTACTTCGAGGCCGGCTTCACCGTGGTCGCCCAGGACGTCATCCTCGGCGAGCACCTCGCCTGGACCGTCGCGCAGATCCGCAGCAGACCCCTGCTGGTCGTCGTCCTCGCGCCGGACCCGGGCACGGTCCTGGCCCGCGAGGCCGCCAGAACCAAGAACGCCTACGACACCCTGACCGTCCACATGCTCGACCAGGTCCTTCGCGAGGAGACCGCACGCCTGGGCCTCTGGATCGACACCTCGTCCCAGACCCCGGCCGAGACCGTGGACGAGATCCTCGCCCGCGCCTGGACCGAGGCCCGCGTCGAGGAGCCACCCCGCTGGCCACAGGGAAGTTGAGGTCGCGAGACACCGGCATATCGGGCACCTTCTCGTCCGTAAGCTCCCCCCGTCACGTCAGGGGGGCCCGCACCGGCTCCGCCGTCACCGACAGGTGGGTGGACGGCTCGTTCAGGGTGCGCGCCATCAGGTAGGCGAGGCCCGGCATGAGGATCAGCGGGGTCAGGGCCGTTCGCAGGGACGTGGCGTCGGCAAGGGCGCCGATCAGGGGGCCCGCGACGCCGCCCACGCTGACGGCCAGGCCGAGCGTGATCCCGCTCGCCGTGCCCACCCGCGACGGCAGGTAGTCCTGGCCGAGTGTCACCTGGAGCGAGAAGGGGATGTAGAGAGCCGCTGAGGCCAGGGCCGTGAAGAAGTAGAGGGGCGGGCCCGGGACGAGGACGGTGCCGGCGACGGCGGCGATGCCGGCCAGGTACGCGCCGCGGACGACGGCGACCCGGTCGAACCGGGTGGCGAGCCTGCCGCCGAGCACGGTGCCCACCGCGCCGCCGAGGTAGAGCACGGACAGGGCCGCCGTGCCGGCCGTCGTGCCGCCGCCCGTGCGCTGCCTGGCGTAGAGCGCGATGAACGTGCTCAGCCCCATGAACGCGACGGACCGGCAGGCCACCGCGAGGGACAGTCTGACGAACGACGCCGTGTCGTCGTGCTCTCGTCTCGCCTTCGGCGCCGAAGTCCCCTTCCCCGCCGCCGCGTCGGCCCGCGTCAGGGCGCGCAGTACGGGCAGGCACAGGACGCTGCCCACCAGGGCCGGCAGGATCAGCAGGGGGGTGTACCGCAGGCCCCCGGTGGCGATCGCGGCGGTGACCATGAGCGGGGCGGCGGCGAAGCCGATGTTGCCGCCGAGGGAGAACCAGCCCATCGCGGTGTGGCTGCCCCGGGAGGCGATCCGTGCGACGCGCGCCGACTCCGGGTGGTACGCGGCGATGCCGATGCCGGACACCGCGACGAACACCAGGGTCAGGGCGTACGAGCCGCTGAGGCCGCTCAGTGCGACCCCCAGGCCGCCCAGGAGTGTGCTCGCCGGCATCAGCCAGGGCATCGCCCACCGGTCGGTGAGCACCCCGAACAGCGGCTGGGCGACCGAGGACAGCAGCGAAGCGGCGAGCACGATGCCGGAGGCCACCGCGTAGGTGTAGGACCGCTCGGCGATGAAGAAGGGGATGAGCGCGGCCACGGAGCCCTGGTAGACGTCCACGCAGCCGTGCCCGACCGACAGCAGGAGGATCGTTCTGTTCGCTGGCACGCCGCCATCGTCGCCGGAGGGCCTCCTGTCGCACTTCCGATAATCTGCCGAATGATGCCGGACATTCGCCACGAGCCGACCGCCCCCACCCGCAGTCAGCGGGTCGCGCCCGGGGCTGCCATCGACGCCCACCGTCACGACGACCACCAGATCGTCTACGCGGCCCGCGGAGTGCTGGCCGTCACCACCGGAGCCGGGACCTGGGTCGCGCCCGCCAACCGTGCCGTCTGGGTGCCCGCCGGTACCGTTCACGCCCATCAGGCCCACGGCGCACTCGAACTCCACCTGGTCGGGCTCCCCGCGCGGGACAACCCGCTCGGCCTGGACGAACCTGCGGTGCTGACCGTCGGCCCCCTGTTGCGCGAACTGATCCTCGCCTACACCCGTGCCCCCGGCGACGAGAGTCCGTCCCGCGGCCGGCTACGGGCGGTGCTCCTGGACCAGTTGAGCGCCTCGCCCCAGACGCCCGTGCATCTGCCCGCCCCCTCCGCCCCCGCGCTGCGGGCCGTCTGCGCGATCCTGCACGCCGACCCGGGCGACCCGCGCACACTGGCCGCGCTGGGCAGGGAGACCGGTGCGAGCGCCCGTACCCTGTCGCGGCTGTTCAGGAGCGACCTCGGCATGACCTTCCCCCAGTGGCGCACCCAGCTCCGCCTCTACAGGGCCCTGGTGCTGCTGGCGGAGGGAAGTCCCGTCACCACCGTGGCGCACACCTGCGGCTGGTCGTCCGCCAGCGCCTTCATCGATGTGTTCCGCCGGGCCTACGGGCGCACGCCCGGTGCCCACAGAACACCGGGAGGCGCGGGCGGTGAGGCGCGCGGCCGGGGTCCGGTAGTGTGACCCGTCCCGAGACCGGGACCGACCCAGGAGGTGAGACCCATTACCGCTTCAGCAGGCTGGGCGCTCACTCCTCGCCGTCGTGTGGCCGACCGGGCCTGAACGACTCGCGGAGCGCCCATCGGTCATTCCGAAAGGCTCCGCACCATGCAGGAATTCGCCCCTCCGCTCACCTTCTCCACCCTCGTCACCCGCCTCCGCGCCGCCGGCTGTGTCTTCGCCGAGGACGAGGCGGAACTCCTCCTCTCCACGGCGGCCGGCCCCGCCGGGCTCGCCGCCATGCTGGAGCGCCGCGTAGCCGGTCTGCCGCTTGAACACGTGCTCGGCTGGGCCGAGTTCTGCGGGCTGCGGATCGAGGTGGGGCCTGGGGTCTTCGTGCCCCGGCGGCGTACGGAGTTCCTCGTCCGGCAGGCCGCGGCGCTCGCACCCGAGCGGGCGGTCGTCGTGGACCTCTGCTGCGGTACGGGGGCGCTCGGCAGAGCGCTCGCCGAGTGGCTGGGCGAGGTCGAACTGCACGCCGCCGACGTCGAACCCGCCGCCGTGCGCTGGGCCCGGCGCAACGTGGGCGGACGAGGAACGGTCTACGAGGGCGACCTCTTCGCCCCCCTGCCCCGCTCGCTTCGAGGCAGGGTCGACGTCCTGCTCGCCAACGTGCCGTACGTACCGACCGAGGACGTCGAGCTGCTGCCCGCCGAGGCGCGGATCCACGAGCCGCGCGTCGCGCTCGACGGAGGGGGCGACGGACTCGACGTGATGCGGCGTGTCGTCGCGGAGGCGACCGGCTGGCTGGCCCCGGGCGGCAGCCTGCTCGTGGAGACCAGCGAGCGGCAGGCGGCGCGCGCCGAGGAGACGGTGGGGAGCAGCGGGCTCACCGCGCGCGTCGCGGTCTCCGACGAGCTGTACGCCACCGTCGTCATCGGCACCAGACCCCGGTGACCGGGGGAGAGAGGCGGGTGGCCGGCCAGACCCCGGGTGACCGGGGGAGGCGGGCCGTGGCCGGCTCAGGTGAAGCGCCACCGTGTCTGGCCGTACGGGGTGCCCTTGGCGAAGCCGAACGCCGTGCGGGGGGTCACCGCGAAGACCTCGGCCCGGCCGCCCGCGCCGTTGGAGAACATCCCGTCCGTGACGCCGAAGTGCCACTCCGCGCCGTACTTCGCCTCCCACGCCTCGGCGAGGGTGATCAGCCGCCGCTCGTCCGTCACCCGGGCGGCCCGGCCCTCGACCACCACGTCGAAGCCCTGGTCGAGCGTGTTGGCTCCGGTGGTCAGGACGACCTCCGGGTTGGCCGCCAGATTGCGCGCCTTGCGCTCCGACGGCCCGGTGCAGAAGTGCAGCGCGCCGTGCGACCAGAGGCCGATCAGCGGGGTGACGTGCGGGCGGCCTTCGGGGCGGACCGTGGACAGCCAGTACAGCTCCGCCCGCTCCAGCAGCTCGACCGCGTCCGCCCACGGACGGGCGGTGGCGTCCTCGCCGCTGTAGTGCGGGTCCAGCAGGGTCTCAGGAACGGCGGCGGCGTCGGTGGTGGTGTCGCTGTCGGGCATTTCCGGCCTCCAGGGGTGGCAGTGCGGTGCGGGCGGTCGTTCCTCGATCGTCCTCGTGAAGTACGGACTCCGCCCCCGCTCCGGATTCATCGGAGCAGGGCTAGGCTCGAAGGGCGGACATGTGGGATCGGCGGGCAGGAGACACAGGATGACGACGGTGCCGGGACGCAGGAGCAGTACGTTCACCCGACTGCTGCGGCACGGTTTCACCGACCCCTCCGCCGCCGAGCGTCTCCTCGACCTGCCGGAGCTCTCCTCCGTACGGGCCGATCCCGTCCTCTTCGAGGCGCTCGGGGCCACCGCCGACCCCGATCTCGCCCTGCACGGCCTCGTGCGGCTCGTCGAGGCCGAGGAGGCCGACGAGCGGCAGATCCTGCTGGACACGCTCATCACGGCCAAGCCGCTGCGGGACCGGCTCCTCGGCGCCCTCGGCGCCTCCGAGGCGCTCGGGGACCATCTGGCGCGGCACCCACGCGACTGGCAGGTGCTGGTCACCTACGAGGCCACCGACCTGCACCCCGGGGTCCCCGAGTTCGAGCTGATGCTCGCCGACGCCGTCGATCCGGACTCGCTGCGGGCCGCCTACCGCAGGTCCCTCCTGTCCGTCGCGGCCCGCGACGTGTGCGGAACGACGGATGTCGCCCAGGTCGCCGCCGAGCTCGCCGACCTGGCGACGGCGACCCTGCGGTCGGCGCTCGCCATCGCCCGCTCCGCCGCGCCCGACGACGCCGCGCAGTGCAGGCTCGCAGTCATCGCGATGGGCAAGTGCGGCGGACACGAGCTGAACTACGTGTCCGACGTGGACGTGATCTTCGTCGGCGAGCCCGTCGACGGTGCGGACGAGAACAGCGCCATGCAGGCCGCCACCCGGCTCGCCGCCCACCTGATGCGGATCTGCTCCGACACCACCGTCGAGGGCACCATCTGGCCCGTCGACGCCAACCTCCGCCCCGAGGGCCGCAACGGGCCGCTGGTGCGGACCCTGTCCTCGCACCTGGCGTACTACCAGCGCTGGGCCAAGACCTGGGAGTTCCAGGCGCTGCTGAAGGCGCGGCCGGTCGCCGGGGACCCCGGGCTCGGGGCCGCCTACGTCGAGGCCGTGTCCCCGCTGGTGTGGCAGGCCGCCGACCGGGAGAACTTCGTCGGCGACGTACAGAAGATGCGCCGCCGCGTCGTCGACAACATCCCCATCGACCGGGTCGACCGTGAGCTGAAACTCGGCCCCGGCGGGCTCAGGGACGTCGAATTCGCCGTCCAGCTGCTCCAGCTCGTGCACGGCCGCAGCGACACCACCCTGCACTCGGGCTCCACCCTCGATGCCCTGCGGGCGCTCGCCGACGGCGGTTACGTCGGGCGGGCGGACACCGCCCAGCTGGACGAGGCGTACCGCTTCCTGCGCGCCATGGAGCACCGCATCCAGCTCTACCGGCTGCGCCGCACCCACCTGGTCCCCGAGGACGAGGCGGACCTGCGCAGGCTGGGGCGCTCCCTCGGGCTGCGCACGGACCCGGTCGCCGATCTGAACAGGGCGTGGCGGCGCCACGCGTCCGTCGTACGCCGGCTGCACGAGAAGCTCTTCTACCGGCCGCTCCTGGACGCCGTCGCCCAGCTGGCGCCCGGCGAGAGCAGGCTCAGCGCGAAGGCCGCCGTGGTCCGTCTCGAAGCCCTCGGTTACGCGGACCCCGCCGCAGCGCTGCGGCACCTGGAGGCGCTGTCCTCGGGGGTCTCCCGCAAGGCCGCGATCCAGCGCACGCTGCTGCCGGTGCTGCTCGGCTGGTTCGCGGACTCGGCCGACCCGGACGCCGGGCTCCTCGGCTTCCGCCAGGTCTCCGACGCCCTGGGCAAGACCCCCTGGTATCTGCGGCTGCTGCGCGACGAGGGCGCCGCCGCCGAGAATCTCGCCCGGGTCCTGTCCGCAGGCCGCCTCGCCCCCGACCTGCTGATGCGCGCCCCTGAGGCCGTCGCCATCCTCGGCGACCCGCAGGGGCTGAAGCCGCGCAGCCGTAGTCACCTGGAACAGGAGGTACTGGCCGCGGTCGGCCGGGCCCCCGCGGCCGAAGCGGCCGTCGCGGTGGCGCGCGGGGTGCGGCGGCGGGAGCTGTTCCGTACGACGGCGGCCGACATCATCGGCTCGTACGGCACCGAGGACAACCCGGCCGAAGCCGACCACGGCGCCCTCGTCGACCGGGTCGGCTCCGCGGTCAGCGACCTCAACGCCGCCACGCTCTCGGGGGCGCTGCGCGCCGCCGTCCGCGAACGGTGGGGCAACACCCTGCCGACCAGGTTCGCCGTCATCGGCATGGGACGCTTCGGCGGGCACGAGCTGGGTTACGGCTCCGACGCGGACGTCCTGTTCGTGCACGAACCCAGGGAAGGGGTCAGCGACGAGGAGGCGGCCAGGGCCGCGAACACCGTCGTCACGGAGATGCGCAGGCTGCTGGAGCTGCCTACCGCCGACCCGCCGCTGCTCATCGACGCGGACCTGCGGCCGGAGGGCAGGACCGGCCCCCTGGTGCGCACCCTGAAGTCGTACGCGGCCTACTACCGGCGCTGGGGTCTTGTCTGGGAGAGCCAGGCGCTGCTGCGCGCCGATCCGGTGGCCGGGGACGAGGACCTGGGCCGTGCCTTCGTCGAGCTCATCGACCCGCTGCGCTACCCGGTGGAAGGCCTTGGGGACGACGCGGTGCGGGAGATCCGGCGCCTGAAGGCGCGGATGGAGTCCGAGCGCATGCCGCGCGGGTCCGATCCGACGCTGCACGCCAAGCTGGGCCGCGGCGGGCTGAGCGACGTCGAGTGGACGGTCCAGCTGATGCAGATGCAGCACGCCTGGGAGGAGCCCGGACTGCGGACCCCGCACACGCGTGAGGCGCTGGCGGCGGCGTGCGCGGCGGGGCTGATCCCCGCGGAGGAGGCGCAGATGCTGGACGAGGCGTGGGTGCTGGCCTCGCGGGTGCGCAACGCGGTGATGCTGGTACGGGGGCGGCCGGGCGACACGTTCCCCTCGAACCCGCGGGAGCTGACAGCGGTGGGGCGCTACCTGGGCTACGAGCCGGGGCACGTGGGGGACATGCTGGAGGACTACCGGAGGACCACCCGGCGGGCCAGGGCGGTCGTGGACGAGTGGTTCTACGGCGCCGCAGGGTGAGGTCCGGGTGAGGCCCGCCGGGTGAGCTCCGGTGCCCGGTGAGTTCCGGAGCTCAGCTGTCGGCGGGGTCCGGTTCGCGGGAGTCCCGGACTGCCCGCGCTCCCCCTGCTTCCCGAGCGGAAGGTCTCCGCAGGGCGCGCAGACGGGCCGTGCGGGCCGCTTCGGGGCGCTGGACGCGTTTCGGCAGGCGGTGCGGCAGTGTCCCGTACCAGCCGTAGGAAAGGGCGATACCGAAGGCCAGGCAGGCCATTCCGCCCACCGCGTCCAGCCAGAAGTGGTTCGCCGTCGACACGATCACGATCAGCGTGGCCACCGGGTACAGCGCGCCCAGGATGCGTGCCCAGGGGGCTGTCGCCAGCGCGCAGATGGTCAGACCGCACCACAGGGACCAGCCGATGTGCATGGACGGCATCGCCGCGTACTGGTTCGACATGTGCTTGAAGTTGCCCGAGGCCATCGAGCCCCACGTCTGGTGCCGCACCACCGTGTCGATGAAGCCGCCGCCGGTCATCAGGCGGGGCGGTGCCAGCGGGAAGAGGTAGTAGCCGAGGAGGGCCACCGCCGTGGTGGCGAAAAGGATCAGACGGGCCGCCGCATAGCGGCCCGGATGGCGGCGGAACAGCCAGATGAGCACACTGATGGTCACGATGAAGTGCAGCGTCGCGTAGTAGTAGTTCATCGAGACGATCAGCCATGTCACCGAGTTGACCGCCCCGTTGACCGTCTCCTCGAAGGCGAGCCCGATGGAGTGCTCGATGGACCAGATCCAGTCGGCGTTCCGCAGGGCCGCGGCCTTCTGCTCGGGGACGGCGTTGCGCACCAGGGAGTAGAGCCAGTAACTGAGCCCGATCAGCAGGATTTCGAACCAGAGCCGTGGGCGGCGCGGGGAGCGCAGCGCGCTGAGGGAGAACCGGGTGCGGCGCATGCGTGACACAGCGCTCGCTCGTGTCGAACCGGACACGGGCGTGCTGTCGGCGACGGGTGACGGGGAGGCCGCCGAGCGGTCTTCCTCTGTGGTCACGTGCGTATCACCCATAGGCACAAGTCTCCCAGATACGTACCCCTTGGCCCGATGATCCTCCGGTCGGGTGCGGGGCGCACATTCAGTAGGTCAGCGGCGGGCGCGGGCCGCCGATGAGAGGCCGGGACCCGCGGCTGTCGAGCCGCGTACGACCAGTTCGGGCATGAACACGAACTCGCTGTGCGGCGCGGGTGTGCCGCCGATCTCCTCCAGCAGAGTGCGTACGGCGGCCTGGCCCATCGCCGTCACCGGCTGCCGGATCGTCGTCAGCGGCGGGTCGGTGAACGCTATGAGGGGCGAGTCGTCGTAACCGACCACGGAGAGGTCACGCGGGACGTTCTTCGACATCCGGCGGGCGGCCCTGATCGCGCCGAGCGCCATCATGTCGCTCGCGCACACCACCGCGGTGCAACCGCGTTCCATCAGCGCCGACGCGGCCGCCTGGCCGCCCTCCAGCGTGTACAGGGAGTGCTGGATCAGCTCCTCCACGCAATCGGCCGTGAGGTCCAGTTGCTCCCGCATCGTGGAGTGGAACCCCTCGATCTTGCGGAGCACAGGGACGAAGCGCTTGGGCCCGACCGCCAGGCCGATGCGCTGATGGCCGAGCGCCACCAGGTGCGTCACCGCGAGCCGCATCGCCGCCCGGTCGTCGGGGGAGATGAACGGGGCCTGCACCTTGGGGGAGAAGCCGTTGACCAGGACGAAGGGGACGCCCTGGGCGCGCAGTTGTTCGTAGCGCTGCATGTCGGCGGAGGTGTCGGCGTGCAGTCCGGAGACGAAGATGATGCCCGCGACCCCGCGGTCGACGAGCATCTCGGTGAGCTCGTCCTCGGTGGAGCCGCCCGGTGTCTGCGTCGCCAGCACCGGCGTGTAGCCCTGCCTGGTGAGCGCCTGCCCGATGACCTGGGCGAGCGCGGGGAAGATCGGGTTCTCCAGCTCGGGCGTGATCAGGCCGACGAGGCCCGCGCTGCGCCGGCGCAGCCGGACGGGGCGTTCGTACCCGAGGACGTCGAGCGCCGCGAGGACGGATTCGCGGGTGGCCGCTGCAACACCGGGCTTGCCGTTCAGTACGCGGCTGACCGTCGCTTCGCTGACCCCCGCCTGAGTTGCGATATCGGCAAGCCGTGCGGTCATGGCAATGGACTGTACCGGGCGCGTGTCGGATTGCCCACCATGCACGGGATTCGGGCAGTCCGCCCCGGTCACCGGCCGACCGGCCCTGTTCGGAAACATCTTGCAAGGACTTGCGGGCTCTCTCCGTTCCCTCCGGTCGGATCGTCGTACCGCTGAGAGAAGGGGCATGGCCGGGCGCGAGCAGGGCGAACGGACTGCCGTCAAGAGGCTTGACGGCAACCTTGAGGACACGCGAATGTAACGATCAGCAGCGCTTGCAGAAATCTTCCGCAAGCTCTTTCGGTCATCTTGCATCCTTGTTACGTTCACGTCGACCCGGCGCCGCGACGGAGCGGTACGGCAGTTGAAGGAGTTCAGATGCGACGTGGCATAACGGCCACCGCCCTGGTCGCGACCCTGGCGCTCGCGGCGACCGCTTGCGGAAGCGACGACGAGTCCGGCGGCGGCAAGAGCTCTGGCGAGCTCTCCGGCACGGTGACGTGGTGGGACACCTCGAACGTCGGCAGCGAGGACAAGGTCTTCAAGAAGATCGCCGAAGGCTTCGAGAAGGAGCACCCGAAGGTTGACGTCAAGTACGTCAGCGTCCCCTTCGGTGACGCGCAGAACAAGTTCAAGAACGCGGCCCAGGCCGGCTCCGGCGCCCCCGACGTCATCCGCTCCGAGGTGGCCTGGACCCCCGAGTTCGCGGACCTCGGCTACCTCGCCCCGCTGGACGGCACCCCGGCGCTGAAGGACAAGGGCGACTTCCTCAAGCAGGCCGCCGCGTCGACCGAGTACGACGGCAAGACGTTCGCCGTCCCGCAGGTCATCGACTCCATGGGCATCTTCTACAACAAGAAGATCTTCAAGGAGGCCGGCGTCGAGCCGCCCGCGAAGATCGCCGATCTCAAGAGCGCCGCCAAGAAGATCAAGGAGAAGACCGGCAAGACCGGTCTCTACCTGCGCGGCGACGACTCCTACTACTTCCTCTCCTTCCTCTACGGCGAGGGCGGCGACCTGGTCGACCCCGAGTCGAAGACCGTCACCGTGGACAACGCCGCGGGAGTCAAGGCGTTCGGCGTCGTGAAGGACCTCGTCGACTCCGGGACGGCCAAGACGGACGCCACGGACGGCTGGGAGAACATGATGTCGGCGTTCAAGAACGGCGACGTCGCGATGATGGTCAACGGCCCCTGGGCGGTGGGCGAGACGCTCACCGGCAAGGAGTTCGCCGACGACAAGTCGAACCTCGGCATCTCCCCGGTCCCGGCCGGCTCCGCCGGGCAGGGCGCCCCGCAGGGCGGCCACAACCTCGCCGTCTACGCGGGCTCCAAGAACCTTGACGCCTCCTACGCCTTCGTCGACTACATGACCTCGGTCGAGACCCAGGCGAAGACCGCCGGTGAGCTGAACCTGCTGCCGACCCGCACCTCCGCGTACGCCAAGAAGGAAGCCTCGGACAGCGAGATCGTCCAGTTCTTCAAGCCGGTCGTCGAGACCGCGGTCGAGCGCCCCTGGATCCCCGAGACCGGCAGCCTCTTCGCCCCGCTGAACGTCGAGTACACCAAGGTCCTCACCGGCCAGACCACTCCCGAGAAGGCCGCCGAGGCGACCGGCGACTCCTACCGCAAGCTCCTCAAGGGCTGGAAGTAACCAGGAAGGCAGGCCGACTGATGGCTGTCCACACCAGCCAGTCGGTGGCGAAGGCCGCGGGCGACGACGTCGCTCGCGGCCGGAGCCGCGGTACTGGCAACCCCCCGCCGCCGAGCAGGCTCAGGCGCGCCCTCTCGGTCCACTGGTACGCCTGGGCCATGGTCGCCCCGGTCGTCATCGTGATCGGCGTGATCATCGGCTATCCGCTCGTCCGCGGTATCTGGCTGTCGCTGACGGACGCCAACGAGCGCAACGTCGCCCGGTCCATCGGCGTCAACGACATGCCCGCCACGTACGAGTTCGTGGGCCTGGACAACTACGCCGACGCCCTGAGCGGCAACCAGTTCCTCGGCACGCTGGGCTGGACGCTGGTGTGGACGGTCTCCTGTGTGGCCATCACCTTCTGCCTGGGCATGGCGCTGGCCAACATCCTCAACCGCAGGATCGTCGGCCGCTCCGCCTACCGCATGGCGCTGATCCTGCCCTGGGCGATCCCCGGCTTCGTCTCGGTCTTCGCCTGGCGCTTCCTCTACAACGAGAACAACGGCCTGCTCAACAAGATCCTCGGCGGCGCCGGCATCGACGCCGTACCCTGGCTGAACGACCCCGCCTGGGCGAAGTTCTCCGTCATCGCCGTCAACGTCTGGCTCGGCGTGCCGTTCATGATGGTCGCCCTGCTCGGCGGACTGCAGTCGATCCCCTCGGAGCAGTACGAGGCCGCCGAGATGGACGGTGCCACCGCCTGGCAGCGCTTCCGTCACGTCACGCTTCCCGGACTGCGCCCGGTGTCCACCACGGTGGTCCTGCTCTCCACCATCTGGACCTTCAACATGTTCCCGGTGATCTTCCTGCTGACCCGCGGCGGACCCGGTGAGGCCACCCAGATCCTGGTGACCCAGGCGTACAAATTCTCCTTCGAGATCAGCCCGCGCGACTTCGCGCAGTCCTCCACCTGGGGCGTGCTGATCCTCATACTCCTGATGCTCTTCGCCATGGTGTACCGGCGAGTGCTCCGCACGCAGGGAGACAACTGGTGACCACCGCTACGGCAACCCCCGCCCGGCACGACGCCCGTAAGCCCCGTCGGCGCGGCGAACGCTCGCCGGCCGCCTCCCTGGCCCTGCACCTCACCCTGATCATCACGTCGGTGATCGCGGTCTTCCCGGTGCTGTGGGTCCTGCTGACCTCGCTGAAGCCCGCGAAGTACGCCTCGACCACGAGTTTCCTCAAAGAGACGACGATCGAGAACTACACGAACCTGATCAAGGACACCGAGTTCCTGAGCTGGTTCGGCAACTCCGTGATCGTCGCGGGACTCTCCACCGTCATCGGTGTGTTCGTCTCCGCCACCACCGGCTACGCCGTCAGCCGCTTCCGCTTCCCCGGCAAGCGCGGCCTGATGTGGACCCTGCTCGTCACCCAGATGTTCCCGGTCGCCGTCCTCATCGTGCCGATCTACAACATCATGTCGACGCTGGGCCTGCTCAACCAGCCGGCCGGACTCGTGATCACCTACCTCACCATCTCGGTGCCCTTCTGCGCCTGGATGATGAAGGGCTTCTTCGACACGATCCCGCGCGAGATCGACGAGTCGGGCCAGGTCGACGGACTCACGCCGTTCGGTACGTTCTGGCGGCTCATCCTGCCGCTCGCCAAGCCCGGACTCGCCGTCACCGCCTTCTACTCCTTCATCACCGCCTGGGGCGAAGTGGCCTACGCCTCCGCCTTCATGGTCGGCGACGAGAACCTCACGCTCGCCGGCGGACTGCAGAAGTTCGTCAACCAGTACGGCGCCCAGTGGGGCCCGATGACCGCGGCGTCCGTGCTCATCGCGATCCCGGCCGCGCTGGTCTTCCTCTTCGCACAGAAGCACCTGGTGACCGGCATGTCCGCCGGAGCCGTCAAGGGCTGAGAGGCCGCTCGACAGCGTCTGACGCAGTCCCGCACGACCGTACGACCGCACCCGTCAGGGCGGCGCCGGATCCCCGACCCGGTCCCGGCGCCGCTCCCCACCCAGACACCACAGGGACGACATGACCCAGCACCTTGCTGCCCCCTCCACCGGCCCGTCCGACGACGCCCCGGGCCAGCCCACCGGCTGGTGGCAGGACGCGGTGATCTACCAGGTGTACCCACGGAGCTTTGCCGACGGCGACGGCGACGGCATGGGGGACCTCGCGGGAATCACCGCGCGCCTCCCGTACCTCAGGGACCTCGGTGTGGACGCCGTCTGGCTCAGCCCGTTCTACGCCTCTCCGCAGGCCGACGCGGGCTACGACGTCGCCGACTACCGGGCGATCGACCCGATGTTCGGCACACTCCTCGACGCCGACGCACTGATCCGCGAGGCCCACGACCTGGGCCTGCGCATCATCGTCGACCTGGTGCCCAACCACTCGTCCGACCAGCACGAATGGTTCAAGCGGGCCCTCGCCGACGGCCCCGGATCAGCCCTGCGCGACCGCTACCACTTCCGCCCTGGCAAGGGCGCCGACGGCGAACTCCCGCCCAACGACTGGGAGTCCGTCTTCGGCGGCCCCGCCTGGACGCGGACCACCGACGCGGACGGCACCCCCGGCGACTGGTACCTGCACCTCTTCGCGCCCGAGCAGCCCGACTTCAACTGGGAACACCCGGCCGTCTCCGACGAGTTCCGTTCCATCCTGCGCTTCTGGCTCGACATGGGTGTCGACGGCTTCCGCGTCGACGTCGCCCACGGCCTCGTCAAGGCGGAGGGCCTGCCGGACCTCGGAGCGCACGACCAGGTGAAGCTGCTGGGCAGCGCCGACGATGTCCTGCCGTTCTTCGACCAGGACGGCGTGCACGAGATCTACCGCAGCTGGCGCACCATCCTCGATGAGTATCCCGGTGACCGCATCGCCGTCGCCGAGGCGTGGACCCCCACCGTCGAGCGCACCGCGAACTACGTGCGGCCCGACGAGATGCACCAGGCCTTCAACTTCCAGTATCTCTCCACCGCCTGGGACGCCGCCGAGCTGCGCGCCGTCATCGACTCCTCGCTCGGTGCGATGCGCCCCGTCGGCGCCCCCACCACCTGGGTGCTCTCCAACCACGACGTCACCCGCCACACCACCCGCTTCGCCAACCCGCCGGGCCTGGGCACCCAGATCCGTACCCCCGGCGACGGCGAGCTCGGCCTGCGCAGGGCGCGCGCCGCGACCCTGCTGATGCTGGCGCTCCCCGGCTCGGCCTACGTCTACCAGGGCGAGGAACTGGGCCTTCCGGACGTCACCGACCTGCCCGACGAGGTCCGCCAGGACCCGTCGTACTTCCGAGCCGAGGGCCAGGACGGCTTCCGCGACGGCTGCCGCGTGCCGATCCCGTGGACCCGCGAGGGCAGCTCGTACGGCTTCGGCAGCGGGGGCAGCTGGCTGCCGCAGCCCGACAGCTGGGGCACGTACTCCGTCGAGGCGCAGGCCGGCACGGAGGGCTCCACGCTGGAGCTGTACCGCGCCGCCATCGCCGCCCGCCGCGAGCACCCCGGCCTCGGCGCCGGCACGGACGTCGAGTGGCTGGACGCACCCGAGGGTGTCCTCGCCCTCGGCCGCCCCGGCTTCGTCTGCACCGTCAACACGACGGGCACGCCGGTGCGTATCCCCGCCCCCGGCACCCTGCTGCTCGCCAGCGGCCCGGTCACCGAGGACGGCGCGACGTTCGAGCTGCCCGCGGACACCACGGTGTGGTGGACGGTGTGACCGTCCCCGCACCCAGGACAGGACCGGCGCTGCGGCTCTCCGACATCGCCGGACAGGCCACGGTCAGCGAGGCCACCGTCAGCCGGGTGCTGAACGGGAAGCCGGGCGTCGCGGACACCACGCGTCAGCGGGTGCTCGCGGCGCTCGACATCCTCGGCTACGAACGGCCCGTACGGCTGCGGCAGCGCAGCGCCGGGCTGATCGGTCTGGTGACACCCGAACTCACCAACCCGATCTTCCCTGCGTTCGCCCAGTCCGTGGAGCAGGTGCTCGCCGGGCACGGCTACACACCCGTGCTCTGCACCCAGCTGCCCGGCGGCGCGACGGAGGACGAGCTCGTCGAACAGCTCGTCGAGCGTGGTGTGGGCGGCATCGTGTTCCTGTCCGGGCTGCACGCCGACACCTCGGCCGACCCGTCGAGGTACGCCGCGCTCACCGAACGCGGTGTGCCGTTCGTCCTGATCAACGGCTACAACGAGCGCATCAGCGCCCCGTTCGTCTCGCCCGACGACCAGGCCGCCGTACGCATGGCCGTCAGCCATCTCGCCGAGCTCGGGCACCGGCGGATCGGCCTGGCGATCGGACCGCAGCGCTACGTGCCCTCCCGGCGCAAGCGCGACGGCTTCGTCGACGCGGCCGTTTCGCTGCTGGGCATGGACCGCGACGAGGCCGAACTCCTCGTCTGTTCCACGCTGTTCAGCGTCGAGGGCGGCCAGGTCGCGGCCGGTGCGCTGCTCGACGAGGGCTGCACCGGCATCGTCTGCGGCAGCGACCTGATGGCGCTGGGCGTGGTGCGCACGGCCCGGGGGAGGGGCTACGACGTCCCGCGTGACGTCTCCGTCGTCGGCTTCGACGACTCCCAGCTCATCGCCTTCACCGACCCGCCCCTGACCACGGTGCGCCAGCCGGTGCAGGCGATGGCGGCGGCGGCCGTGGGAGCACTGCTGGAGGAGATCGCGGGAAGCCCCGTGCAGCGTACGGAGTACGTGTTCCAGCCGGAGCTGGTGGTACGCGGCTCCACCGCGGCGGTGCGGGGCGCCTGAACGGGCGTGAGCGGGGCCGGGTCCGGAGGGGGGACCCGGCCCCGTCAGCGTCCGGGCCCGGAGGGCGCGGCGTCACCGAGCGCGGCCGCCGCGCGGACGAGCGCGGCGACGGCCGGTGAGCGGCTGCCGTGCGGCCATGCCAGCACCGTGGTGACGTCCGGGGCGTCGGTGACGGGAACCGCGATGTGATCGGGCCACTGCCACGCCCGGCTGGATGCCGGGATGACGAGCAACGTCCGCCCGAGTGCGACGAGTTGGGCGAGCTGCGCCTGGGTGTGCACCTCCGGGCCCGGACCGTCGGGGTAGGACCCGTCGAGCCGGGGCCACCGGGCTATGGGCAGGTCCGGCACATCGCGTACATCCGCCGTCGTGAGCTGATCGCGCGACGCGAGCGGATGCCCGGCGGGAAGGAGTGCGATCTGGCTCTCGACGAGGAGATCCTCGGTGTCGAACCCGGCGAGGTCGTCGAACGGGCGGTGCATCAGGGCCACGTCCGCTTGTCCGTCGCGCAGTCGCCGTGCCTGCTCGCCGACCTCGCACAGCAGGACCTCGACCGGCGGCGCACCGGATTCGCTCGCCAGCGCGTCGAGGAGCTGTCGCAGCAGCGCGTGGGACGCCCCGGCCTTCGTCACGAGTACGAGCGGCCGCTTCGGATCCCCGGCACGCCGCGTCCGACGCGCGGCCGCCTCCACCGCGTCAAGGGCGGTCCGGGCCTCGTGGAGCAGCACCCTGCCCGCGCCGGTGAGCGCCGCCCCGCGACGGTCCCGGTCGAGGAGCCGGACGCCGAGCCGGTGCTCCAGCAGACGGATCGCGCGCGAGAGCGGCGGCTGCGCGATCCCGAGCCGATCGGCCGCACGCCCGAAGTGCAGTTCCTCGGCTACGGCGATGAAATACCGCAGCTCGCGGGTCTCCAGATCGTCCATGACGGAAGCCTACGTCCTGATACCTGGCAGGTATCACGATGTACCGGACCGGTCTTGGACAACGATCACGGGGACGCCGAGCATGGACCGGGTGAACACCACGAAGGACACCAAGAACACCAAGAACACCGAGAACACCGAGAACACCGAGGGCACCAGGACCGCGTTGGTCACCGGCGCGAACAAGGGGATCGGTTTCGCCATCGCCCAGGGGCTCGGGGCGATCGGCTTCACGGTCGCGGTGGGAGCGCGTGACGAGGCCAGGCGCGAGGAGGCCGTCGGGCGGCTGCGTGCCGCAGGCGTCGACGCGTTCGGCGTCGCCCTCGACGTCACCTCCGACGGCAGCGTCGCCGCGGCGGCGAAGACCATCGAACGGACGGCGGGACGACTCGACGTCCTCGTCAACAACGCGGGCATCTCCGGCCGGACCGACGGCGGCGCGCAGGACCCGGTGACGCTCGACCTCGACGTCGTCCGCACCGTCCTCGAAACGAACGTTCTCGGGGTCGTGCGGGTGACGAACGCGATGCTCCCGCTGCTCGGCCGTGCGGGCTCGCCGCGCATCGTCAACATGTCGAGCAACATGGGCTCGTTGACGCTACAGACGGGTCCGGCGATGGCCGCGTACGCACCGTCGAAGTCGATGCTCAACAGCATCACGGCCCAGTACGCCCGTCGGCTCGCCGATACGGACATCATCGTGAACGCCGGCTGCCCCGGCTATGTCGCGACCGATTTCACCGGCTTCAACGCACCACGGACGCCCGAGCAGGGCGCCGCGATCGCGATCCGGCTCGCCACCCTGCCGGACGACGGGCCGCGCGGCGGCTTCTTCGACGACGAGGGCGTCGTCCCCTGGTGACCGCGGGGACGGGGGCTGCGGGTCAGCTGCGGCGCAGTCCGGCCAGCAGGATGTCGAGCAGGTGCTCGGCCCGTCGGGGCGCTCCGTGCTCCGTGCCCGTGAGCAACTGGTAGAGCACCGAGCCGATCAGCGCGTCGGCGACCGCTTCGAGGTCGGCGTCGGCACGCAACTCGCCGCCGGCCACTCCCGCGCGCAGCCAGCTCAGGATGGCCGTGTACTGCGCGTGGGTGCGCTGCCTGTAGAGAGCCTCCGCATCGTGCGGGCTCTCTGCGGCAGCCGCGACGAGGGCCCGGATCATGGCCGCGTGGTGCGGGTCCCCGACGGATGTGGCGTACGCCCGGACCCATGCGGTCAGCTGTTGGGTGGTGCCGGTGTCGTGCGGACCGGGTGAGTCGAAGCCGGGTGCCGCCGCGAGGAAGCTGTGCAGCACGGCGTCGCCGACGAGGGCGGCCTTGGAGGACCAGCGGCGGTAGAGCGTGGGCTTGCCGACGCCCGCCGCCGCGGCGACCTTCTCCATCGACAGGCCGGCGTAGCCCTCGTCCACGAGGACCTCGCGCGCCGCTTTCAGGATGGCCTCGTCCCTGGTCGCGTCCCGGGGCCGCCCCGGCCGTCTCGCATCGTCCATGGAGCCCCATCCTACGAGTAGACTCCATTTTAATTACGAAACGGTTCGTAACGTTAATGGAGGGTGCCGCCATGGGCGCGAACGTGGTCGTCGTCATCGGTGTCGGGGGAATGGGGCAGGCCATCGCCCGGCGCCAGGGCACGGGCAACAAGGTGCTGCTCGCCGACTACGACGAGGAGACGCTCACCACCGTCGCGGAACTGCTGCGCGGGCAGGGCCACGACGTCACGACGCAAGCGGTCGACGTCTCCTCCCGGCCTTCGGTGGCCGCCCTCGCCGAAATGGCGGCGCGGCTCGGACCCGTCACCCAGGTCGTCCACACGGCGGGCCTCTCTCCGGTGCAGGCCTCGGCCGCCGCTGTTCTGCGGGTGGACCTGCTCGGCACGGCTCTGGTCATCGAGGCGTTCGGGCGGGTCGTAGCTCCGGGCGGTGCGGGCCTGGTGATAGCCAGCATGGCTGGTCACATGCTGCCCGCCCCTCTGAGCGCGGAGCAGGAGGGCGCCCTCGCGCACTCACCCGCCGACGCGCTGCTGGGCCTGCCGTTCACCGACCCGGAAGTCCTCGGACAGGGCGCCTACGTACTGGCGAAGTACGGCAACCGGCTGCGTGTCCAGGCCGCAGCTACCTCCTGGGGAGAGCGGGGCGCCCGCATCAATTCCATCAGCCCCGGCGTGATCGCGACGCCTATGGGGCTGAAGGAACTCGACGGGGACAGTGGCGAACACATGCGTGCCATGGTCTCCGCGTCGGGAACCGGTCGCCTGGGGACCCCCGACGACATCGCCGACGCGGCGGCCTTCCTGCTCGGCCCCGGAGCGACCTTCATCACCGGCAACGATCTGCTCGTCGACGGCGGCGTCGTCGCGTCCCTGCGCTCGGCCGTCCTCGATACGGCCGGGCCGGGGGCAACTCCCAAGGACATGCGATAGGTTGCCCGCCATGACCGGACTCGGACCCGTCACCTGGCCACCCGCACCGATCAGGACGGAACGGCTCCTGCTCCGCGCGTCCGAGGCCCGGGACCGGGCGGCGTTCATCGAACTCTTCTCCTCGCCCGAGGTGCGTACGTACCTGGGCGGCACCCGACCGCGCGACGAGCTCGAACGCGCGGTGCCCGAGGTGCCCGGGCGGCGCCCCGGCCTCTTCGTGATCGACCTCGACGGGGCGATGATCGGCATGGTCGCCCTCGACCGGCGAGGCGCGGAACGCCCGGGGCACATCAGCCCGGACGGCGGGGAGGCCGAACTCGGCTACACCTTCCTGCCGGAGGCGTGGGGACACGGATACGCCGTCGAGGCGTGCACAGCAGCACTCACGTGGTGCGCCGACACGCTTCCCGGCGAACCGGTGGTGCTCTGCACCCAGACCGCCAACACCCGCTCGATGCGCCTCGCGGCCAAGCTGGGATTCACCGAGGTGGACCGGTTCGAGGAATACGGCGCCGAGCAGTGGTTCGGCGCCATTCCCCCGGCCACGCGGCCGGCTTGAGCTCGGCCATCGCGTGATGCAACGGAAGCAGGAACGCGACGACGAACAAGCCGAACAGATTGATGACCAATAGCCCGTCAAGACGCAACAATCCCGCGAGATCATCCTTCAACCAGTGCCAGTTGCCTATCCAGTTCGCGCCGGCGTCCATCACCATCACAGCGCCTGCCAGCCAGACCCCTGCCCTCCGCGTGAGCATCACCAGGACGACGACCAGCGGGTCGAGAACCACCAGGGCGACGAAGAACACTTGCAGCGGCACCCACTGGAACGGTGCGTAGGCGTGGATGCCGGCACGGGCCAGATCCAGAACGTGGGCGCCGAATCCTTCAAGGAACCCGATCACGTACACCGCGAGGACCCATCTCACCCACGGTCTCTGTCTGCTCCACCGCTCGCGCAGCGCGAACACGTGCCTGCCGTCAGTTCTCGGCGGCGTACGTCAGGAAGACTGCCCACGTGGTGGGGGTGAAGCCGAGGTGGGGGCCGGGCAGATCCTTGGAGTCACGGACGTGCACGGTGCGGGGGGTAGTGGCCACCTCGACGCAGTCCGCTTCACTGCTGTTGCTGCTGTAGCTGCTCTTGAACCAATTCAGTTCGTCAGCGCCCTCGGCGGGCAGCTCGCTGATCATGTTTCTCCCAGAAGTTGCTCGATGAAGGCCAGCGACTCCCGAGGGGTGAGAGCCTGGGCCCGGATCATGCCATACCGCAGCTCAAGCACTCGAAGGTGCTTCGGGTCGGATACGGCGCGGCCGTTGAACGCCCCTTCCGAGCGGCCCAGTGCCGCTCCGTCCTTGAACTTCAGCACCTGCGTCTCTCCTTGCATTCCGGCGTGCTCCTCGCGAGCGATCGGCATGACCTGGATGGAGACCTGCCGCAACTCACCTACGGACAGCAGATGTTCGAGCTGGCGGCGCAGGACCATTGTGCCCCCGAGCGGGCGTCTCAGCGTTGCCTCCTCCTGTACGAAGCTGAGTGCAGGAGCTGGGGTTCGCTCGAAGATCGTCTGCCTGGCCATGCGAGCGGCGACCGCCTGCTCGATCGCATCCGGCGAGTACGCGGGTAGCCGCATCTCGAAGAGCGCCCGCGCATACTCGGCGGTCTGAAGCAGACCGTGCAGGTTGTGGTCCCCGTATGCGAGGAGCTCGACCGCCTGTGCCTCCAACCTCGCCAGGTCACGCACCTTCTTCGGATACCGGACCTCCGCCATCTCCCTCTTCAGCAGGGCGAGTTTGCCACCCGCGCCCAGTACCTCGTCCGCCCTGTCCAGGAACTCCGGCCGAGGGATGCGGCGGCCGCCCTCCACCTTGTAGACCAGGTCCTCCCCGTAACCGATCGCGGCCCCGAACTCCCCGGCCCGCATGCCTGCGGCCTCCCGCCAGGCCTTGATCTGGCGGCCCACCGTGGCGGCCATGGTGACTCCCGACTCGTCATCGGGATCGACGTCCCAACCCGCCTCGTCAGCCCCTTCGTTACCCCGTGCCGTACCTGCCTCGTCCACGCTCATCCGTGCCCCACTTCCGACGCGCTTGCCGTTCTTGCACCAACCCCTGTCGTCCCCGGCACGTCACCCCGGACAGTCGGGACAGCGCCGGACAGAGACAGGACAGTCGCCGTACGTAACCGGCTGATCCCTCTTCACGGTAAGCAATCGGGGCCACGCTGAGTGATATGACCGAAGAAATCACCCGAACCGAACATTCCGCTCCCGCGCGGCAGTTCACCGTGCTGCTCTCCTCCACCCGCCGGGGTGCCAGGCTCGCCCGCCTGCTGACCACGGCGCATCTGGGCGAATGGGGGCTGCCCACGGAGCCGGCGGCGAACATCGTTGCCGAACTGGCCACGAACGCTGTCGCGCACGGCCGCGTACCGGGGCGGGACTTTCGGCTATACCTCGCGGTCCACCACCAGGCATTTCTCCGTATCGAGGTGTCCGATACCCAGGGTTACAGCCTCCCTCCCGCGCCAGGGACCGTCGAGGCGACCCCGGGTGACGCGGAGTCGGGGCGCGGCCTGCTGATCGTCGAGGCACTTGCGGACCGCTGGGGCGTGGACGTCGGGCCGGTCCCGCGCAAGACGGTCTGGGCGGAAATCGACCTCGGGCGGTGACGGCCACTACCTCGCTTGCCTGGGCCGAGCAGCCCCACTTCGCACCTTGTCACTCACCTGGATGATATTGGCCAACTGGGATGGATCTGGGGAGGGTTGTCGGGCATATGCTCTCGGCAATCCCTTCCAGCTCTCCGAACGGAGCTTCATGGTCAGCGCACCGCACGAAGCGATGCACCGCATCTTCCAGGAATATCCGGAGCTCGTCTCACACCTCTCCGGCGTTCAGCACAGATCACCCGGCCGAAGCGTCCTGATTCGGGAACGGCTGCGGGATCTTCGCGCTGGCTCGATAGCCGTCGGGTACGCCCTCGACCAGGGCGACCATCGAGGTTGAGTGCTCGGTGCGGAGAGGCAGTATCGCCTGGTAGTTCGGCGACGCGTACCACTCCTGAGCACTGGTCAGATCGGGAAATTCCAGGATCACGATGTCGCCGCCCCAGGTTCCCTCATGCCCGACGAGCTGCCCGCCGTGCACGAGGAAGCGGCCGCCGTACGGTGCCGTCGTGGCCTCGACCTGCTCGATGTACTCCGCGATTTCCGGGCCGGCCTCGACATCCCTCAGGTAACCGATCGCGTACGCGCGCGGCGCCGTCATGCCGGCACCTTGTCCAGAAAACCGTGTACGTCCTGGATCCGGCCCGACTCGTCCAGCACCAGGACATCGAATCCGATCACCAGCGGCTCGGCTCCCTCCGGGCCCAGGCCCCAGCGGAAACGCACCTGGCGGTGGTGGGCGTCGGCCTCGCCGACCGGGGTGAACACGAACCCGGGAAACTGCGTCCGGACGGCATCGACGACTGCCGTGATCCCATCGTGGCCAGAGACCTCGGCCATCGGATCGGTGTAGGTCGCCGCGGGCGACCAATGCTTGGAGAGCAGGGCCGCACGCTCGTCGCCGGTCGCGTTCCAGGTGGCCAGGTACTGCTGAACGACAGCCTTCATGATTGATTTTCTCCCGTGTATCTCGATCGGCTGATGTCCCACATCCTGGTCCGGTCCCGGTCGGCAGAGCCATGACCTCACAGGTCATGGCCACCCGGACATGGCCCCTTAGGCTCATGGGCATGAGCGTTGCAGCCGAAGCCCTACCGGTCGGTGCGTTGTTGCGGACCTGGCGTGAGCGACGCCGTTTCAGCCAGCAGGAGCTGTCCAACCGATCGCGGGTGTCCACCCGGCACCTCAGCCGGGTGGAGACCGGCAAGGCGCACCCGACGCCGGAGATGCTCATGCGTCTCTCCGACAACCTGGATGTGCCGCTGCGGGAACGCAACCGGCTCCTGTTGGCCGCCGGCTACGCACCGCGCTATCAGGACCACCGATGGGACGACATATCGATCGAGGTGGTGATGGATGGTCTGCGCCGGCTTCTCGACGCCCACCTGCCCTACCCCGCCCTGCTGTTGGACGATCACTGGGACATCATCGACGCCAATGCTGCCGTTGATCAGCTGCTGGCCGGTTGCGCGCCGGAGTTGCTGGAGCCGCCGATCAATGTGGTCCGGGTCTGCCTCCATCCGGACGGGCTGGCCCGCCGGGTCGGCAATCTCGCGGAGTGGGGCAGCCACCTTCTGCAACAGGTGAGTCACCGTGCCGAGCGCACCCATGATCAGCGCCACCACGAGCTTGCCGCGGAGATCGCGGGTTACGTCGGCAAACCCGATGCCTCCAGCTCCCTCACAGGGCCGGTGATCACCCTCGAAATCGACGTCGACGGTTGCCCGCTGCGTTTTTTCAGCGCCTCCGCCACCCTCAGCACCGCCACCGATGCGGCCTTGGAGGGGCTGCATCTGGAGACGTTCCTGCCGGCCGACGACGAGACTCGACGCCGGTTCGATCAGCGATAGACAATCACCAGCGGCGCCAAGAGGGGCCGGCACCCCTCACCGCGACCGTCATGCGCATGCTGCGCGAGCACGGCGAACAGACCACCGCGCCTCTGGCGTCGTAGGAGACTGGCCGCCCTGCCCAGCGAGGGACAGGACCATTCCGTGGCGTTCAACCAAGCGGCATTACCGCCGCGCCGCACGGGAGAGGTCCGGAGGTCGGCCCGGGTTCGGGCCGGCGGGGAAGCGACGTCCGGACCTCTCCGCGCAGTGACCGGCCCGGTCGGCCGGGCGCGTGGGGTCCGGGTTTCCGGCCCCCCGGCCGACCGGGCCGGAGTCGGGACGAACTTAACAGGCTCGCAATATCTTGCGTAAGGCCTTGCAGGAAGAAATCTCCACGGTTTCGTGGATGTGAGCGGGATGTAATCGCGTCGTGTCCAGAGGGTTGACCAGGGAAGGTCCGGCTCGTACGGTCTGCGCACATGAAGTTTTGCAGGCTTGCTGCAAGAAGCTTCATGAGCCTTGAGGGCACGGCGCGTTGCCATGTGAGGCTGCACAGCCATCCCCGCTCTGCCCCCCGCCGCAGGAGGAACCTCATGGCACACAGACCCTTGCCCGGTGCGCTCGCCCTCGTCCTGGGCGCCGCGGTCCTCGCCGTCCCCACGGGGCTCGGCGCCGCCGGTACGGCCCAGGCCGCGCCGTCGGGTGAGAAGGACGTCACCGCGGTGATGTTCGAGTGGAAGTTCGACTCGGTGGCGGCAGCGTGCACCGACAGTCTCGGCCCCGCCGGTTACGGCTACGTCCAGGTCTCGCCGCCCCAGGAGCACATCCAGGGCGGGCAGTGGTGGACCTCGTACCAGGCCGTCAGCTACAAGATCGCCGGCCGGCTCGGGGACCGTACGGCCTTCGAGAACATGGTGAGCACCTGCCATGGGGCCGGGGTCAAGGTCGTCGCGGACTCGGTCATCAACCACATGTCGTCCGGTTCCGGCACCGGCACCGGCGGTTCCTCGTACTCCAAGTACGACTACCCGGGCACCTATTCGGTCAGCGACATGGACGACTGCCAGTCGGACATCAACAACTACGGCGACCGGGCCAACGTCCAGAACTGCGAACTGGTGGGGCTCGCCGACCTGGACACCGGCGAGGACTACGTACGCGGCAAGATCGCCGGCTATCTGAACGACCTGCTCTCGCTCGGCGTCGACGGCTTCCGGATCGACGCCGCCAAGCACATGCCGGCCGGCGACCTCGCCAACATCAAGTCCCGGATCGGCGACCCCGGTGTGTACTGGAAGCAGGAGGCGATATACGGGGACGGCGAGGCGGTCTCGCCGTCCGAGTACCTCGGCACGGGTGACGTCCAGGAGTTCCGCTACGGCCGCAGTCTCAAGCAGGTCTTCAACAACGAGAACCTCGCCGAGCTGAAGAACTTCGGCGAGGGCTGGGGCTTCATGGAGTCCGGCAAGTCCGCCGTCTTCGTCGACAACCACGACACCGAGCGCGGCGGCGACACCCTGAACTACAAGGACGGCGCCAACTACACCCTGGCGAACGTCTTCATGCTCGCCTACCCCTACGGCTCCCCGGACGTCCACTCCGGATACGAGTGGTCCGACAAGGACGCGGGCCCGCCCAACGGCGGCCAGGTGAACGCCTGCTACAGCGACGGCTGGAAGTGCCAGCACGCCTGGACCGAGATCTCCTCCATGGTCGGCTTCCGCAACGCCGCAGGTGGCGAGGGGGTCTCGGACTGGTGGGACAACGGCGGCGACCAGATCGCCTTCGGCCGGGGCTCCAAGGCGTACGTCGCCATCAACCACGAGGGTTCCTCGCTGAGCCGTACGTTCCAGACGTCCCTGCCCGCCGGCGACTACTGCGACGTCCAGTCCGGCAACGGCGTCACCGTCGACGGATCCGGACAGTTCACCGCCACCCTGGGCGCGAACACCGCCGTCGCGCTGCACGTCGACGCCCGTACCTGCACCGGCGGCAACATCACCTGGGAGAGCGGCGCCGACCGTACCGCCACCGTGCCGTCCTCAGGCAAGGTCGCCCTGACCGCCGACGTCTGGCGCAGCTGATCCACACCTCCGCGGGCCGAGGAGCCGGGGCGAGCGTCCCCGGCTCCCCGGCCCGCACCGCTTCGCACCGCCACTGCGCACCCCCGTTTCACACTGCCGCTTCACACCGCCGCTTGATCCCCCTGAACGCCGAGGAGTACCCGCCCGTGTCCCGAACCACCCTCCGCCGAGGGGCGGCCGCGCTGCTGTGCGCGGCGTTGCTTCCCCTCGTGCCGGCGGCCTCCGTGTCCGCCGCTCCCAGGCCGAGCGCCCTCGCCTCGACGACCGCCGGCGAAGCCCCGTCCGTGGACCTCACGAAGTCCGAGGCCCAGTGGATCGACGCGAACACCGTCGTCTGGAAGGTGAAGGCCACCGGCGCCACCAGCCAGCAGCTCGTGTACGCGAAGAACGGCGGCATCTCCGTCGTCGACGGTGACCTCTCCGACGCGGGGCAGCGGATCCGTCTCGGCGCCGCCGGACTCACCGACGCGCAGAAGGCGAAGTACCCGCACCTCAAGGACTTCCCGGCGTTCACCGTCGACACCCGCGACCGTGGCAAGGCCCGGGCCGCCCTGCGCGGCCAGCTGATCGCCACCCAGCGGGCGGCGGACGGTGCGCTGCTCGCCGCCACGGGCGTACAGACCGCGAGTGTGCTGGACGCGCTGTACGGGAAGGCCGCGAGCCGGTCCGACCTCGGCCCCGTCTTCCGCCGGAGCACCCCGACGCTCTCCGTCTGGGCACCCACCGCCCGCACCGTGTCGCTCGAACTCGAAGCCGGCAGCGGCAAGGGCAGCAGGGCAGGCAAGGGCGGGAAGGCGGTGGCGACCGTTCCGATGCGCCGCGACGACCGCACCGGCGTCTGGTCGGTCACCGGGAAGAAGAGCTGGGCAGGCGCGTCCTACCGTTACGTCGTCCAGGTCTGGGCGCCCACCGTCCGGAAGATGGTCACCAACAAGGTCACCGACCCGTACTCCACCGCCCTGACCGCCGACTCCGCCCGCAGTCTCGTCGTCGACCTCGACGACCCGAAGCTGGCGCCGCGCGGCTGGTCCGCGCTGAGGAAGCCCGCAGCCGTGCCGCTGCGCGACGCCCAGATTCAGGAACTGCACATCCGTGACTTCTCGATCACGGACAGCACGTCGAAGCACCCCGGTGAGTATCTCGCCTTCACCGACACCCGTTCCGACGGGATGAAGCACCTCAGGCAGCTCGCGGACTCCGGCACCAGCTATGTGCACCTGCTGCCCGCCTTCGACATAGGGACCGTCCCGGAGAAGAAGTCCGACCAGCAGGAGCCGGGCTGCGACCTGCCCGCCCACGCCGCCGACTCCGAGGAGCAGCAGGCCTGCGTTACCGAGGCCGCCGCGAAGGACGGCTTCAACTGGGGCTACGACCCGCTGCACTACACGGTGCCCGAGGGTTCGTACGCCTCGGGCCCCGAAGGCACCAAGCGCACCGTCGAATTCCGGCAGATGGTCCAGGGCCTCAACGGCGCCGGGCTGCGCACCGTCATGGACGTCGTCTACAACCACACCGTCGCCTCGGGGCAGGACGACAAGTCCATCCTCGACAGGATCGTGCCCGGCTACTACCAGCGGCTCCTGGACGACGGCACCGTCGACACCTCCAGCTGCTGCGCCGACACCGCGACCGAGAACACCATGATGGGCAAGCTCGTCGTGGACTCGGTGGTCACCTGGGCCAAGGAGTACAAGGTCGACGGATTCCGCTTCGACCTGATGGGCCACCACCCGAAGGCCAACATCCTGGCCGTCCGCGAGGCACTCGACGCGCTGACCCCCGCCAGGGACGGCGTCGACGGGAAGAAGATCGTCCTGTACGGCGAGGGCTGGAACTTCGGTGACATCGCCGACGACGCGCGCTTCGTCCAGGCCACCCAGAAGAACATGGCCGGCACCGGCATCGCCACCTTCTCCGACCGGGCCCGCGACGCCGTGCGCGGCGGCGGCCCCTTCGACGAGGACCCCGGCGTCCAGGGCTTCGCCTCCGGCCTCTACACCGACCCCAACGCCTCGCCCGCCAACGGCACCGAGGCCGAACAGAAGGCCCGGCTGCTCCACTACCAGGACCTGATCAAGGTCGGCCTGACCGGCAACCTCGCCGACTACACCTTCACCGACAGCCAGGGCCGTACGGTCAAGGGCTCGGGCGTCGACTACGGCGGTGCCCCGGCCGGTTACGCGGCGGCGCCCGGCGACGCGCTGGCCTACGCGGACGCCCACGACAACGAAACCCTCTACGACGCCCTCGCCTTCAAGCTCCCCGCGGACACCACGGCGGCCGACCGGGCCCGTATGCAGGTCATGGCGATGGCGACCGCCACCCTCTCGCAGGGGCCGTCGCTCTCCCAGGCCGGCACGGACCTGCTGCGCTCCAAGTCGCTGGACCGTAACTCCTACGACAGTGGTGACTGGTTCAACACGCTGAACTGGGACTGCCGCAAGGGCAACGGCTTCGGCCGAGGGTTGCCGCCCGCCGCCGACAACGAGGACAAGTGGTCCTACGGCAAGCCCCTGCTGACCTCCGCCGCACTCACCCCCGGGTGCGCGGAGATCACCGGTGCGTCCGCCGCCTACCAGGACCTGCTCAGGATCCGCACCACCGAGAAGGACTTCGGCCTCGCGACCGCCGGACAGGTGCAGCACTCCCTGTCCTTCCCGCTCTCCGGCAAGGAGGAGACCCCGGGGGTCATCACGATGCGCCTGGGCAAGCTCGTCGTCGTCATGAACGCGACCCCCGGCACGCAGAGCCAGGCGATCCCCGGTCTCGCGGGGAAGGCGTACGCCCTGCACCCCGTGCAGGCGGCCGGCTCGGACGCCACGGTCAAGAAGTCCTCGTACGAGAGGAAGTCGGGCGGCTTCACCGTGCCGGGACGCACGGTCGCCGTGTTCTCCCACCGCTGACAGATACCGACACCGCTGACAGCACCGACACCGCACCAGCCGGTCCCGGCTCCCGCCCTCGTGGCGGAAGCCGGGACCGGCCGTCTCGGCCCTCCCTTGTGCGCGCGGCGCGGGCACGCGAAGCTGGAGCCGTACACGTACATGTCCACGCACGCTGTACACATATACGGACCGCTACCCGCCCTCAGGAGCGCCTGATGCCGCAGATCACCGTCGACTACTCCGCCGAGCTCGACGACAGCTTCGACCGGCGCGGCTTCGCGCTCGCCCTGCACCCGGTCATCGCCGAGACGGTGTCGACCAAGGTCGCCGCCTGCAAGACCCGGTTCCACCGGGCCGATGCCTTCGTCGCCGGAGACGCCGAGACGGGCGACGCCGTGGTGAACGTCTCCATCGCCCTGCTGCCCGGCCGGACCCCCGAGATCAAGGCCCAGCTGACGGAAGCCGTACTGGCGTTGCTGGCCGGGCACCTGAAGCCCGCCGACGGTCTCACCGTCCATGCCTCGGCCGAGGTCAGGGACCTGGACGCCTCCTACCGCAAGGACTGAGGCAGCCGCTGCGGCGGGACGGCCGGTGCGGCGGGCGCCAGGACCGAGAGCCTGGCGAGCAGTTCGCCGAACGGGCCGTCCGCCGGCTCCTGAGCGAAGACCCGCAGCATGATGCCGGCCATCTCCTGGTCGTACGCGGCGCTCACCGACGCCAGCGCCGCGAAGTCGTGCACCAGCTGCAACTCCAGCTCCGCACGCGGGATGTGCTTCCCGTCGAGCCAGAGCAGCGCCGTCGACTCGGCCAGCGACACCCAGGACCGTACGACGAGCTCAAGACGGGCGGGTGGCTGCGGGACGTCGAGATGCGCGATGATCTGCTCGTACGCCGCCTGACGCACCCCGTCCACCAGGGCGTTGGCCGTGGACGAGCCGCCCGCGGGGCCGCCCCGCATCAGGGCGGCGAAGCCACGGCCGTGCTCGTCGACGAAGTCGAAGAACCGGCGCATCACGCGGATCAGGCGGGCCCCCAGGGGCCCTTCGTGTGCTTCGAGGAAACGGCCGGACAGCTCGTCCGCCGCACGCTTCAACGCCGCCTCGTACAGGCTGCGCTTCCCCGGGAAGTAGTGGTAGACCAGCGGGCGCGAGATCCCCGCCGCCGCCGCGATCTCGTCGATCGAGACCTCGTCGGGCGAGCGGCTGCTGAACAACTCCAGCGCGACACCGATCAACTGGGCCCTGCGCTGATCGACGCCCATCCTGCGTCGCACCCCGGTCGTCATGAACAACAGCGTACTGACTGGTGGAAGCGGAAGCGGACTCCAGGGGGCCGCTTATGGCCGAGCGGCCCGGTCAACGGCGTTGATCGCCGGCTCGGCACACGCGCGGCCGCGTCACCGCAGCGACCCCGCCCGCCTGCCGTCCGTCAGCAGACCGTCGAGACGGGGCCGGTCGCCCTCGCCGGCGGGCAGTGCGAGGAACCGCCCGTCGGCGCGGCCCGTCACGCCGCCCGTCGCGGTCAGGGACACGAACTGCCGGGAGCCCGCCGCCAGTACGTACCACCGGCCGCCGTCCGACTTCCACAGCACGCCCGCCAGCACCCGTGGCCGGCGTACCCCGCAGTCCGGCGAGTCCTCGGCGCGGGCCGCGACCGCCGCCGGCGCACCGGCGCCGCCCGAGAGCTCCGGTGGCGCCTGGAACTGCGCCAGGACCCTGCTGCCCGTGCCCCTCCAGGTGTCCGCCCTGGTGCAGAACCACAGGGCGTCCCCCGCCCCCTCCGGGAGCCGCTGCGCCGCGTACGGCCAGGAGTTCACCGACCGGACGCCGTTGGAACTGACCGTGGGCAGGAGACAGGCGGTGCGCGCCCAGCTCTCCCGCTCGGCCCGCCCCGACACATCGTGCGGGGCGGACGGCGCGCCGGAGGTGAGGCGTACGGGGGTGAGCTCACCCAGATCCGTCATCAGCCGCGCCGTGGTGCCGTCCCCCAGCTCAAGGGCCTGCCAGGAGTGGCAGTCCGCCCGGGCCCCCTCCTGGGTCCCGGGCTCCGTCAGCGGGTCCGTCACCCCGTGACGGTCGCGGGGCAACGGCCGGGCCGCCGCGTGCGGCGCGAGCAGGTCCCGCACCCCGGCCTCCCGCACCCAGGGGGCGGTCAGATAGCGGATCCGGCCGGCCCTGCGCTGCACCACCAGGGCACTCGCCCCCACCGCGTCCGCCCCGTCCACCCGGGCGAAGTCCAGGGCCGCGCCCCCGGACGGGTCGGCGTTGCGCGGCTCGGCGTAGCGCACGACGCGCAGACCGTCGTGGAACAGCACCACGGCCGCCGGGCCGACCTCGCCCGCGTACAGCAGCTGTGGCGGACCCATCGGTGGCCCGTCGGGCGTGCCCGGTGTCGCCGAGGGGACCACCGCGGGGCCGGGCCGCGCCCACGCGGCGAGGGCGCGGCCCAGCAGGCGGGTGTCCCCGGTCCGGTCGCCGCGCGTGGGCCAGACCGTGAAGTCCCGGCGCGCGGCCGCCCGCCAGAGCCCCTGGGGCACCCGGCGCACCTCGGCCGGATCCAGCGCCAGCTGGGCGGTGGCGTTGCGTGAGTAGAGCGGCGCGGACGTGGCGCGCGGGCCGCCCAGGCCGTCCCCCGGCATCAGCAGCAGGGTCCCGCAGACCAGCAGGGCGCCGGCCCCGGCCAGCAGGGCGCGCCCGCGCCGCCGCCTGCGCACCGGATCGGTCGGTCTGACCTGGAGCGAACAGGGGTCGAACTCCGGTGAGGCCAGCAGGGTGTAGGGCGCCGTGAGCGCGTCGGCCTCCAGCAGGGCTGCCCGTGGGTCGTCGACACCCGCCGCTTCCAGGACCCGGCACACCTCGGCGTCGTCGAGCCCTTCGAGGCCACGCAGCACATGCGCGGCCCGGCAGGGCGCGGATGTGTCGGCCAGGGCCTGCTCCAGGGCCAGTTCGTCCGCGCCGCAGGAGTGCGGGAACAGCCGCAGCCCCCACACCTGGGGCACCAGCGGCGGGAGCTGCGCCCGCCGCGGCCGGCCGAACCGCAGCAGCGGCAGCCCCGCCTCCAGCGCGAAGCGCAGCACCCGCAGGCGTACATGGGCGTACGCGAACCCTGGATCCGCCGCCTGCCCGCCTGCCAGGGCCCGCTGGGCCAGTCCATGGGCCGACAGGACCCGGCGGTTGCGGCCGAGCGAGGGCGCCAGCACGAGATACGCGAGCCGCACCAGCCGGGCGTAGTGCTCGGCGGGCGCGGCCTCGGCCCGCTCCCCGACGGCCCGCCCCGCATACGGGCGGCCGGCGGACGGCGGTACTGCTCGCAGTGGTGGCATATTCAGCTGAACGAGCGAATGGTGCGATGGTCACTCCGGCGTGCGCCCGGGGCGCGGGCCTGCTACGTCGGCACGGTGTCCATGGAGGCTCCCGTCATCCGGTTGGCCAGTGTCGAGATCGTGTAGGTGCCGATGCCGAGAACCACCTCCAGAGCGTTGCGGGAGGTGTAGCCCAGTGCCCGGAAGTCCCGGAGGGCGTCATCCCCGACCGCGCCCGCCGTTTCCAGCGCGGCAAGGGTGAACCGCCGTATGCCCTCCAGTCGTTCGTCCGGCAGGGGCTGCTGCCCGCCAGGGGCCCGCAGTGCCGTGACGAGCTCGGGCGCCGCGCCGAGCGACGTCAGTCTCGCCGTGTGCAGTCCCACGCAGATGTGACATGCGTTGCGCGTCGCCATCGTCATGACGACGACCTCGCGGGACAGCGGGTCCAGGGTGCTCGACTCGAACGCCGCACTCGCCCGGAGGAAGCCGTCGAGCGTTTCCGGCGAAGTGGCCAGCCGGGCCACGCCGGACGGAACCCGGCCGCCCTGTTTCCTGCCCATGGCCTCCATGGTGCGGCGCGCGGCGGGTGGCGCCGAGTCGAGGGTGTGATCGGGGAAGTACGTAGCGCCAGCGAGATCGGCCGGCGTCTCGGCGTCTCCAAGCAGGCCGCCGGGAAGACGGTCGACAGGCTGGAGGGCCTCGGATACGTGGAGCGGATCGACGACCCCGACGACCGCCGGCGCAAACGGGTCAGGCTCACCGCGCGCGGCATCGACGTGTTGATCAGATCTGCCGAGGGCTTCGACCGGATCCGCGCGGAGTGGGTCGAGGTGTTGGGCGCGGAGCGGGTCGGCGCCCTGGAGGCGGATCTGCGCAGGATGGTGCCCGCGGCCGCGTTCCGGCTGGACGCGGAAAGGTGGTTCGCGGGCTGAGCTCCGCCGGCCCCGCGGTCAGCCCCGGTCGAGGTACGCGAGGACCGCCAGTACGCGGCGGTTGTCGTCGTCGGACACGGGCAGGCCGAGCTTGCCGAAGATGTTCGAGGTGTGCTTGGCCACCGCCCGCTCCGTGACCACCATCTGCGCGGCGATGGCCACGTTGGACCGGCCCTGTGCCATCAGCTCCATGACCTCGCGTTCCCGGGGTGTCAGGGCGACGATCGGCTCGTCCGCCGAGCGCCGTGACAGCAGCTGCGAGATGACCTGCGGGTCCATCGCGGTGCCCCCGGCGGCGACCCGGCGTACCGCGTCGATGAACTGGTCGGCGTCGAAGACCCGGTCCTTCAGCAGATAGCCGATGCCACCGTTGCCGTCGGCCAGCAGCTCCCTGGCGTACAGCTGCTCCACATGCTGCGACAGGACGAGCACCGGCAGCCCGGGTCTGCTGCGTCGGGCGGCCAGCGCGCACTGCAGGCCCTCGTCGGTGTGGGACGGCGGGAGCCGGACGTCGACCACGGCGACGTCCGGTTCCAACTCGGCGAGTGCCTTGGTCAGTTCGGGCCCCGTCTCGACCGCGGCCGCGATCTCGAAGTCGTAGGCTTCGAGCATGCGCACGAGGCCGTCGCGGAGCAGGAAGAGATCTTCGGCTAGGACAACGCGCAAGGGATCTCCATGGTCACCATGGTGGGGCCGCCCGCAGGGCTGCTGACGGCCAGTACGCCGTCGAATGTACCCAGTCGGCGTTCGATTCCGCTCAGCCCCGAGCCGGATCCGACGGACGCACCGCCCTTGCCGTTGTCCGTGACGGAGATCCGCAGCATGCCGTCGGTGTGGTGCATGTCCACCCACAGGCGGTCGGCGCCCGAGTGCTTCACCACGTTCGTCAGGGCCTCGCTGACGGCGAAGTACGCCGCCGACTCGACCGGGGCGTCCGCCCGGCCGGGGAGCTCCACGGTCACCTCGGACGCGACCGGCAGCCGCAGCGCCAGCGCCTTCACCGCGTCCCCGAGCCCCCGCTCGGCGAGCACCGGCGGGTGGATGCCCCGTACGAGGTCACGCAGCTCGGTGAGGGCCTCCGCGGATGACGTACGCGCCATCGACAGCAGCTTCTTGGCCTCGGCCGGGTCCTTCTCCATGAGCGCCTCGATGGTGCCGAGATTCATGCCCATGGCGACCAGCCTGGCCTGTGCCCCGTCGTGCAGGTCCCGCTCGATGCGCCGCAGTTCGGACGCCGCCGTGTCCACGGCCTCGTGCCGGGTCTCGGTGAGCCGGTCGATGCGCTGTGTGAGCTCCCCCTGGGTGGGCGAGAGCGACGCCCGGGCGAGCACGAAGTGCAGCCGCAGCAGGGGCCGGCTCGCCCACAGGCCGACGAGGAGGAACACGACGCCGAGTGCCGCGGCGGCCAGGCCCGTCGCCTGGCTGGTGACCGGCACGAAGGCGTACCAGTAGGTGTCGTCCTGGAAGACCCGCCACAGCCCCGCCGCCAGGACGAACCCCTCCAGCGGGTAGGCCAGCAGCGCGAAGGCGAAGACCAGCAGCACATAGCCCGCCGTCATGTCGAGCAGCAGCCATCGCAGGTCACGCCAGGTCGCCGGGTCCTTCAGCAGCAGCGTGGTGCGCTCCACCTGCCCGGTGAAGCCGGTGCGCGGATCCTTCGGGAACGGCCGGTAGGGGACCGGGATACGGACGTCCGACCACTCCGCGGCGAGCAGTCTGCGCCGGTTGGCGTGCGTGCGCACCGCTTCCATGATCTGTGGAGTGGTGATCAGCCCGACGCCGAGCGGCACGAAGACGATCGAGACGACCGACAGGACGAAGAGAGTGACCGAGCCCACGATGCTCGCGAAGGACAGGACGAACGCCCGCCCACCGGCGAGCAGCGCGGTCCGTGCCCGGCCCTGTGCCGAATTCATGATGATGTCTCCCCTCGCCGGGTCCACGTCGGATCCCGTTCGGCACCCAGTCTCGCCTGTGGTCAGGGGGCACCGTCAGCCGTCCGGCCACCCGACGGTGGTGTACCTGGCACCACCCCTGAGACGGCGGGAGGCCCCGGGCAGGAACCCGGGGCCTCCCGTACGGGCGGTGTGTGATCAGGGCGCGTACTTGTAGCCCACGCGCCGCACGGTCTGGATCGACCTGCGGTGCTCGACGCCCAGCTTGCGGCGCAGCCGGGCCACATGGACGTCGACGGTGCGCCCGTCGCCCACATGCCCGTAACCCCAGACCGTCGTCACCAGCTGATCGCGGGTGTGCACCCGGTGCGGGTGCGCCACCAGATGCGCGAGCAGCTCGAATTCGAGGTACGTGAGGTCGAGTGTGAGGCCGTTCACGGACGCGGTGCGCCGGGTGGAGTCGATCACCACGGGCCCGGCGGGAGGCGCGGCCGGCTCCGGCACGAACTCACGGTGCTGGGCCGAGGCCACGGCACCGGCCAGAGCCGGCTGCTGGTCGGCGGGCACGAGCACCAGGTAGCCGACCATCGGAGGCCGGCCCGGCAGGGCCGGGAGCGTGTGCGCGGGTGCGGGCAGCCAGGTCGCGCCGGGTGGCAGGAAACCGGCCACGTCCGAGAGCTCGACGACCTCGTCACGGTCGACGGCACGCAGCCGATGGCGGTTGGGGGACAGGGTGTTGCGAGCGGTGGTGGTGGCCGCAGCGGGCACCGCGGACGCCGCGGTGGCGGCGGACGCGGTGGGGAAGGGACGGGTGTTCGCCATGAGGGTCAGCTCTTTCGCGCGAGGAGTCGTCGAGGACGTACGTCGTGCGCGCGGACCGAAGGCCGGGGTGAGACGGCTTTAGAGGGCCTGCGCGTTCCACGCGCGGCAACACACCCGGTCGAAGTCATGATGCTGACGAGAGGGCCAGAACGGCTCGAGGTCGCTGCGACCCGACGCGATGTACTGGAAGCTGGCCATGCCCCCATTGAAGCAGACATCGGCGTCGCACAGCAGTGTTCTCTCACCGGTCGGTACGGACCGCTGTGTCAGCTTCCTCACGCTCCCCTTCCGTACCTGTCGTCCCTTCCCCGTGCGTACGGTCAGACCTGGCCGGCCTTCTCCAGTGCGGTGCAGCAGGTGTCGACGATCAGCCGTGTGACGACGTACGGGTCGACGTTGGCGTTCGGGCGGCGGTCCTCGATGTAGCCCTTACGGTCCTGCTCGACCTGCCACGGGATACGGACCGATGCGCCGCGGTCGGAGACGCCGTAGCTGTACTCGTTCCACGGGGCCGTCTCGTGCAGACCGGTCAGCCGGTCGTCGATGCCCGCGCCGTAGTGCTTGACGTGGTCCATCGGCTTCGAACCCTCGCCGAGCGACTCGGCCGCGGTGATGATCGCCTCGTAGCCCTCGCGCATCGCCTTCGTGGAGAAGTTGGTGTGCGCGCCCGCGCCGTTCCAGTCGCCCTTGACGGGCTTCGGGTCCAGCGTCGCGGAGACGTCGAAGTCCTCGGCGGTGCGGTAGAGCAGCCAGCGGGCGATCCACAGGTGGTCGGAGACCTCGAGCGGCGAGACCGGGCCGACCTGGAACTCCCACTGTCCCGGCATGACCTCGGCGTTGATGCCGGAGATGGCGAGGCCCGCCTTCAGGCAGTTGTCCAGGTGCTTCTCGACGATGTCACGGCCGAAGATCTCGTCGGAGCCCACACCGCAGTAGTAGCCGCCCTGCGCGGCCGGGAAGCCGCCCTCGGGGAAGCCGAGCGGACGGTGGCCGTCGAAGAAGGTGTACTCCTGCTCGATGCCGAAGACCGGCTCCTGGCCGGCGAACTGCTCGGCGACCGGGCGCAGCGAGGCACGGGTGTTGGACTCGTGCGGGGTCATGTCGATGTGGAAGACCTCGCACAGGACCAGGACGTCGTCACCGCCGCGTATCGGGTCCGGGCAGGTGAAGACCGGCTTCAGCACCCGGTCGGAGGCGTGGCCCTCGGCCTGGTTGGTGCTCGACCCGTCGAAGCCCCAGATGGGCAGCTCGGCCACGTCGGACGACGGGGTGCCGGGCATGATCTTCGTCTTGGAGCGGAGCTTGGCGGTCGGCTCGGTGCCGTCGATCCAGATGTACTCAGCCTTGAACGTCACGGAAGCCATCCTTCTGAGGGTGCTGCGGTCTATGCGTCGCAGCTTCGCAAGACGCGATTTCTCGTCCGTTGCCCTGGCGTGAACCCCGTGTTACCGACGTTTCCTGTGTGCGACGGGCTGATGGCGAGGGCCCCGGAGGCGTGGGTCACGGGGCCTCAGGAGTCATGGGTGCGCCGCCCGGCTCCACGTCGTATACGGCGTATACAGGGGGTCGCCGCCTGGGGACCACACGGCCGCACGAGGCACACTTGCCCCATGACGACAGCCGCTGCCCCCCTGCGTATCGGCCTGTCGGTACGGGCCCCTGGGCCCGCGACACCCAGGCGCCCGCCATCGCCGAGCACCCCGGCGCCGTGCTGAGCGGGGTGTGGGGCCGCCGGGCCGAGGCCGCGCAGGAGCTGGCCGACGCCCATGGCGCCACGGCGTACACCGGTGACGCGGGGCTCGACGCGCTCCTCGCCGCGAGCGACGCCGTCGCGTTCGCCCTGCCGCCGGACGTACAGGCCCCGCTGGCCGCCCGCGCCGCGGCGGCCGGCTGCCATCTGCTGATGGACAAGCCGGTGGCCACGACCGTCGCCGGCGCCCGTGAGGTGGCCGAGGCCGCCGAGCGTGCCCGGGTCGCCTCCCTCGTCTTCTGTACCCTGCGGTTCGCCCCGGAGACCTCCGCCTGGATCGCCGAACAGCACGCGAAGGGCGGCTGGTTCACCGCACACGCCCACTGGATCGGGGCGCTGTGGGCACCCGGCGCCGACAGCGCGTACGCCGCGTCCCCCTGGCGCCACGAGAAGGGCGGCCTCTGGGACGTCGGCCCGCACGCGCTGTCCGTCCTCATCCCGGTCCTGGGCGACGTCACCGGGCTGAGCGCGGCCCGGGGCCCCTCGGACACCCACCACCTGGTTCTGCGCCATGCCTCCGGTGCCTCCAGCACGGTGACGCTCGCACTGGGCGCTCCGACGGCGGCGGCCGGGGTGGGGATCGAGCTCAGGGGCGAGCACGGGACCGCGGGACTGCCCCGCTGGGACGGCGCAGTCCCCGCCTTCCGGGCGGCGGTGGACGCGCTGATCGAATCGGTGCGCACAGGGGTGGCGCACCCCTGCGACGTACGGTTCGGACTCCGGCTGACGGAACTGCTGGCGGAGGCGGAGAGCCAGGCGCGGACCCGGGCCGAGGCACAGGCCGCCCAGCCCCAGGCACAGGCGCGGGCCGGGCGGTAGCGGGCGCCGGCTACTCCGGTCCCCGCGACACCGCGGTGTGGAAGCCGTCCAGGAAGCGCCGGACGGCGGCGACCTCGGTGTCGTCGAAGCCGCGCAGCAGTTCGACGGCGCTCCCGATCACCGGTCCGAACGCCGCCCACCCCAGCTCCACCGCCTGCGGGGTCACGCTCAGCAGCACCCGCCGCCGGTCCCGCACGTCCCGGGACCGGGTGAGATGGCCCAGCCGCTCCAGCCGGTCGATGAGCGACGTGGTGCCCGCCGAATTGAGCCCGAGCTCCGCGCCGAGCCGGCCTGCCGTGACATCGGCCCCGTTCCGCCCGGCGTCGAGCAGACAGACCAGGGCCCGCACATCGGTCGGGTGCATGCCGTGCTGTGCCGCGAATTCGGCCTGGCGCAGCCCGAATTCGGTCGTGACCCTGCGCAGCAGATGGACGATCTCCATCTCGCGTTCCTGGTCGCCCATCGCCGCTCCTCAGCCTATTATCTCGTTGAGCGAGATAATAGGCTGAGGTACGGAGCCGAGGGAGAGCCCCATGACATCCACCTGGCGGCCCGGGGACGCGGCCTTCCTCGCGGCCTACGACGAGGTCATCGCGGCCCGGTGGCCCGCCGGCACGGCCCCGACCGTGGTCCCCACTCCGTACGGCACCACTCATCTCAACAGCCACGGCCCCGAGGACGGCCCGCCCGTGCTCCTGCTGCCCGGTGGCAGCGCCACCTCCACCGTGTGGTCCGCGCAGGCGGCGCGCCTGGGACGCACCCATCGCGTCCACGCGGTCGACCTCGTCGGCGAGCCGGGTCGCAGCGCACCGGGGGAGCGCCCGCTCCGCTCGGTGGCCGATCTGACGGCATGGCTCGATGCGCTGCTGGACGGTCTCGGCGTGCGGTCCGCCGCGCTCTGCGGCCACTCGTACGGCGGCTGGATCGCCCTGCGATACGCCCTGTACGCGCCCCGGCGCGTCAACCGGCTCGTCCTGGTCGACCCGACCCGCTGCTTCGCCGGCTTCCGTCCCGGCTATCTGCTGCACGCCCTGCCGATGCTGCTCAGGCCCACGGTCCGCCGCACCCGCGCCTTCCTGGCCTGGGAGACGGGAAGCGCGGCCTTCGATCCTGTCCGGGCGCGGCTGCGGGACGAGGCGGTGGGCTTCCCCGCCGTCCGTCCGGTCACCGGGCCGATGCCCTCACCCGATGAGCTGCGCGGCCTGGAGGTGGAGACGCTCGTCCTGCTCGCCGGGGACAGCCGGGCCCACGACGCGGGACGGGTCGCCGCCACAGCCGAGCGGCTGCTCCCGTACGCCGGGACGGCGACGGTCGCGGGCGCCACCCACCACTCCGTGCCGCAGGGCGACCCCGGGGCCGCCGAGATCGCCCGCCGTATCGAGGACTTCCTCAGCGCCCCAGTGCGTCCCTGACCGCCTCGTCCGTCCGTGCCACCACGGCCGAACCGTCCTGCGCGGTGATGATCGGGCGCTGGATGAGCTTCGGGTGTCCGGCCAGCGCCGCGATCCACCGCTCGCGCGAACCGGCGTCCTTCGCCCACTCCTTGATCCCGAGCTCCTTCGCCTCCGCCTCCTGGGTCCGGGTGATGTCCCACGGTTCGAGCCCGAGCCGGTCGAGCACGGCCCGGATCTCCTCGGGGGACGGCACGTCCTCCAGATAGCGGCGGACCGTGTGGTCGGCGCCCTCGGCGTCGAGCAGACTCAGCGCGCCGCGGCACTTGGAACAGGCCGGATCGATCCAGATCTCCATGGGGTCCAGGGTACGGGAGTGACCCTCGAAAAGGCCTCTGGCCAGGGGCGATTGTCAGTGCGGGACAGTAGAATAGGGGGAGTTCGTGAGGGTTCCACCACCGTGCCAGGAGGTTGCCGATGGCCGTTGCCGTAGTCACGACCGAGCCGCTCCAGATGTCCCCGCCGAAGAAGCCGCTCCCCGCGGGCCGGCCCCGCGAGTGGTATGTCTCCCACAACCGTCGCCTGAAGGCCATGCGCCTGGCGATAGCCCTGCTCGACACCGGTGTGTACCAGCCGTCGAGCGCCCACAACGCCCGGATCCGCGCCGCCGCGGACCGGCTCGCCATCCACCCGCCGTCCGACACCACCTGCCGCATGGTCCGCGCTCTGATCCGCTACGGGCGCTGACGCGGCCCTGATGTGACCGTGGCGCGGGCGGTGACCGAAACGACTCCGGCCACCGCCCGCGCCGTCCGGAAGTGTGACGTGTCACAGACAGCGCGGCGAGGCTGTGGGAACTTCAACTCTGTTACTCATCAGTTGAGTTATCGACGTGCACGCGTGAGAGGGTCGAATGAGCACTCTGCAAGCCATCACGCTCGATCAGGTGGTCGACACGGACCGCTACCCCTTGTCGGACCCCGGAAGTACCGGATCCCGCGCCGTGGTGGCGCGGGCGCGGCGCGAACTGGCCGAGGTCGGCTGCACCGTACTGCCGGACTTCGTCCGGCCCTCGCTCCACGACGTCCTGCGGCAGGAGTGCGCATCCCTCGCCCCCGAGGCGTACTTCGACGTCGAGACGGTCAACGTCTACAACATCGACGTGGACGCGGACCTGCCCGAACACCACCCCGGCCGGCGCACCTTCGAGCGCGGCAACGCGTTCGTGGCCCGCGACCGCATCCCAGGGGACTCCCTCATCGGCAGGCTCTACGCCGACGAGGCGTTCCAGCGCTTCGTCGCCGACTGCTTCGGGCTGCCACGCCTGTACGAGCTCGCCGACCCCCTGTCCGGTCTCGTACTCAACGTCGTACGGCCCGGCATGGAGCATCCCTGGCACTTCGACACCAACGAGTACACGGTCAGCATGCTGACCCAGGAGGCGCAGGAGGGCGGGTCCTTCGAGTACTGCCCGAACATCAGGTCCGCCGAGGACGAGCGCTTCGACGACGTCCGGGACGTCCTGGACGGCCGCGGCGCACCGAAGCCCGAGCGTCTGCCCCTGCGGCCCGGCGACCTCCAGCTGTTCAAGGGCCGGTACTCGCTGCACCGGGTCAGCCCCGTCCGGGGCGGCCGGGCACGCCACAGCGCGATCTTCGCCTACAGCGAGCGCCCCGGCGTCATCGGGAGCGTGGCGCGCTCCAAGCAGCTCTTCGGCCGTGTCCTGCCCGAACACCTGGCGGCGGAAGGGCGGGCGGTGCGGGGCGACCAGCTGCTGGACTGACCGGAGCACGGCGAACGGTTCAGGCACAGTCACGCGCCACCCACCGAGGAGAAGCCCCTTGCGTTTCGACGCGTCCGGAAAAGTCTCGCTGGACCACATCTACACCGCGCCCGACCCCCGCACGTACTTCCAGGTGCTCCGCCCGCTCGGCTACTGCGTCCCGCAACTGGCCAAGCCCTACTTCGGCAAGCTCGTCAAGGAGTACCGAGAGGCGGAAGGGGTGGCCGCCCCCCGGGTGCTGGACATCGGCTGCTCGTACGGGATCAACGCCGCCCTGCTCAAGTACGACGCCACCATGGACGAGCTGTACGCACGCTACGACGGCAGCGGACCCGGATCCCGCGCGGGACTGCTGGAGCGCGACCGCGCGCTCTCCCGCTCCCGCAGCCCCGCGAACCCCCTGCGCTTCACCGGCCTCGACGCCTCCGTCAGCGCCCTGGCCTACGCCCACGAGGCGGGGTTCCTGGACGACACCGTCAACGCCGACCTGGAGACGGACGACCCCACCCCCGCGCAGCGCGCCCGCCTCGCCGGGACGGACCTCGTGATCTCGACGGGCTGCATCGGCTATGTCACCGAGCGCACCCTCACCCGAGTCGTCCGCGTACAGGAGGGCCGCCTCCCCTGGATGGCGCACTTCGTGCTGCGGATGTTCCCCTTCGACCCCGTCGAGGAGGCCCTGGACGCGCTCGGCTACCGGACGACGCGGGTCGACGAGGTCTTCAAGCAGCGGCGGTTCGCGGGCCCGCAGGAACAGCGAGGCGTCCTGGAGAGCCTCGCCGCGTCCGGTGTGGACGCGAGCGGCCTCGAGGAGGACGGCTGGCTCTACGCTCAGCTCTATCTCTCCAGACCGCAGAACAGGTAGACGGCCCCGCCCGCAACCGCCCGCCTCACCCCACCCACCGAACTCACCGAGAAGAGAGCCGCATTGAACGTCAGTCAGGAAGCAGCAGCCGGCGCGACCTTCGCCCGTGAAGGCACCCTTCCGCGCGTGCCGCTGCCCACGCTGGAGGCGAGCTGCGAGAGGTTCCTCGCCTGGTGCGCCCCACTGCTGACCGCCGAGGAGCGGGCCACGACGGAGGCCGAGGTCACCGCCTTCCTGCGGCCCGGCGGCCCCGGCAGGACCCTGCACGCGGCGCTGGAGGAGTACGACGCGACCGAGGGCGTGCACAGCTGGCTGGACACGTTCTGGCCGTACCGCTACCTCGGCCGCCGGGACCGTATCGCGCTGAACGCCAACTTCTTCTTCCTGTTCCAGGACACCGGCCAGGGGCAGCTCGACCGGGCGGCCGGGCTCGTCGCCGGGGCGCTGCACTACAAGCGGCGGCTGGACGAGGGGCTGATCGCGCCGGTGGAGCAGCGCGGCGTTCCCCAGTCGATGGTGCAGAACACCTACCTCTTCTCCACGACGCGTATCCCCGGGGTGCCGCTGGACACGGTGCGCGCCCCGTACAGCGAGCAGGAGCCCGGGCCGTCCACGGCCCGGCACATCGTGGTGTTCTTCCGCGGCACCATGTTCCGGCTGGACGTGCTCGGCCCCGACGGCGCCCCGCACACCCTCGACGAGATCGAGGCCGCGCTGCGCGCCGTCACCAAGGCCGACGTCCACACGGCGCCGACGGACCGGGTCGGCCATCTCACCACCATGGCGCGCGCCGCATGGGCGGACACCAGGGCGTCCCTCGCCGACGGCAGCCCCGGCAACGCCCGGGCGCTGGAGGACATCGAGACCGCGCTGTTCTGCGTCTGCCTGGAGGACTTCGCACCCGAGGACACCCAGGCCGTCTGCGACGAGCTGCTCCACGGGGACCGCGGCAACCGCTGGTTCGACAAGGCGGTCTCCTTCGTCGTCTACGCGGACGGCCGGGCCGGCATCAACGTCGAGCACTGCGAGCTGGACGGCACGACCGTCCTCAGCTTCACCGACGCCCTCCTCGGCACCTCGCCGGACGAGCACTCCCGCCGCTCGGGAGCGCGCCCGCAGGGCGAGCCGGTGCCGCACCCCCTGGTCTTCGAACTGGACGCGCCCCTGCGGGCGCAGGTGCGCGACGCGGCCGATGCGTTCGCCGCGTACGGCGCGGACACCGCCACCCGCACCGTGTCGTTCGGCGACTTCGGCAGCACCGCGGCGAAGGCGCTCGGGGTGTCGCCCGACGCCTTCGTGCAGGCCGCGTACCAGCTGGCCCACCAGCGGGCGAAGGGCCGCCTGGGGGCCACGTACGAGTCGATCGCCACCCGGCAGTACCGCCACGGCCGCACCGAGGCGATGCGCGTCGTCACCCCGGAGATGCCCGTCTTCGTCGCGGCGATGGAGGACCCGGCGGCGGACCGCGACACCCGGCGGGCTGCGTTCAGGGCCGCCGCCGGAGCCCATGTGGCGCGGGCGAAGGAGTGCCAGGCGGGGGACGCCCCCGAGCAGCACCTCTGGGAGCTGGAGCTGATCCAGCGCCGCCGCGGTGACGCGCTGGGTGTGCCCGAACAGCCCGCCCTGTACCGCTCGCCGGGCTGGGTCACGATGCGGGACGACTATCTGAGCACCAGCTCGGCGCCGTCCGAGAACATCCAGTACTTCGGTTTCGGCTCCACGAGCAGCCGCTGCATCGGCGTCGCGTACGTCCTGCTGCCGGACCGCTTCAACCTCTACCTGAGCACTCCGCGCGCGGTGGCCGGCCAGATGCACGCCTTCGCCGACCACCTCCGCGACGCGGTCACCGAGCTGCGCGAGCTGCTGGCGGACTGAGCAGGGCCGGGCCACCGGGGGAGGGGCGCCGCGTGCGGATCCCCTTCCCCGGGCTCAGTGAGCCGTGCCCGTCCCGAAGGCATCGGCCCCGGTGAGCTCGGCCGACAGCTTCCACAGCCGCGCGGCGCTGTCCGGATCCATGGCCCAGGAGCTCACCCCGGCGCCCAGCACCGTGCCAGGCGCCGCGGGCTCCGCGATGTCGCAGTCCTCGCAGTACACCCCGCCGAGCCCCGCGAGCCGGCGCGACGTCGCCGCCCACACCTGCGTGGCCGCGCCCTGCTCGGGCGTCTTCCAACCGCCGTTCGTCTCGCTCTCGGCCATCGACCGCGTCAGCTCGTCCAGATCCGACTGCGACATGTGACGGCCCAACTCGGTCATGATGGTGCCCGGGTGCAGGGAGAACGCCCGGACCCCGGAGTCCCGCCCCAGGGCGTCCAGGTGCAGCGCGAACAGGGCGTTCGCCGTCTTCGCCTGCCCGTACGCCAGCCACTTGTCGTAGCCCTGCTCGAAATGCGGGTCGTCCCAGCGGATGTCCGAGAGCTGGTGTCCGTTGGATGACACGGAGACCACGCGCGCGCCCCCACGGGCGATGGCCGGCCAGAGATGGTTGACCAGGGCGTGGTGTCCCAGGTGATTGGTGGCGAACTGGGCCTCCCAGCCCGGGCCGACGCGGGTTTTTGGGCTGGCCATGATGCCCGCGTTGTTGATCATCAGGTCGATGGAGCGGCCCGATTCGAGGAACCGCCCGGCGAAGGCCCGTACGCTGTCCAGGTCGCCCAGGTCCAGGGTGTCCACCTCCACCCCTGCGATGCCCTCCACCGCCTTGACCGCGGCCTCGCGCCGCCGCGCGGGGACGACGACGCGCGCCCCGGCCGCGGCGAGGGCCCGCGTCGTCTCCAGACCGAGCCCCGAGTATCCGCCGGTCACGACGGCGAGCTTCCCGGACAGATCGGTGCCCCGCAGCACGTCCGTGGTGGTACTGCCCGGACCGAACCCTGAGTTGATGCCGTGCTGTTCAGTGGTCATGCCGCGAACCTACGAATTGGAGCGCACTCCAACGCAAGTCCCCCGCCGGGGCGGAGCCCCGTGTCCGGCGCCGGACGTGTGTCAGATGTTGACGCCGAAGTCGGCCGCGATGCCCGCGAGCCCGGAGGCGTAGCCCTGGCCCACCGCGCGGAACTTCCACTCGCTGCCGTGGCGGTAGAGCTCGCCGAAGACCATGGCGGTCTCCGTCGATGCGTCCTCGCTCAGGTCGTAGCGCGCCAGCTCGGCGTTGTCGGACCGGTTGATCACCCGGATGAAGGCGTTACGGACCTGGCCGAAGCTCTGCCCGCGCGCGGTGGCGTCATGGATGGAGACCGGGAAGACGATCTTCGTGACCTCGGCCGGCACGGACGCCAGGTCCACATTGATCGACTCGTCGTCGCCCTCGCCCTCTCCGGTGAGGTTGTCACCGGTGTGCTGGACCGAACCGTCCGGGCTGTTGAGGTTGTTGTAGAAGACGAAGTGGCGGTCGGAGACGACCTTGCCTGCTTCGCCGCACATCAGGGCGCTGGCATCGAGGTCGTGATCCGCACCTGTGGTGGTGCGCACGTCCCAGCCGAGTCCGACCGTCACGGCGGTGAGGCCGGGGGCCTCCTTGCTCAGCGATACGTTGCCGCCCTTGGCCAGGCTGACTCCCACGGTGATCCTCCATTTGTTTCTGGTCTGTCGTCATCCGGTCCAACGCCGGAGCAGCCTCTATGGTTCCATCAATTGCGCAACTTTGAAACTATTGATGCATGCCGTGGAGGTACTGGTGCTACGGGACCGCGACGGCTCGGGAGGTGGTGGCGTGTTCGCCGATGTGGGTGTGCTGGAACTGGTCACGCTGGTGATCCTCGCTCTCGTCCTGTTCGGCCCGGACAAGCTGCCGGAGGCGATCAGGACGGTGTCCGCGGTCATGAGGAAGTTCCGGGAATTCTCCGAGACCGCGAAACACGAGGTGCGGTCCGGGCTGGGCCCGGAGTTCGAGGACTTCGAGTTCGAGGACCTGGACCCGCGGACATTCGTGCGCAAGCACGTGCTGGACAGCGACGGCCTGGCTCTCGACGAGATCCGTCACGCCCTGGACCCGCGCCCGGAACTGAAGGAGGTCATGAGTGACGCGTTCGACGCGGAGCCGGTCTCCCTGCGGAAGGACGGGGACCGGGCGGTGGCCGGGCGCCCTTCGGTCGACCCGGACGCCACCTGACCCGTGCCGGTGGTGGGGCCGCGGGCACGGGTTAGGTGGCCCCGGTGCCGGGGTGGGGCGGTCAGCCGACGCTGACGCCGTAGTCGGTGGCGATGCCGCCCAGCCCCGAGGCGTAGCCCTGTCCGATGGCGCGGAACTTCCACTCGCCGCCCCTGCGGTAGAGGGCGCCGAAGACCATCGCGGTCTCGCCGGCCGCGTCGTAGGAGAGCTCGTACCTGCACATCTCCCGGCCGGTGAGGTTGTCCACGACCCGGATGAAGGCCTCGTCGACCTGGCCGAAGTTCTGGCCGCGTTCCTCGGCCGCGTGGATGGACACGGCGAAGACGACCTGGCCGGTCTCGTCGCCGAGGCGGTCGAGGTCGATGAGGATCTGCTCGTCGTCGCCCTCGCCCTCTCCGGTGAGGTTGTCGCCGGTGTGCCGGACCGCCCCGTCGGGGCTGGCAAGGTTGTTGTAGAAGACGAAGTGGTCGTCGGACGCGACCTTCAGGTCCGCGCCGCAGACGATCGCGGACGCGTCCAGGTCGAAGTCCGTACCGCCGACCGGCCGGGCGTCCCAGCCCAGGCCGACGGTGACGTCCGCGAGCGCGGTGCCGTCCTGGTTGAGGACGACGTTCTGGCCCTTGGTGAGGCTGACGCCCATGTGCGTTGCTTCTCCCGAGTCGAGACGTTCCGGAATCCGGTGTGGGCCGTTCCGGTGTGATGGATTCACGATAGTTTATGACATGCGCAACTATTAATGTGTTGGGTATGACTGGAGACGTTACGACGGTGTGGGAAGTGGCGGTGCTCGACGGCGGGCCCGCCGACGGGCTGCGGATGAGGGTCGCCGACCGGCCCGGGGTGGTGCAGGTCACCTGCCCCTGCGAGGTGGACGGCCCGCATCCGCAGCCGGGGGTGCGGGTGGACGCGCTGTACGTCTACCGGCGCAGGCCAGGGGTGCGGGGCGAGCCGCTGCGTTACGGCTTCGACGCGGCCAGCCCCTGACGTCCCGGCGGGGGCGCGCGCTCACCTGACCTGGGTGCCGCCCTCGGGTGCGGCCGGCCGCTCGGGTGCGGCTGGCTGCTCGGGTGCGGCTGGCTGCTCGGCTGCGGCCGGCTGCTCGGAGGGGGCGCCGCCGGGTGCGGCACCGGGCGCGGCGCCGCTGGACGCCGCGCCTTCCTCCTTCATCGCCTTCGTCTCGCTCTTGAGGATCCGCAGGGACTGGCCCAGTGCGCGTGCGGAGTCCGGGAGCTTCTTCGAGCCGAACAGCATGATGACCACGATCCCCAGCACCAGCAGGTGCCAGGGTTCCAGTCCGTTGCGGAGCATGGTCACCCCGTCCTTTCTGTCGTCGGCGCGGGCCCGCGCACCACCGGGGTGCGAAGCACGCTTCAAAGATTGCTAGATTGCGCAACTGTACAAGCTTGGGACGGATTCATTCGTCCCCTCCGCCGGAGCCGGACGAATGGGGCGTACAGATGGCAGGCAGTCACCGGGCGAAAGCAGCCGCACCCCGGCGCGGCACGGGGGCCGGCAGGGCCTCAGGCCGGCGGCCGAGGCGGTCCCGGATACGGACCGTCCTCGTCACGGCGGTCTCGCTGCTCGTGCTCGTGACGGCCGGTGCGGGCTGGGCGTATCTCAAGATCAGCGGCAACATCGACACCTTCGGCGCGGACGGGATCTCCGACGACCGGCCCGCCACCACCGACGGGCAGAACGTCCTGGTGATCGGTTCGGACGCCAGGACCGGAGGGAACAGCGAACTGGGCGGCGGGGACAAGAACGACGTCGGCCGCTCCGACACCGCGTTCCTGCTGCACGTCTACGCCGACAGCCGGCACGCCGTCGCGGTGTCCGTTCCCCGCGACACCCTGCTCGACATCCCGCCGTGCAAGCTGCCCGACGGCAGTTGGACCGAGACCAGGCACCAGGCCATGTTCAACGAGGCGTACGCCATGGGCAGTACGGCCGAGGGCAACCCCGCCTGCACCCAGAACACCGTCGAGAGCCTCACCGGCCTGCGCGTCGATCACACCGTGGTCGTCGACTTCAACGGCTTCTCGGAGCTGACGGAGGTCGTCGGCGGCGTGGAGGTGTGTGTGCCTCAGGACATCTACCAGCAGGATCTGAACCCCGGCCGCACCACGCGCGGCAAGCGCATTTTCGCCGAAGGGGTGCAGAAGGTCTCCGGCCGGAAGGCCCTGGACTACGTGCGCATCCGGCACGGCATCGGCGACGGCTCCGACATAGGCCGCATCAAACGGCAGCAGGCCTTCGTCGGCAGTCTCCTCAAGAAGGTGAAGAGCGACGGGCTCACGCCCACGAAACTGCTCCCGCTGGCGGACGCGGCGACGACCTCCATGACCGTCGACCCCGGCCTCGGATCGGCCGACAAACTGGTCTCCTTCGCGATGTCGCTGAAGGACATCGATCTGCAGAACACCGAGTTCGTCACCGTCCCCTGGCGGTACGAGGGCGCGCGTGTGGCGATCGTCGAACCGGACGCCGGTGCGCTGTGGGCAGCGCTGAAGGCCGACCGCACCCTGGAGGGGGAGGACGCCGGCGGCGGGAGCGACGGGGAGAAGAAGAGTCCCGCCCAGCATTCCACCCCCTCGCCGGACGCCGGCGAGCGGATCTCCGGCGAGGGCATCTCCGCCACCGTCCACAACGGCACCCTGGTCACCGGACTCGCCGCCCGAGCGGCATCCGTCCTGGAAGAGGCCGGTGTCACCGTCACCGGCACGGCGACGGCGGGCAGCCAGGACCACAGCACCACAGTGATCGAGTACGGGCCCGGCCGGAAGGAGGAGGCGGAGACGCTCGCCCGGCTCCTCGGCACCGGGGAACTCCGCTCCTCCACAGCTGAAGGCCTGGACGTCGTACTCGGGCAGTCCTACGCCGATCAGGCCACCGGCGATCCCTCCGGTGAGGAGTCCCCGGAGGCCTCCCCGGCCCCCTCGGGGGTGCCGACCGAGGTCGCCGAGGGCGCGCGTTCCGCCGACCAGGACCTGTGCGAGGGACTCTCGTACGGATGATCCGGGCGCCGCTACGCCCCCTCGTAGCGGGACCGGGCCACCGAGAGTGCCGCCGTGTACAGCGCGAGGACCGCGGCGAGCAGCGGGTAGTACAGGGGCGGCAGCGCGGTCATCCCCAGCAGCGGCCCGAGCGGGGAGGGCGGCAGCAGGATGCCGATCACGGCGAGCCCGGCGGCGGCCCAGCGCACGGGGCTCGCCGTGGCGCCCCGGCCGGTGCGGCGGGCGGTGCGCAGCAGCAGCATCACCAGGGCCTGGGTGAGCAGGTTCTCGGTGAACCACCCGGCATGGAAGGCTGCCTCGTCGGCGTGGGCGGCATCGTGCAGGGCCAGCGCGAGTACACCGAAGGTGGCCAGGTCCGCCGCGGCCCCCAGCATCCCGAAACCGGTGATGAAGCGCAGGAAGCGGCGCGGTTGCAGCACCGTGGGCCGCCGGAGTGCGGAGGGGTGCAGCCGGTCGAAGGCGAAGGCGAGCTGGGCGGCGTCGAAGCACAGGTTCTGGACCAGGATCTGCGCCGGGAGCATCGGCAGGAACGGCAGCATCAGACCGGTCGAGAGCATCGCGATCACGTTGCCCAGGTTGGAGGAGAGCGTGATGCGCAGATAGCTGGCGATGTTCACACTGCTGTACCGGCCCGCGGTGATCGCGTGGGCGATGGCCGTGAGGTCCTTCTCGGCCAGGACCACATCGGCGCTCTCGCGGACGACGTCCACGGCGTCGCGCGGACAGACCCCGACATCGGCCGCGTGGAGCGCCGGCAGGTCGTTGACGCCGTCGCCGAGGAACCCCGTGGTGTGTCCGTCGGCGCGCAGCACGGAGATGATCCGGGCCTTGTGCTCGGGAGCGCAGCGCGCGAAGACGGTGGTGCGGCGGGCGAGTTCCGCGAGCTCCTCGTCCGGCATGCCGTCGATGGCGTCGGCGGAGAGTACGTCGCCTGGGTCGAGCCCCAGATCCCCGCAGGCGCGGGCCGCCGTGCCCGGGTGGTCACCCGTGAGGACCTTGACGGCCACGCCCCGGTCGGCGAAGACCTCCAGGGCGTCCGCAGCGGTCGGCGCGAGGGCGTCGCGCAGGGCGACGAAGCCGATGAGCGTGAGGCCACGCTCGTCGGCCGGGGTGTAGTCGCGGCTGCGGGCATGGCGTTCGCAGGTCGCGACGGCGAGCAGCCGCAGGCCGCTTCGCGCCTCCCGCGCGGCGAGCGCGAGCAGCCGCGCCCGCTCGTCCTCGGTCAGCGCGCAGCGCTCCAGCACGTCCTCCGCCGCGCCCTTGACGACCATCGTGTGAAGTCCGAGGCGGCCTGGGCGGCGTACGACGGCGGTGGACAGACGCCGTACCGGATCGAAGGGCAGCGCGGCCACACCCTCGTACGCCAGTGGCTCGTCCTCGTCGACGGCGTCCAGGATCGCCTCGTCCAGGGCGTCGGGCGCGGGCAGGTCGGCGAGCTGGAGCGTCCACCAGGCATTGACGCCTGCCCAGTGCAGCACCTCACGGTCCGGACGGCCCCGCACGTCGAGCGCGTGGTGCAGGACCGGCCGGTCCTGGGTGAGGGTGCCCGTCTTGTCGAGGCACAGCACATCGACCGCGCCGAGATCGTGCAGCGCGGGGAGCCGCTTGACGATGACCCGGTGGTCCCGGGCGAGGAGGGACGCCCCACGGGCCAGGGCGGTGGTGACGATGACCGGCAGCATCTCGGGGGTGAGCCCGACGGCGACCGCCACCGCGAACGGCAGCGTCTCGAACCCCCGGCCGTGCAGCGCCGCGTTGGCCATGAGCACCAGGGGCGGGGTCAGCAGCATGAAGCGGATGAGGACCCAGGAGATCCCGTGCACCGACCGGTCGAACGCACTGGCCACGCGCTGGCCCGGACCGCTCTGGGTGGCGGCGAAACGGGTGTGCGACCCGGTCGACACGACGACAGCCGTACCGCTGCCCGATGCCACGCTGCTGCCCTGGAAGCACAGCTGCGGCTGGTCGAACGGTCCGCCCCGCGGCTCCGGCGCGTCGACGGGATACCTGGCCACCGGCGCCGACTCACCCGTCAGCGGGGCCTGGTGCACGGTGAGGCCGCTCGCGCGCAGGATCCGCACATCGGCGGGAACCAGATCGCCGGGGCCGAGACGCACCACATCGCCGGGCACCAGCTCGTCGACCGGGATCTCCCGTGACCGGGGCGCCTCATCGTCGGCCGACCGCCGCAGCACGGTCGCCGTGGTCGCGACGAGACTGCGCAGCGCGGCCACGGACCGGTCGGCCCGGCGCTCCCCGCCCGCGCGCAGCACACAGCTGACCACCACCAGCGAGAGGATCACGCTCGCGGTGCCCCAGGCCGCCACGACGGCCGACACCAGCCCCAGACACAGCAGCACCACGGTGAACGGATCCCGCAGGCTCCCCACGAGCCGGCGCGGCCAGGAGGCCGTGCGCCACGAGGGAACCGTGTTCTCTCCGAACCTGGCGAGCCGCTCCTCGGCCTCCTCCTCGACGAGCCCGCGGGGCCCGCTGTCGAGATGCCGCAGCACCTGGAGGGACGTGAGCTCGGGCCAGGGCGGCGGCCCGTCGCCCGGCCCGAGGTCCGTACCCACAGCCTGTCGCGCCCACCGCTCCCCGGGGCCCGCAGGATCGGTGTTTCCTGCCGTCGCGCTCTCAGGCACCGAGGTCACGGAGACGGGGCGCCGCATCACGCGCGGCACGGGTGGTCAGCTGGCCGATCATCAGCCGTACCACCGTCACCACGTCGGCGTCGTCGACGTAATACACCTGCCGCCGCCCCTCCCGCCGGGAACGTACGAGACCGGCGAGCTTCAGCTTCGTCAGATGCTGGCTCACCGCGGGCAGCGCTCCGCCCACGCGGTGGGCCAGCCCGCTCACGTCGCTCTCACCCTCGGCCAGGGCCCACACGATGTGCAGCCGCGGCGGCGATGCCAGCAGCCCGAACGCCGCAGCCGCGTCCGCCAGCACCTCGGCGGGCGGATCGTCGGAGTTCCCTGCTGCCACCTGCGCGCTCCTGTCCGGCCTGGGCCGCACTGCCGGGCCCGAAGAATCTCAGTGTAGGTGCCCGACGAATCGGTCCTCCGCCCCGGCGGAGGCCGGAGGCGGCGGGGATCCCACGGACGGGGAATGGCTCCGCCCCCCGTCAGGAGGTGGAGCCATTCGGCAGGAGCGCGCGGGGCGGGTCAGCTACGGCGGGAGCGCCGGTTGCCTGTGAGAGCCCGGTACAGGACGAGAAGGATGAGGGATCCGACGATGGCGGCGATCCAGGTGGATATGTCGAAGAAGCCATCGATGGAGTCCACACCGAAGATGACCTTGCCGAGCCAGCCGCCGAGCAGGCCACCCGCGATGCCGATGAGGATGGTGATGATGATGCCGCCGGGGTCCTTGCCCGGCATCAGTGCCTTGGCGATGAGGCCGGCGAGCAGACCGATGATGATCCAGGCGATGATGCCCATGGTGCGTCTCCTACCTCGATGTACTGAATTGGTGTCAAGACACCGTCTGTACCGTCCTGACCTTTCTAAACGCCGCGCGGCCCCCGGACCGCCGGGAACACAGCGAGGGCCGCCACCCCGTGGTCGTCGGGGTGGCGGCCCTCGCCGGTGTCACGGGCCGGTCGGCCCTGACCCTTTAGAGGTCGAAGTACAGCTCGAACTCGTGCGGGTGCGGGCGCAGCTGGATCGGGGCGATCTCGTTCGTGCGCTTGTAGTCGATCCACGTCTCGATCAGGTCGGGCGTGAAGACGCCGCCGGCCTGGAGGTACTCGTGGTCGGCCTCAAGTGCGTCGAGGACCGCCGGGAGCGAGGTCGGGACCTGCTGGACGCCCGCGTGCTCCTCGGGAGCCAGCTCGTAGAGGTCCTTGTCGATCGGCTCAGGCGGCTCGATCTTGTTCTTGACGCCGTCCAGGCCGGCCATCAGCAGGGCCGAGAACGCCAGGTACGGGTTCGAGGACGGGTCGGGGGCGCGGAACTCGACGCGCTTCGCCTTCGGGTTGGAGCCCGTGATCGGGATGCGCATCGCGGCGGAGCGGTTGCGCTGCGAGTACACCATGTTGACCGGCGCCTCGAAGCCCGGGACCAGACGGTGGTAGGAGTTCACCGTCGGGTTGGTGAAGGCGAGCAGCGACGGGGCGTGCTTCAGGATGCCGCCGATGTAGTAGCGCGCCATGTCCGAGAGGCCCGCGTAGCCCTGCTCGTCGTAGAACAGCGGGTCGCCGCCGGCCCACAGGGACTGGTGCACGTGCATGCCCGAGCCGTTGTCACCGAAGATCGGCTTCGGCATGAAGGTCGCGGTCTTGCCGTTGCGCCAGGCGACGTTCTTCACGATGTACTTGAAGAGCATCAGGTCGTCGGCCGCGGCGAGCAGCGTGTTGAACTTGTAGTTGATCTCGGCCTGGCCGGCGGTGCCGACCTCGTGGTGCTGGCGCTCGACCTGGAGGCCGTTCTTGTCCAGCTCCAGGGAGATCTCGGCACGCAGGTCGGCGAAGTGGTCGACCGGCGGCGTCGGGAAGTAGCCGCCCTTGTAGCGGACCTTGTAACCACGGTTGTTCTCGACCGCACCGGTGTTCCAGGCGCCGGCCTCGGAGTCGATGTGGTAGAAGCTCTCGTTCGCCGACGTCTGGAAGCGGACGTTGTCGAAGACGTAGAACTCCGCCTCGGGGCCGAAGAAGGCCGTGTCGGCGATGCCGGTCGAGGCGAGGTAGGCCTCGGCCTTCTTGGCCACGTTCCGCGGGTCACGGCTGTACTGCTCGCCGGTGATCGGGTCGTGGATGAAGAAGTTGACGTTCACCGTCTTGTCGCGGCGGAACGGGTCGACACGGGCCGTGGAGAGGTCCGCGCGGAGGGCCATGTCCGACTCGTGGATGGCCTGGAATCCGCGGATCGACGAGCCGTCGAAAGCCAGTTCCTCGGCCGGGTCGAAGGTCGCCGCCGGAATCGTGAAGTGCTGCATCACACCCGGCAGGTCGCAGAACCGGACGTCGATGAACTTGACGTCGTTGTCGGCGATGTACTTCTGGACTTCGTCGGCGTTCTGGAACATCCAACTCCTCCTACTCCCGACCCGGGAAAGGGCGGGGTTGCAGCTCGTCTGTGTGGCCAGTGCGGTGGCACACGCTGGCCCTGACCATAGGCAGACAGGATTTCTCCAGCATGACCCATTTGTTTCGCACAAGTTAACCAGGGTGACCGCGGGCGGCACCTCCGCGACGTGTTCCGCACCCGCGAGGACGGGTGCGGAAGCGGGCGCAGTACCGTGGACGGGTGGACAACAGGCAAGCAATCGGATCGTGGCTCTCGGGGCCGCGCGCGGCGGCCGAGGAGATGGGCGCCGACTTCGGTTACCGGGGTCAGCGCCTCGGTCTGCCCCAGGAAGGCCCGGGGTCCGTGGCCCCGCTCGGCCGGCGCTTCGGGGCTCTCTTCATCGACTGGGCCCTGTGCATGGTGATCGCATACGGGCTGCTCGCTCGCGGTGACCAGCAGGCGGCGGGGAACTGGGCGCTCGGCGTCTTCCTCGTCATGAGTCTGCTGACCGTCGGAACCGTCGGCTCCACCCCCGGCAAGCGGATTCTGGGCCTGCGGCTCGTTTCCGAGGACGGCGGACGGCTCGGCACCGTGCGGGTCGTCCTGCGGACGGTGCTGCTGCTCCTGGTGGTCCCCGCCATCGTCTGGGACCGGGACAGCCGCGGCCTGCACGACCGGCTGGCCCGCGCAGTCCAGGTGCGTATCTGAGGCGTACGAAGAAGGCATGAGAAGAGGAGCGGCCCGGACGAGTGCGTCGTCCGGGGCTGCTCCTCTTCGTACGTGTTCGGTCAGCGCATCTTTCCGCCGCGTGGCATCCGCATGCCCTTCGGCATGGGCCCCTTCGGGAGCGGCATGTTGCTCATCAGGTCGCCCATCGCCCGCAGCCGGTCGTTGGCGGCGGTCACCTGCGCCCCGGTCAGGACCCGCGGAAGCTTCAGCATCGTGGTGCGGACCTTCTTCAGCGGCACCTGGCCCTCGCCGCCGTCGCCGACGATGATGTCGTGCACCGGTACGTCGATGACGATGCGGGCCATCCGCTTCTTCTCCGCCGCCAGCAGGCTCTTCACCCGGTTGGGGTTGCCCTCGGCGACCAGGACGATGCCTGCCTTGCCCACCGCGCGGTGGACGACGTCCTGGTTGCGGTTCATCGCGACGGCCGGAGTCGTGGTCCAGCCACGGCCCACCCGGTCCAGCACCGCCGCGGCCGCGCCCGGCTGGCCCTCCATCTGCCCGAAGGCCGCACGCTCGGCACGCCGTCCGAAGATGATCGCCATCGCGAGGAAGGCCAGGACGAAGCCCAGGATGCCCGCGTAGACGGGGTGACCGATCAGGAAACCGATCGCGAGGAAGACGCCGAAGGTGACGATTCCCACACCCGCGACGACAAGACCCACCTTGGAGTCCGTCCGCCTGGTCATCTTGTAGGTCAGGGCGATCTGCTTGAGCCGCCCCGCGTTCTCGGCGCTGTCCGCGCCGTCAGTGTTTGCCTTCCTCGCCATGTACGGAAGTTTACGTGGCCCCGGAGCGGCGCAGGAACGCGACCTAGGAACGGTGGTCGGCCACGGCCTTCAGCACATGCTCGGCCTCGACCCGGTCCTGCGCCCTGCGGCGGTCCTCCAGGACCGCTGTCCAGGCGTTGCGGCGGGCGGTGCGCTGGCCGCTGCTCAGCAGCAGCGACTCGACCGCGCGGAGCGCGGTGGCGACGGTCGGGATGGCGTTGGCTCGTACCGGTGCGACGTGCATCGTGGATGTTCCCCCTCGGAGCGGATGCGCGCGCCCGGCGCGCACTGAGTAGCGGGAAGCAATGACGACGGCGGCTGCGGAGCCACCGTGTATGTACCTAGGGTCACTGCTCGGTGTTACCAGTGCATGACCGGTCGGTCAAACACCAATGAAACTCTGATTTCGGCGGCGCGCACGCCGACGCGGCCCATACGGGCCCCTGGCCTGCGGGGGACGTACGGACCGCGTCGTTGCGGGCATTACCGCTCAGTAGCTTCTTGTGCGCCGATTCACACGGCGGAGGCGGTCGCGGCGGTCACTCCGCGTCGCTCCATCGCCTGCTGGAAGAGGCGTCCCGCGCGGTACGAGGAACGCACCAGCGGGCCCGACATGACGCCGGAGTAACCGATCGCGTCGGCCTCGTCCTTCAGCTCGACGAACTCATGCGGCTTCACCCAGCGCTCGACCGGGTGGTGCCGTGCGGAGGGCCGGAGGTACTGCGTGATCGTGATGAGCTCGCAACCCGCGTCGTACAGGTCCTGGAGCGCCTCGCTGATCTCCTCGCGGGTCTCGCCCATGCCGAGGATGAGGTTCGACTTCGTCACCAGACCGGCCTCACGGGCCCGCGTGATGACGTCCAGGGAGCGCTCGTAACGGAAGCCGGGGCGGATCCGCTTGAAGATCCGCGGCACCGTCTCGACGTTGTGCGCGAGGACCTGGGGGCGCGAGGAGAAGACCTCGGCGAGCTGCTCCGGCTCCGCGTTGAAGTCGGGGATCAGCAGCTCCACCTTCGTGGCGCCGCTCGCCCGCTCCGCGGTCAGGGCGTGGATCTGGCGCACGGTCTCCGCGTACAGCCACGCGCCGCCGTCGTCCAGGTCGTCGCGTGCGACGCCGGTGATCGTGGCGTAGTTCAGGTCCATCGTCACGACGGACTCACCGACGCGGCGGGGCTCGTCACGGTCCAGCGCCTGCGGCTTCCCCGTGTCGATCTGGCAGAAGTCGCAGCGCCGGGTGCACTGGTCGCCGCCGATGAGGAAGGTCGCCTCGCGGTCTTCCCAGCATTCGTAGATGTTCGGACAGCCGGCCTCCTGGCACACGGTGTGCAGTCCCTCGCCCTTCACGAGCGCCTGCATCTTCGTGTACTCGGGGCCCATCTTCGCCCGGGTTTTGATCCACTCGGGCTTGCGCTCGATGGGGGTCTGGCTGTTTCGGACCTCCAGGCGCAGCATCTTGCGCCCGTCGGGTGCGACACCGGACACTCCGGCACCCCTTTGCTTTCGCTGCATTGGATTCTTCGGCGAACACCAGGGTACGCCCGTGGTTAGAACGGCCTTGCGTCTGGCCAACCTGTGGCCGAGGGGGCCTATTCCCCGCGGCTTCCCCGCGCTCTCCCTATACCGGGGCGGCCGGCTCCGCGGCAGGCTCCTTCGGCGCGATGACCCGCGGCGCGAGCTCCGCGTTCTCCAGGATGTCCCGCAGGTGTCTCTCGACGACCGGGAGGATCTCGTCGATCGTGATCTCGCGGCCCAGTTCGTAACTGAGCGAGGTCACCCCCGCGTCCCGGATGCCGCACGGCACGATCCGGTCGAACGAGGTGTTGTCCGGGTTCACGTTCAGGGAGAAGCCGTGCATCGTGACGCCCTTGGCGACCCGGATGCCGATCGCGGCCAGCTTGCGGTCCTCGCGGCGCTGTCCCGCGTTGGAGGGCGCGTACTCGGGGCCGTTCAGCCGGGGGTCGAACTCCTCGTCGTGGAGGCGGGGGTCGAAGTCGAGGGAGAGCCCGCCGAGCGAGGGGCGGTCCTCGACCGGGTCACCGAGGACCCAGACGCCGCTGCGGCCCTCGACCCGGCTGGTCTCCACGCCGAACTCGGCGGCCGTGCGGATCAGGGCGTCCTCCAGCCGCCGGACATGCGCGACCACGTCCACCGGGCGGGGGAGCTTGAGGATCGGGTAGCCGATGAGCTGCCCGGGGCCGTGCCAGGTGATCTTGCCGCCGCGGTCGACATCGATGACCGGGGTCCCGTCCAGCGGGCGCTCGCTCTCCGTGGTGCGCCGCCCCGCCGTGTAGACGGACGGATGCTCGAGGAGCAGGCAGGTGTCGGGGACGGTGTCCTCGAACCGGGCGGCATGCACCTCGCGCTGCTTCTGCCAGGCCTCCTGGTAGTCGACCCGTTCCTCACCGAACCCCAGACGGACGAACCGCAGCTCACTCACTCGGGTGCCTCCCTACTCGCGGTGCCGGAGGGCCGGGGAGGTCCCCTGAGCCACGTCACCATGCACTGATGTGCGCCCCGAGCCACTGTACGACCGCCACGGAACACGGAGTCCGGCAGGTTACGGGCAGGGGGCCACCGTCAGCGATCCGACAGTCCTCACACGATCGGATGAACATGGAGCGAAGGTCATCGGCACCGCGGCCGGGGCGGTTAAGTTCGCGCCGTTCCATAACGGGCTCGCCCGCTCCCAACCGTGGGGGAGCCCGTAAGGGCTGCCCGCCCGGCGCCGAAGGCAGGAGACCTTACAGCTGATGTCGGAACGACCTCCGCAGCGCACCCCGAACCGGCGGCTCGCTGCCCTCATCGCGGAGGCCGGGTTCTCCCATGCGGGCCTGGCCCGCCGGGTGGACCAGCTCGGCCTCGAACACGGGCTCGACCTGCGATACGACAAGACCTCGGTGACCCGCTGGCTGCGCGGCCAGCAGCCCCGGGGCACCACCCCCGCGCTGATCGCCGAGGTCTTCACCAGACGGCTCGGGCGCCGGCTCTCCGCACAGGATCTGGGCCTGGACGCGTGCGCGCCCGTCTATGCCGGGCTGGAGTTCGCTGCCACGCCCGCCGAGGCCGTCGACATCGTCAGCGGGCTGTGGCGCAAGGACTCGGGCAGCCATACGGAGCTGCGCAAGATCGCGTTCACGCCCGCTGGACTGGTCGTCCCCAGCCGGGACTGGCTGATCGGACGGGCCGACGAGTGGGTCGGCCGCGGCGAGCCGCGGGAGCGCGGCAGCGCTGCCGGCGCCGGCGGTCTGCCCGCCCCCCGTACGCCCGCGGAGGGCCATGGGGCCCGGCCCCCGCACGGGCTCCATCAGACCAACGGGACCGGCGCCCCGGGCCCGGCGCAGGGGGCGGGCGGCGCCAGGCCCGGCTCCACCCGTGGGCCCAGCCCCTCGCGTCCGCCCGCCCCCGCGCCACCGGCCCCGGGCGTCCCGCGCCAGCGGGGGACCGAGCGCGGCGCGGGCCAGCGGGTCGGCAGCGGTGACGTCGCCGCGCTGCGTTCGGTGGGCGAGCTCTTCCGCACGCTGGACAACACCTACGGCGGGGGCCACGCCAGGCAGGCTCTCGTCCGGTATCTGGAACACGAGGCGGAGCCGATGCTCCGGGGGAGCTACGGCGAGACGATGGGCCGCCGGCTGTTCTCCGCCGCCGCCGATCTCACCCGGCTCGCGGGCTGGACCTCGTACGACATCGCGGCGCACGGCCTGGCCCAGCGCTATTTCGTCCAGGCGCTGCGGCTCGCCCAGGCCGCGGGGGACCGGGCGTACGGCGCCTTCGTGCTGATCACGATGAGCCGGCAGGCGGTCTATCTCGGGCACGGCAGGGAAGCCGTCCAGCTCGCACGCGTCGCCCAGCAGGGCATCGGCTCCTCCGCGCCGCCCGTCGTCCTGGCCCTGCTGCACTCGGTCGAGGCGCGCGGACACGGCGTCCTCGGGGAGACCAGGCCCTGTGTCGCCGCGCTGGCGCGGGCGGAGCGCGCGCTGGGGATCTCCCGGCCGGGGGACGATGTGCCGTACTGGGCGCGCTACTTCGACGAGGCCCAGCTCGCCGACGAGTTCGGCCACTGCCACCGCGACCTCCAGCAGTACCGCGTCGCGGCCCAGCACGCCGAGCGGTCGCTCCAGCTGCGCGCGCCGGCATACGCCAGGAGCAGGCTGTTCTGCCGGGTGGTGCTCGCCTCCGCGCGGCTCGGGCTCGGCGAGCTGGACCAGGCGTGCCTGCTGGGCGCCGAGGCGGCCCAGCAGGCGGCGGAGATGCGGTCGGTGCGGGCGACGGAGTACGTACGCGACTTCGAGCGCCGCCTGGAGCCGTACAGGGACGCCGTCGCCGTACGCGGATACCGCGACCGGGTCGCCGCGCTGGGCTGACGGGGAGCGGGCCTCAGGCGGCGGCCGGCAGCTCCGTCCCGCCGTCCTGCCGCACGCGTACCCCCAGATCGGTGAGGATCGCCGATGCGGCGCGCCTGCCCGAGCGCAGCGCCCCCCGGACCGTGCTGGTGTCGCGGTGGTCGCCGCACACGTACAGCCCGGTGAGCAGCCGGACGGGCCGGCGTGGATCGTGCGGCGGTGGCATGGCGGGCACGGCCTCCGGGTCGTGACGAGCGGCCAGCAGCTCCCAGCCGTCGGTGGGTGTGCCGTACAGCCGGGCCAGATGGGCGCGTACCTCCCCGTCGAGGTTCCTCGGCGGCCGGCCGAGCACCGTGGAGGTGATCAGGGTCCGGCCGAGCGGCGCGCGCGAGGGGTCGACCTCACTCATCACCGCGGTGTGCGCGACCGGCCCCGAGCGGTCCGCGTCCAGCAGCAGACGGCCGCCGGTCACCGGTGCCTCGTCGGCGGTGTGGTGCACCACGGTCACCGGGTGGAACGCGGGCATCCGCAGGCCGGGCAGCAGCTCGGCGGCGGCTCCCGCGCCGGTGGCCAGCAGGAGCGAGCGGCAGCCGAGCTCGCCGTGCTCCTTGGTGTGTACGGAGGTGATGTCGGCGGCCGTCACGTGGACCCCGGTGCGTACGGTCCCGGGCGGCAGGGCGGCCGCCAGCAGCTCGGGCAGCGTCGCGGAACCGCCCGCGGGCACGCAGAGCCGGCCGCGCGCGTAGTCCCGCAGGGTGAGGTCGGCGATGCGGCTGGAGGTACTGAGCCCGGGGTCGCCGAGCAGCGCCGAGAGCAGGGGGTGCAGGAATCCGGCGGCCGTACGGGGCGGCAGCCCGCGCGCCGCCAGCGTGTCGAGCGCGGTCCCGTCCGGCCTGGCCAGGATCCGGGACTCGGGAGCGGTGGCGAGACGGGCCAGCCAGGCACCGAGCCTGGCCTGTTCGATGGCCCCGCCCAAAGGCGCGCGTGGGGCGCTCGACCGGGAGCGCACAGCACGGAGTGCGCCCCGCGCGCTCCGTACGTCCCCGGCGCGGTACTGCCGCCCTCCGCTGTGGACGAGCACCCCGGGCGCGAAGTCCCGTAGCACCAGCCCTTCGAGCCCCGGGGTGCTGCTCAGCTCCGGATACGCGGAGCTGAGCAGTGGACCGAGATGGTCGAGCCGGAAACCGTCCACGTCCTGGGTGGCCATCCGTCCGCCCACCTGCGGGGCGGCCTCCAGGACGCTGACGTCGACCCCTGCGCCGATCAGCTGGTGAGCCGCCGAAAGGCCGGCGATTCCGGCCCCGATGATGACCACATCCGCGTGGTCCGCTGTGTGTGCCCCGATCACGTGCCCCTCCCCGAGTCGGTGCGACTGGTGGGGGGCTATTGCCCCCAACACGCTCCAGAAATGCCCGAGTTCGGGTCGAGGCTAGGTAGATGGCCGAGTCAGGTGCAGTCGCACGCACCCCGGGCACCGGTGCACGGGGTCGCACAGGGGTCCTGGAGCGGCGCCGGAGAGCGGTCAGCGCAGCGCGGCGCGGACGGCCTCGTCGATGCCGGGGAAGGCGAAAGCGAAGCCCGAGTCGAGCAGCTGGCCGGGCAGCACCCGCTGGCTGGCCAGGACGTCGCCGGCGAACTCGCCGAGCGCGAGCTTCAGAGCGGGCGCAGGAGCGGTGAACAGGGTCGGACGCCGCAGCACCCGCCCCATGGCGGCCGTCACCTGGGCATTGGTGACGGGGGAGGGGCCCGTCAGATTCACCGGGCCCGACAGCGTCTCGGTGTCCAGGATGTGCCGCAGCGCGGCGATGTGGTCGTGCAGCGCGATGAAGCTCCAGTACTGCCGGCCGTTCCCCATCCGTCCGCCGAGCCCCGCCTTGAACAGCGGGAAGAGGCGCGCCCACGCACCGCCCCGCCGGGAGACGACCAGACCGGTCCGCGCGTGGACGGTGCGTACGCCCGCCTCCTCGGCCGGAGCGGTGGCCTCCTCCCACTCCACGCACACGGACGGCAGGAAGCCGTCGCCGGGCGGTGCGCTCTCGTCGACGGCACGGTCGCCCGTGTCGCCGTAGAAGCCGACGGCCGACCCGCACAGCAGCACCTTCGGCGGGGTGTCCAGGGAGGCAACCGCCTCGGCGACGGCCGCGGTGCCGAACACCCGGCTGTCCCGGATCTCGCGCTTGTAGGCCTCGGTCCACCGGTGGTCCCCGACCCCCGCCCCGGCGAGGTGGACGACCGCGTCGCAGCCGACCAGGCCCGCCGCGTCGACGTGACTGCGCTTCGGGTCCCACTCCACCTCGTCGCCGGTGGCGGCCGGGCGGCGCACCAGGCGCACCACCTCGTGCCCGTCGGCGCGGAGCGAGCGCACGAGCGCCGATCCGATGAGTCCGGTCGATCCGCTGACGGCGATTCGGGAATGCGGCATGCCGTCCATCCTGCCCCACGCGCCCCCGGACACGCGGGAGCCGGGGGCGTGGGACGCGCATGACACAGTTGCGCGCATGTCCGTGACACGATTCCGGTCCCTCGCCCCCGTCCGTCCCGCCGTCCCCGAGGACGAGAGCGCTCTCGGCGAGCTCGACCGGGCCACCTGGTCGACCCTCCACGCCGTGCAGCCGAAGCCGCAGCCCCCGTACGAGCCCTTCTTCGACGAGCGGCACCTGCCCGGCGAATACCTCGTCGTCGAGGCCGTCACCGGCATGGACGAGGTGTGCCTGGCCGGCTACATCCGGCTGGCCCGCCCGACCCCGCTCGCCTGCAACGCGCACGTCCGCCAGATACAGGGCCTCGCCGTCGCCGACTGGGCGCGGCGCCACGGCGTCGCACGTGCGCTGCTGCGCGCCGCGTACACCGATGCGCGCCGGCAGGGCGCCGGGCGGCTCACCCTGCGGGTGCTCGGCCACAACACCGCCGCGCAGGCGCTCTACGCCTCCGAGGGCTTCGCCGTCGAGGGCGTACTGCCCGGCGAGTTCTTCCTGGGCGGGCGGTACGTCGACGATGTCCTGATGGGCCGCTCCCTGACGGCCTGAGCCCCTGCGACCTGATCCCAGGTCGCCCGTCCGGGGCTCAGGCCGTGCCGAAGCGTTCCCAGAGCGCGGGATAGCGCTCCGCCAGCGCCGTGTCGTCGTCGAACCCGAAGGGCGTGCCCGCCGGTTCCGCCGCCTGCGGCGGCAGCCCCAGGTCGGGTGCGACCGCCCCGGTCAGCTGCTCGTAGGCCTCGTCGGCGGCGTAGCCGATGTCCTCGCCGTCCCCGTCCCCGTCGATGTCCGCCTCGAAGTCGTCCAGCAGTTCGGCCAGCGAGTCCGGCTCGTGCATCGCGCCCTCGAAGACCTCCCGGCCCTGGGCGATCAGCCAGCAGCGGAAGTAGTCGAACGCGTCGTCGCTCGCCCCACCGAGCAGTACGGCCGCCGCGCCCCACAGGTCCCAGCGGTAGGCCCGGTTGTAGCGGGCCTCGAAGTGCCGGGCGAAATCCAGCACGGAGTCGGGGTCGAGCCGCGCCAGCCGTTCGACGAGCAGGTCGGCATGGTCCTCGGGGTCGCCGTCGGCGGCCTCGCGGGTGTTGTCGATGATCTCCCAGAACTCCGTCTCGTCCATCACGGGTCCAGCATCTGCCCCGAGGGCGGCTGACGCACGCCCAGACACCGGAATATGGCCTTCGGCGTCACTCAGGGGCCACTTCAGTGATAGAGATCGCGCAGTCGTTCGGCGGTATCGGCAAAGCGTTCGCGCAGGGCGGCAGGGGCCAGGACCTCCACCTCGGGCCCCAGGGACAGCAGCTGGCCGTACGCCACGTCGGCGGACTCGACCGGCAGGACGACCGTGAGCCGGCCGTCCGCGTCCGGTGCCGAGGCCCCGGCCAGCGCCTCGGTCGCGGCGGCCCGGTCCACGGTGTGCGGCAGCCGCCGCACGCCCGCATCCGACAGCCGTACGGTCACCTCGGTACGCAGGAGCGACCGGGCGAACTGCGTGGCCCGCTCCTCCCAGAAACGCGGCAGGTCGAAGTCCTCGTCCCGTACGAAGCGGGTCTCCGACAGGACGACAGAGGTGAACCGGTCGATCCGGTACACCCGGAAGTCGTCACCGGCCCGCGCGCAGAGGTACCAGACCCCGGCCTTCAGGACGAGGCCGTACGGGGCGAGCTCCCGCTCCACCTCGTCCGACGGCCGGCGGCGGTAGCGCGCCAGGACCAGCCGGTCGTCCCGGACGGCCTCCGCGACGGCGGGCAGCAGCTCGGGGGCGGGCGGGTCGTGGTACCAGCCGGGCGCGTCCAGGTGGAAGCGCTGGGACGCCGTGCGCGAGGCGTCCCGGAGCGACGGGAGCAGGGCGGCCGTCACCTTCAGGCGGGCCGCCGATGCGGCGTCGTCGAGCCCCATCTCGCGCAGGGCGGTGGGCAGCCCGGACAGGAAGAGCGCCTCGGCCTCATGGCGGGCAAGACCGGTCAGCCGTGTCCGGTAGCCGCCCATCAGCCGGTAGCCGCCGGCCCGGCCGCGGTCGGCGTACACCGGCACACCCGCCTCGGACAGCGCCTGGGCGTCCCGGGTCACGGTGCGCTCCGACACCTCCAGCTCCTCGGCCAGCTGTGCGCCGGTCATGGAGGGCCGGGACTGCAGGAGCAGCACCATCTTGATCAGCCGGGCAGCACGCATGGACCCATTGTGGTGCGCGCACGGCGGGGTGCGGGTGCCGGGTCGCCCGGCACCCGCACCCCGCCGTCGCGGACTCACATGCCGTACTTCTCCCGGGCCTCCTTGACCTTCGAGGCCGGGATCTCGCCGCGGCGGGCCAGCTGGGCCAGCGCGGCGACCGTGACCGACTCGGCGTCGACACCGAAGTGGCGCCTGGCCCCCTCGCGGGTGTCGGAGAGGCCGAAGCCGTCCGTACCCAGCGAGGACCAGTCCTGCTCCACCCACTGGCTGATCGAGTCAGGCACCGCGCGCATCCAGTCGCTGACCGCGAGGACCGGGCCCGGCGCACCGGAGAGCGCCTGGGTCACGTAGGGCACGCGCTGCTCACCGCGGAGCAGTGCCTCGTCGGACTCCAGGGCGTCGCGGCGCAGCTCGCCCCACGAGGTGGCGGACCACACGTCGGCCGTGACACCCCAGTCGGCGGCCAGCAGCTCCTGGGCCTTCAGGGCCCAGTGGATCGCCGTACCCGAACCCAGCAGCTGGAGGCGCGGCGCGTCCGCCGAGGCGGCCACGCCCTCCTTGAAGCGGTACAGGCCCTTGACGATGCCCTCCTCGACGCCTTCCGGCATCGCGGGCTGCTGCTTCGGCTCGTTGTAGACCGTCAGGTAGTAGAAGACGTTCGAGTCCTCGCCCGGGGCGGCCTGGCCGTACATCCGGCGCAGACCGTCCTTGACGATCACCGCGATCTCGTACGCGAACGCCGGGTCGTAGTTCAGGGACGCCGTGTTCGTGGAGGCGATCAGGTGGGAGTGGCCGTCCGCGTGCTGGAGGCCCTCGCCCGTCAGCGTCGTACGGCCGGCCGTGGCGCCGACGATGAAGCCCTTGCCGAGCTGGTCGGCGAGCTGCCACATCTGGTCGCCGGTCCGCTGCCAGCCGAACATCGAGTAGAAGATGTAGAACGGAATCATCGTCTCGCCGTGCGTCGAGTACGACGTGGCGGCGGCGATGAAGTCGGCCATGGACCCGGCCTCGGTGATCCCCTCGTTGAGGATCTGGCCGTCCTTGGCCTCCTTGTAGTACATCAGCTGGTCGCGGTCGACCGGGTCGTAGGTCTGCCCGAGCGGGGAGTAGATACCGGCCGAGGGGAACAGCGACTCCATGCCGAAGGTACGGGCCTCGTCCGGGACGATCGGCACCCAGCGCCTGCCGGTCTCCTTGTCCCGCATCAGGTCCTTCACCAGGCGGACGAACGCCATGGTGGTGGCCATCTCCTGCTTGCCCGACCCCTTGTACAGGGCCTTGAAGGCGCGCTCCTCGGGCTGCGGGAGCGGCACCGTGTGCAGCCGGCGGGCGGGGGCAGGACCGCCGAGGGCGGCACGGCGCTCCTGGAGGTAGCGGACCTCGGGGGAGTCGGCGCCCGGGTGGCCGTAGGGGACGAGCCCGTCCTCGAAGGCGCTGTCCGGGATCGGGAGACCGAGCAGCTCGCGCATGCCCTTGAACTCGTCGATCGACAGCTTCTTCATCTGGTGGTTGGCGTTCTTGGACTCGAAGCCCTTGCCGAGCGTGTAGCCCTTGACCGTCTGGGCGAGGATCACGGTCGGCGCGCCCTTGTGCTCGACGGCGGCGCGGTAGGCCGCGTACACCTTGCGGGCCTCGTGGCCACCGCGGGAGCTGTAGAAACACTCGGCGATCTTGGCGTCGCTCAGGAGCTTCGCGAGCTCCACCAGGGCGGGCTCGGTGCCGAAGAAGTGCTCGCGGATGTAGGCCACGTCACGCGTCGCGTACGTCTGGAACTGCGCGTCCGGGACCTGGCGCAGGCGGCGGATGAGCGCGCCGGTGGTGTCCAGCTGGAACAGCTCGTCCCAGGCGTTGCCCCAGAGCGTCTTGATGACGTTCCAGCCGGCTCCGCGGAACTGCGCCTCCAGCTCCTGGACCACGCGGAAGTTGGCGCGGACCGGGCCGTCGAGACGCTGCAGGTTGCAGTTGATGACGAAGGTCAGGTTGTCGAGCTGCTCACGGGCCGCGAGGGCGAGGGCGGCGGTCGACTCGGGCTCGTCCATCTCGCCGTCGCCCAGGAAGGCCCAGACGTGCGAGTTCGACGTGTCCTTGATCTTGCGGTTGGTCAGATAGCGGTTGAAGCGCGCCTGGTAGATCGCCGAGAGCGGGCCGAGGCCCATCGAGACGGTGGGGAACTCCCACAGCCAGGGCAGCCGCCGCGGGTGCGGGTAGGACGGCAGGCCGTCGCCGCCCGACTCCTGCCGGAAGTTGTCGAGCTGCTGCTCGCCGAGGCGGCCGTCGAGGAAGGCGCGCGCATATATACCGGGCGAGGCGTGGCCCTGGATGTAGAGCTGGTCGCCCGAGCCGTCGCCCTCCTTGCCGCGGAAGAAGTGGTTGAAGCCGGTCTCGTACAGCCAGGCCGCCGAGGCGAACGTGGCGATGTGGCCGCCGACGCCGTACCGGGCGCCGCGGGTGACCATCGCGGCCGCGTTCCAGCGGTTCCACGCGGTGATCTTCGATTCCATCTCCAGGTCGCCGTCGAACGCGGGTTCGGCGGCGGTGGGGATGGTGTTGACGTAATCGCTCTCCAGCAGCTTGGGCAGCGCGATGCCGGCGCCCTCAGCGTGCTGGAGCGAACGCCGCATCAGGTACGCGGCGCGGTGCGGGCCCGCGGCCTTGGTGACGGCGTCGAGCGAGGCCGCCCATTCGGCGGTCTCCTCGGGGTCGCGGTCCGGGAGCTGGTCGAGCTCGCTCGGAAGCTTTGCTACGGGGTCGGTCATGATCGCCGCCTTCCGGAGTGGGAGGGGGTGGAGAAATCCCTGGCTGGCAGGACAGGGCGATGGGGCCGGGTGGGCCCGCGAGTGAACTGTAAGTCGCCGATCGATGATCGATCAAAGGGTGAAGGGCAAAACTTCTCGATATGAAGAAAAGTGGCATGCGGTGCCGCGAAACGGGGCACGGAGTGACGGGATCAAAGGCGCGAAACGGGCGCTGACCTGCACGTCTGAGCGACTCGCGCGCCGGATGGGCGAGCTGCCCGTGGTCGATCGCCGGATCTCAGGCGCGCGGCGCGCACCCGAGGACGTGCTCCTTCACCAGGACGTCGATCTGTGGGTCCTTCCGCAGGAACGCCTCGATGAGCGACTCGTGCTCCTCGGCGTACGACTTCTGCACGGTGCCCAGCCAGCGGATCGACAGGGCGGTGAACACCTCGATGCCGAGCCCCTCCCAGGTGTGCAGCAGCACGGCGTTCCCCGCGGCGCGCACCATCTCACGGTGGAAGGCCACCGTGTGCCGCACCTGCGCCTCACCGTCGGCCAGCCGGTCCGCCTCGTACAGCGCCGCCACATGCGGGGCGAGCGCCGAGCAGTCCTCGCCGAGCGCGGGGGCGGCCAGCTCCGCCGCGATCTGTTCCAGCCCGGCCCGCACCGGGTAGCTCTCCTCCAGGTCGGCCGCGGTGAGATTGCGTACCCGGACACCCTTGTTGGGCGCGGACTCGATCAGCCGCAGCGTCTCCAGCTCCCGCAGCGCCTCACGCACGGGCGTCTGGCTGACCTCCAGCTCGGTGGCGATACGGCGCTCCACGATCCGTTCACCCGGCTTCCAGCGCCCGCTGACTATCCCTTCCACGATGTGCTCGCGGATCTGTTCGCGCAGCGAGTGGACGACGGGCGGGGTCATGAGGGGCTCCTTCGGGGCGAACCGGTGCTGCCCGCGCCGCACGGCGGCCGGTGGACGACCGGTGGTGTCCAGTGTCTCGGCGGTCAATGCCGCCCCGTCGCGACGGGGCGGCATTGA
>NZ_JBEZIH010000028.1:0-117577 GCF_040650935.1 Streptomyces sp. NPDC048565
GGCCACACCCGTACGCTGCCAGTGGCGGGCAGCGTACGGGTGTGGCCGACGGTTGCCTCGATCACCCTGCGCCGACCGGTACCCTCTCGCAGGTCACTGAAGGCGGCCGAGGGTCCCGGGGTACAAATACTTCCGTTCCGGGACGGTGGCGCCGTGTACCCAGGCATCGAAGAATCCGGCGAGGTCCGACCGGCCGGAGACCTTCTTCGCGAGTGCTTCGAACTGTAGCCAAGTGGCGTTGGAGTAGCGGTGCTCCTTCTGCCACTGCTGGAGGGTCCCGAAGAAGGCGGCGTCCCCGATGGTCCGCCGCAGGGCGTGCATCATCATCGACCCCTTGTCGTACAGCGCCGGGTCCAGCTCCCTACCCGGGCCCGGGTCGTAGAGCTTCACGTTCCAGAAGTCGGGGTCCTGTTCGCTCTCCTCCACCATGCTGGCGTAAAAGCCGGTGTCGAGGTCCGCGCCGCTCTTCTCTTCCCACAGCTGGTTGGTGTACTGGGCGACGCACTCGGCAATGCAGCCGTCACGCCAGTCCGAGAACGAGACGCTGTCGCCGAACCACTGATGGGCATACTCGTGCACCATCGAGGCGTCGAACATCACTCCGGCGTACGTCGGACGGCTCTGCGTCTCCAGTGCGAGGGGGCCGTTGCCGCCCCCCTCGGCTTCGCCGTTGATGACGATGCCGCCGGCCGAGGAGAAGGGGTACGGGCCGAACTTCGAGGCCAGGAAGCCGATGATCTCCGGGAGCAGCGCCTCGGACTCCGGGTCGATCACGGCACCGGGACTGTAGGCGTTGATGACCGGGGTGCCGTCGGCCAGTTTCGAGGTGTGAACCGTGAACTTGTCGATGGCCAGGGTGCTGAGGTAGGTGGCGACCGGCTTGTCCTCATACCAACGGAAGGTCTTTCTGCCCTTGGCCGGGGAAGTGGTGGGGCCGGGGCGGCCGTTGCCGATCACGGTCCAGGTGTCGGGGACCGTCGCGGTGAGCCGGAAGGTCGCCTTGTCGGACGGGTGGTCGTTGGCCGGGTACCAGGCGGTGGCGGAGTGCGGCTCGCCGGTGACGCTCGCCCCGCCGTCGGTGAGCCGGTGCCAGCTCTCGCCGACGGGCTTGCCGGAGTAGCGGACGCGGACGGCGAATTTCGCGCCCTTGGCGATCCGGTCGGCCGGGGTGATGACCAGTTCGTGTGCCCCACTGCGGGTGAAGCTCCTGACTGGGACGTCGTCGACGGTGACCGAGCCCACCTGGAAGCCCTCCAGGTCCAGGTGGAAGCTGTCGAGTCTGCCGGTGGCCATGGCGGTGACGGTGGTGTCGCCGTCGAGGTGGTCGGGGCGGGCCGGGTCGTAGGCCACGCGGACGTCGTAGTGGGAGACGTCGTATCCGGGGTTGCCGTCGTCGGGGAAGTACGGGTCCCCCACACCGGACCCGCCGCCGGTGGTGGCCGTGGAAGGCACGGCGGTCAGCAGCACGCTGCCTGCCAGGATGACCACCACCGCGGGGTATCGGTGCCGTCTGGTCGTACTGCGCATATGTCCTGCTCCTGTCCTCAGGGGCCGTGGTCGGTGATCAGCGAGAGGCGAGCTGCCAGGTCACGCTGAGAACGGCGTTGGTGCTGACGGTCTCGGTCTCGGGGTCCACGTTGTCGATGCGGTCGCATGCCTCGTGGAGGCACTCGCCGACGCCGGTGTTGAAGCCGGAGACCGGGATTCCTGCGCCGCCGAAGGACTCGTGGTCCGAGCCGCCGATGCCGATGTCGAAGGTGGGCAGGCCCTTGGCTGCGAAGTACGCCTCGAACGCCTCCGTAGCCCTGGGCTCGTCGTGGACGACGAGCCACTGCTGCACGTTCCTGGTGCCGGTCATGTCGAAGTTGAGGTAGACGTCGATCTTCTCGCGCCCGGCGGCCGAGAGCTTGCGCACGTAGTCCTTGGAGCCGATCAGGCCCTGCTCCTCCGCTCCCCACCATGCGAACCGCAGATGCCGCTTCGGCGCGGCACCCGCCCGCGACACGGCGACGGCGGTGGCGAGCACGGCAGCCGAGCCAGAGCCGTTGTCGTTCACACCGGGCCCGGCCTCGACGCTGTCGAGGTGGGCGCCGACGAGCACGACGTGGCCCGGGTCGCCTCCCGGCCAGTCCGCGATGAGGTTGTGTCCAAGGACGCCGTTGTGCGTGAAGGGCCGCAGGCCGGTGCGGAAGCCCGCCTTGTCCAGCACGCCCTTCACGTACGCCAGTGACTGCTGGAAGCCTTTGGTGCCGTGGGCGCGGTTGCCTCCGGTGCGGTCCGCGACCGACTGCAGCGCCCGCAGGTACGGCATGACCTGCTCCGTGGAGACGACGGGTATCCGCGGCGTCTTTGGCACGACGGGTTCGGCCGACGCCGCGGCGGGGACGGCGATCAGTGCCGCACACAGACCGAGTACCGCTGCCGTGCGCCGCATGCGGCTGAAGATCTCCATGCGTGACTCTCTCCTTGAAGGCAAGGCGGGATCCGGCCTGGAGCCGGAAGAAGAGAGTCGCTAGCTGATGTCAGAATAATGTTAGGAACCTGTGGCCGCGCGGTGGCCGTTATCCATGGGAGCCACGCGGTCCGTGCGGCGGCGGATACCGCCCCGGCGGGGCGGGCGGACGACAGTCGGCGCCAACCGCGTCCGCTTCCCGCTCGTACGGTGGGCGCTCGCCCCGCGCACGACGTGGCAGGCACGACGCCTGGCCGCTGACTTCGGCGAGGGGCTGGACGCCCGGACTGCTCACCGAAGACACCGAGATCGGCGGCCGGACCGTGCCGGGCGGCACCACGGCGATCTGCGGCATGCCCGCCGCCAACCGTGACGAGGACGTCTTCGACAACGCCGCGGAGATGGACCTCGGTCGGAGCCCCAACCCTCACCTCGTCTTCGGCGCCGGACCTCACTCCTGCCTCGGCCAGTCCCTGGCCCGTACCGAACTCCAGGTCGTGCTGGAGGTCCTGCTGCGCAAGCTGCCTGCCCTCGAACTTGCTGTGCCCGTAGACGACCTGCAACGGGTGGAAGGGCTCCTGGTCGGTGGTCTGCGCACGGTTCCCGCGCTCTGGTGACTCCTCACCGAACCCCCGGCGCGAGCGCCGAGCTGTCCGTTCAGCCGCCCCCACTGTCCGGACGAAGGGAGAACCCGCATGAAGGTCACCGTGGCGAAGAGAAGTGTTGCGGTGCAGGCCAGTGCGTCCTGATCGTCCCAGAGGTATTCGACCAACGCGACGACGACGGCATCGTCATCCTGCTGGACGGCATGCCGCCGCAGGATCAGCGGACCGCGACCCGTGCAGCTGCCGCGGTCTGCCCCGCAGCCGCCATCAACGTCGTTGACGACGCCTGACCCACCCAGCCTCGATTTCACGGCCGCCTTCCGATCCGCCAGGGGGCTGGCCGTCCCGCGCGCGTCTACCCGACCTCCGGCTCCGGGGGGGCCTGGTCGCGGAGCCAGGCATCCGGTCAGATCAGGGCCACAGTTTCTTGAGGTCCGGCTGGCCTCGTAGCGGTGCAGGGTCTCTCACCACTCCAGGCCGAGGAGGGATTCGCTCACGGCAGACGAGAAAGAGCCCCCGGGACTGGAACCACACCGGGAGGCCATGTCAACGTACAAACTCCCGGAAAACACCAGGTCAGAGACATGTAAGCAGTGAGGATGCCAGCCGTTCCGATGTTGCTCACCGTACCCCTTCTTCTCGTGCCACGGTCCCTACGATGGAGCTTGCCTGCCGCAGCCCACAGTTCGTTTTGTCCGCTTCAATGCCCAGATCCATCTGGCGCTTGTCGCCAGGAACGTATGTACCGCCCGGTCGGAAGCCGATTACGTCGCTCTTTCCCTGGTCTTGCGCCTCTGCGCGGCCGGGCTTTTCGGTAAGGACTTGGTGCATCGCGAAGATCGCCAAGCCCCTGATCACGCTCGCATGGCACAGCCCATCCTGGTGCTGTCGCCCGAGTTCTCGGTGCCCCGAGCGTGTGGTGACTCGCAACCTCAGACGACTCGCCGACAGCGGGCTGGTGGTCCTGGTCGAAGACGATGCCTACCCCGCGCTCAGGTCTTCCCGACTCACCTCGTAGCCCTCCAGAACGCGGGACGGAATATAGGCCACGATCCCCGGTTACCGAAACCGGGGATCGTAGAGAGGATTGACGGTGTTCCCTCCTGGCCGTGCTTGGCGGTGGAGCCGGAGAGGACATCGGACTCCGCCAGGTGCGTCTCTACGACGCGCGTGCACCGTGCTTACCTACCTGGCCAACAATGGGGTGCCGGATCACCTACTGGCACGATGGGCGGGGCACACCAACGTGAAGACCACCAAGCGCTGGTACGCGAAGCCGGACGTAGAGGACCTTCGTGGAGCCGCTACGACATGGGGAGGTCTTCACAGCGCTCAGGAGGGCGGTGTGTGAGATGGCTGTGAGACGTGGGAGCGTGTGAGCGTGAGCGAGACAGACAACAAGACGATGAAGTTCCAGGTAGACGGGCCAGAGGACGCACCCGTGCTGGTGCTGGGGCCCTCGCTCGGTACCACCTGGCACATGTGGGACCGCCAGATACCCGAGCTGTCCCAGCACTGGCGGATCTTCCGGTACGACCTGCCGGGCCACGGCGGAGCCCCCGCGCACCCCGCCGCCGCGGTCACCGACCTCGCCGACCGGCTCCTGGCCACCCTGGACAGCGTCGGCGTCCAGAGTTTCGGATACGTGGGCTGTTCCATCGGCGGCGCCGTCGGCGCCGACATCGCGCTGCGCCATCCGCAGCGGGTCGCCGCGCTGGCGCTCGTCGCGGCGTCGCCCCGCTTCGGCACCGCGGACGAGTTCCGGCAGCGCGGGGTGATCGTCCGCAGCAACGGCCTGGAGCCGATCGCCCGGACCTCCCCCGAGCGCTGGTTCACGCCCGGGTTCGCCGCCGCCCAGCCCGCCATCGTCGAGTGGGCCGTCCAGATGGTCCGCACCACCGACCCGGGCTGCTACATCGCCGCCTGCGAGGCCCTGGCCGCCTTCGACATCCGTACGGAACTCTCCCGTATCGGGGTGCCGACCCTCGTGCTGGTCGGGGCCGAGGACAAGGTCACCGGCCCCGCCGAGGCCCGGACCCTGGTCGCGGGCATTCCCGACGCCCGGCTCGCCCTCGTGCCCGGCGCCTCCCACCTGGCCCCGGTCGAGCAGCCTGCCGCCGTCACCGACCTGCTGCTGATGCACTTCTCGACCGCCTGGCAGGACACCCTGGCGTCGATCCCCGTGCCGCCGTCGCCTGGCTTCGCCGCTCCGTTCGCCCCTGTCGTCCCCGTCGCGGAGATCACCGCCGCGGTCGCTCTGCCCGACGCCTCCGTCACCGGGAGCGACGACCGGTACGACCGGGGCATGAAGGTCAGGCGCGAGGTGCTGGGCGACGCCCATGTGGATGCCGCCGGGACCGCGTCCGACGGCTTCACCGAGGACTTCCAGGAGCTCCTCACCCGCTATGCCTGGGGTGAGATCTGGAGCCGGGAGGGCCTCGACCGCAGATCCCGCAGCTGTGTCTCCCTCACCGCTGTCGTCGCCTCCGGGCACCTCGGCGGCCTCGCCCAGCACGTCAGGGCGGCCCTGCGCAACGGGCTCACCCCCGTCGAGATCAAGGAGGTGCTGCTCCAGACGGCCGTCTACTGCGGCATCCCGGCGGCAGGCGCGGCGTTCGAGATCGCGCAATCCGTGATCCAGGAGGAAACCACCCCGCCCGCGTAGCAGGATGGGGGCATGAACGATTCGTCTCTCACCCTCACCAAGAAGATCCACTCCTGCGTCCGCCTGGAGCGGAACGGCCGGACCCTCGTCATCGACCCCGGCGGGTTCGCCGAGGACGACGCGGCCGCGGGTGCCGACGCGATCCTGGTGACCCACGAACACCCGGACCACTTCAACGAGGAGCGGCTGCGCGCGGCGTTGGAGACCAACCCCGCCGCGCAGGTGTGGACCCTGCGCAGTGTGGCGGAGCAGGTGTCCGCAGCGTTCCCGGGGCGCGTGCACACGGTCGGGCACGGCGACACGTTCACCGCGGCGGGGCTCGACGTGCAGGTGCACGGAGAGCTGCACGCGGTGATCCACCCGGACATCCCGCGGATCACCAACATCGGTTTCCTCGTGGGCGGTTCGGTTTTCCACCCCGGTGACGCCTTCACGGTGCCCGATCACCCGGTGGACACGCTGATGCTGCCGGTCATGGCTCCCTGGAGCAAGATCTCGGAGGTCATCGACTACGTGCGCGAGGTGAAGCCGCGCCGGGCGATCGACATCCACGACGCCCTGCTCACCGACCTCGCCCGACCGATCTACGACATGCAGATCGGCGCCCTGGGAGGGGCGGACCACGGTCGGCTGACCCCGGGCGACGCGACCCTTCTCTGACCCGGTTGTCAGTGGCAGCGGTTAGGTTTGCTGCATGCGCATCGCCACGTGGAACGTCAATTCGATCACCGCCCGGCTCCCGAGGCTGCTGGCCTGGCTGGAGAGCAGCGGCACCGACGTGCTCTGTCTCCAGGAGACCAAGTGCACGCTGGAGCAGTTCCCCGCCGAAGCGCTGCGCGAGGCGGGCTACGAATCCGCGGTCAACGCCACGGGCCGGTGGAACGGCGTCGCGCTGCTCTCCCGTGTGGGCCTCACGGACGTCGTGACGGGCCTGCCGGACGGCCCGGAGTACGAGGGTGTGCAGGAGCCGAGAGCGGTCTCGGCGACCTGCGGCCCCGCCCGCGTCTGGTCGGTCTACGTGCCCAACGGCCGTGAGGTCGCCCACGACCACTACGCCTACAAGCTGCGCTGGCTCCAAGCCCTCCAGAAGGCCGTCGCATCCGACGCCGCGGGGGCGCTGCCGTTCGCGGTCCTCGGTGACTTCAACATCGCGCCGGCGGACGAGGACGTCTGGGACCCCTCGCTCTTCGAGGGCGCCACACATGTCACCCCCGCGGAGCGGGCCGCGCTCGCCACACTGCGCGAGGAGGGCCTTTCGGACGTGGTGCCGCGCCCCCTCAAGTACGACCACCCGTACACCTACTGGGACTACCGCCAGCTCAGCTTCCCGAAGAACAAGGGCATGCGCATCGACCTCGTCTACGGCAACGCCCCCTTCGCGGCGGCCGTGAAGGACAGTTACGTCGACCGCGAGGAGCGCAAGGGCAAGGGTGCCTCCGATCACGCCCCGGTGGTCGTGGACCTCGACGTCTGAGCCCCCGCACGCGCGGACGCCCAAGACCCGGTACGCGCGATGTCAACCCAAGGTTGACGCCCTCTGGGTGTCAACCTAGGGTTGCCTCATGACGAAGCCGCTGCACGCCGATCCGCCCATCCGCCTCGACGACCTCATCGACGCGATCAAGAAGGCCCACCCCGACGCGCTGGAGCAGCTCACCGGAGCCGTGGTCGCCGCGGACCACCTGGGTGAGATCTCCGACCACCTCATCGGCCACTTCGTGGACCAGGCGCGCCGCTCGGGCGCTTCATGGACGGACATCGGCCGGAGCATGGGGGTCACCCGGCAGGCCGCCCAGAAGAGGTTCGTGCCCAAGATGCCAGGCGAGGCCTCGGACCTGGACCCGAGCCAGGGCTTCGGCCGGTTCGACGCGAAGGCCAGGAACGTCGTCATGGCCGCGAACAACGAGGCGCACGCCGCGCGCAACGACGAGATCGGAGCGGGCCACCTGATCCTGGGCCTGCTGGCCGAGCCGGACTCCCTCGGCGCCCAGGTCATCTCCGGGCAGGGCATCTCGCCCGAGGCGGTCAGGGAGGCGGCGGTCCTCGCGCTGCCCGCCGCGGCGGACGAGGTCCCCGAGCTGATCCCCTACGACGCCGGGGCCCGCAAGGTCCTGGAGCTCACCTTCCGGGAGGCGCTGCGCCTCGGCCACGATCACGTCGGGGCCGGGCACATCGTGCTGGCCCTGCTGGAGTTCGAAGGGGGCGCGGGTGTGCTCTCGGGGCTGGGGGTCGACAAGGATGTGGCGTCCTCCGATGTCGCAGCCGCGGTGGCCGCCGAGGTCGCAGCCGGGTCCGACGATCCGGATCCCGCCGCGTCCGGCGAGCCGGAGCCCGGCGCGGAGGGCTGAGACGGCGGCCACCGGGCGCTTCGAAACGCGCCCGGCCGCCGGGCTGGACGCTCCCGACCCGCCTCAGTGCACCGAGAACCCGCCGTCGACGAACAGCGACTGCCCGGTGACGTAGGAGGACGCGGCGCTCGCCAGGAACACCGCCGCACCGGCGAAGTCCTGGGCCAGGCCGTTGCGTCCGACCATCGTGCGCGCGGCCAGCGCCGCGACCCGCTCGGGGTCGGACGACAGCCGCTCGTTGAGCGGCGTCATCACGAAGCCGGGCACCAGCGTGTTACAGGTGACTCCGGACGGTGACCAGGCCTCGGCCTGCGAGCGGGCCAGTGACTCGAGAGCACCCTTGGAGACCCCGTACGCACCGCTCTGCACGAACGCCCGGTGCGCCTGCTGGGACGTGATGTGGATGATCCGGCCGAAGCCCCGCTCGGCCATGCCGGGGCCGAAGCGTCGGCCCAGCAGATAGGGGGCCTTGAGGTTCACCGTCATCGTGGTGTCCCAGACGTCCTCGTCGAGCTCGCTCATCGGCGGACGCAGGTTGACGCCCGCGCAGTTGACGAGGATGTCGGGCTCGCCGAAGGCCGCCGCCGCTTCGTCGCCCGCCCTGCGCACGCCCTCGGCCGCCCCCAGATCGGCGCTCACCCACGCCGACCGGCAGCCGTCGGCGTCGAGTTCACCGACGGTCCGCACCAGTTCCGACTCCCTGCGTGCCACGACCACCACGCTCGCGCCGGCGTGCGCGAGCGCCCCGGTGATGGCCCGGCCGATCCCGGAGCTGCCGCCGGTCACCACGGCGACCCGGCCTTCCAGTGAGAAGAGTTCGGAGAGATAGTTCTGCGGCGTCATCTCCGTACCCTAGAGAAGTCGCCGGTTCAGGTGCGGGGCGGGTCCCGGAACCGGTACGGTCGCGCGCCCTGCGATGCGGATGCCCTCCGGGATGGGATCCTGGGGGTATGAAGATTCGCATCCTGGACAACTGGCGTAAACGTCAAGGCGGTACCCGGGGGGCGGCTCTCGCAGCCGCCGTCAGGACCGACCCGGACGGCGTGGCCGAGCTGTTCGCGGAATGTGAGTTGCTGCGAGCCCGCGCGGCGCAGTGCGGCCTCGAACTCGACGACACCCCAGCCTCGTTGTCCGCGCTCGACCAACTGCCGCCCATCTGGCGTGACGACCCTGAGGAGCTGCCCTGGGTGGGCAACGACGCCGGCCTCTACCTCGGCACCGTACTGGTGCGGACCGTGCCCGCTGCCGTCTGGGACATCCTGGCGAGCGGAAAGCCCGTGGTGCGGCTGGGATCCGGACGTGAGATCGATGTGGTCGCCGCCGGCCTGGACTGGGCGATGTCGGGCAGCCCCGAGCTCTCCGAGATGTACGCGGAGTCGGCGGAGAGCGGCCCCGAGGCCAAAACGCGATAAACAGCCTTATGTGCCGTCGGTGCGTGTCGGCTCCGAAGCGCGTGTCCACCCCGGATAGTTTGCGCTGACCTCGACACAAGCGATAAGTGGGTAGGGCAGCGTATGGCCGTCGATCCGTTGATCGAGCTGCGGGACGTCAACAAGTACTTCGGGAAGTTGCATGTCCTGCAGAACATCAATCTCACCGTCGGCCGCGGGGAGGTGGTGGTGGTCATCGGCCCCTCCGGATCGGGCAAATCAACACTCTGCCGGACCATCAACCGACTTGAGACGATCGAGTCCGGTCACATCGCGATCGACGGTAAGCCGCTCCCCGAGGAGGGGAAGGGGCTCGCGGAACTCCGGGCCGAAGTGGGCATGGTCTTCCAGTCGTTCAACCTGTTCGCACACAAGACCGTGCTGGCGAACGTCTCGCTCGCCCAGCTCAAGGTCCGCAAGCGCAAGAAGGACGAGGCCGACCGGCGCTCCCGGGAACTCCTGGAGCGGGTCGGGCTCGCCTCGCAGGCGGACAAGCTGCCCGCCCAGCTCTCCGGCGGCCAGCAGCAGCGCGTCGCCATCGCCCGCGCCCTCGCCATGGACCCCAAGGCGCTGCTCTTCGACGAGCCGACCTCCGCACTGGACCCGGAGATGATCAACGAGGTCCTGGAGGTCATGCGGCAACTCGCCCGTGAGGGCATGACCATGGTCGTCGTCACGCATGAGATGGGCTTCGCCCGGTCCGCCGCCAACCGCGTGGTCTTCATGTCCGACGGATGCATCATCGAGGACCGCACTCCGGAGGACTTCTTCACCTCCCCGGAGAGCGACCGCGCCAAGGACTTCCTGTCCAAGATCCTCAAGCACTGACAGGAGGCACCGTGTTGCGTACCAGGAACACCGCGGCCGCGCTGGTCTGCCTCCTGATCGCCGTGCTCTGTGCGGGCTGCGGCAGGGAGGGCAGCCCGCCGGTCAAGGGGCCCAAGGCAGGGGCGCTGCCCAAGTACAAGGTCGACACCGGATTCCGGCTGCCGCAGTCGAAGACGTGGACGAAGGCGAAGAAGCGCGGCTATCTCGTCGTGGGCGCCAAGGAGGACCAGCCCTACCTGGGCGAGAAGGACCCGGCCACCGGGGTCTACTACGGCTTCGACATGGAGATCGCCCGCATGCTGGCCGCCTCGATCGGCTTCGAGCCGGGCAAGGTCCGCTTCCGCACGATCGCCTCCGCCAACCGCGAGACGGCACTGCAGAACGGGCAGATCGACTACTACGTCGGCACCTACACGATCAACGACATGCGCAAGAAGCTCGTCGGATTCGCCGGGCCGTACTACATGGCAGGCCAGGGACTGCTGGTGCGTACGGACGAGAACGACATCCACGGCCCCCAGGACCTGGCGGGCAAGACCGTCTGCTCGGCCGCCGGGTCCACGCCGTACCAGCGCATCGCCGCCGACTACCCCAAGGCGGACCTCGTCGCGTACGACACCTACTCGATCTGCGTCGACAACCTGCTGACCTTCCAGGTCGACGCGGTCACCACGGACGACGCCATCCTGCTGGGCTTCGCGGCCAAGGCGCCGGACGAGATGAAGGTGGTCGGCAAGCCGTTCTCCGAGGAGCCGTACGGCATCGGGGTCCCGCGCAGCGACAACGCGCTGCGCGCCGCGCTCAACGACGCGCTGGAGGCCAACGAGAAGAACGGCAACTGGAAGAAGGCGTACGAAGCGACGCTGGGCCTCTCCGGGGCGCCCGCGCCGAAGCCGCCGCCCATCGACCGCTACCCGGCGAACTGAGGGGCCGGCCACCACCATGGATGTACTGACAGACAACTTCTCGCTCTACGGCAAGGGTTTCCTCGGCACCGTCGAGCTCACCGTGTACGCCTCGCTCCTGGCGCTGGCGCTCGGCTTCGTCATGGCGTCCTTCCGGGTCGCGCCCGTCGGCTCGCTCCGGGCGATCGGCACCGTCTGGGTCGCGGTCCTCCGCAACACCCCGCTGACCCTGCTGTTCTTCGCGGTACTGCTGGGCCTGCCGCGCTTCGGGCTCATCCTGCCCTTCCAGCTCTTCGCGGTCCTGGCGCTCGGCTGCTACACCTCCGCCTTCATCTGCGAGGCCCTGCGTGCCGGCATCAACACCGTGCCCACGGGACAGGGCGAAGCGGCCCGGAGCCTCGGGATGTCCTTCGGACAGACCCTGAACAACGTGGTGCTGCCGCAGGCCTTCCGGTCGGTGATCCCGCCGGTCGGCTCGACGCTCATCGCCCTCGCGAAGAACTCCGCGATCGCCGGAGCCTTCAGCGTCACCGAGCTGCTGGGCACCTACAAGACCCTCAACGAACTCGGCTACAGCATCATCTGGTCCTTCGTCTGGATCGCCGTCGGATACCTGATCATCACCCTCGCGATCAGTGCGATCTTCAACGTGTTGGAGAAGCGCTGGGGAGTCGCCCGATGACCCACTCCACCGCCAGCGCGCTGTACGACATCCCCGGGCCCGCCACCCGCAAGCGGCACTTCCTCTACGGGGTCCTGTCGACGGCCGTGATCCTCGGGCTGTTCGCCTGGCTCCTCTATCTGCTCTTCGACACGGACCAGTTCACCAGCGCGAAATGGACGCCCTTCACCTACAAGGGCATCCAGGAGCTGCTGTTGCGCGGGCTCGGCAACACGCTCAAGGCCTTCGCCTTCGCGGCGGTCCTCTCCCTCGCGCTCGGCGCGGTGCTCGCCGTCGGACGGCTCTCCGACCACAGACCGGTGCGCTGGATCGCGACGGTGCTGGTCGAGTTCTTCCGTGCCATGCCCGTGCTGGTGATGATCTTCTTCATCTTCGTCGCGCTCAAGGTCCAGCCGCTGCCGGCCCTGGTGGCCGGGCTGACCCTCTACAACGGATCCGTGCTCGCGGAGGTGTTCCGCACGGGGATCAAGTCCGTGGAGCGCGGGCAGCGGGAGGCGGCGTACGCGCTGGGCCTGCGCAAGACGCAGGTCACCACCCATGTCCTGGCCCCGCAGGCCGTCCGCGCGATGATGCCCACCATCATCAGCCAGCTCGTGGTGGCGCTGAAGGACACCTCGCTCGGCTTTCTGATCACCTACGAGGAGTTCCTCCACGCGGGCAAGCTGATCGCGTCGAACCTCGACTACGACCTGCCGTTCATTCCGGTGGTCATGGTGATCTCGCCCATCTACATCGGGATGTGCATGCTGCTCTCGTGGTTCGCGACCTGGATGGCCAGACGGCAGCGGCGCAACCCGAAAACGGAGGGCACGGGCGTCGCCGCCGCCGAGCCGGGGACGGTGCTGCCGGGCCGCCCCAAGTAGCCATCGGCGTGCCCGTCCGGCAGCAGCCGGTGATCACTCCCCGCACCGCGGACAAGCCCGGTCGGGGAGAAGGTCAGCTGTGTGCCGGTCGGGTCGCGGCCGATGCGACGAGGACCGGCGAGGTCACCGGGCGACATGTGACCGGCCCTGACCCGTGGGCGTGGAGTGCGGCTCCACGCCCACGGGGGAACGGCCGTCCCGGCGCCGGGTCCCAGGCAAGGCGAGGGGGCGGTCACACCCCCGGGAGGGAGATCGTCAGACTCCCCGCGCGGAAACGGCGAACGCCCTTACGCGCGCGGGAGCCGCACTGCGACATGCCGCCGGTCCCGGCCCGCACCGGGCCCGGGGCGTCCGGGCCTCAGCCGCAGGCCCGGCGCCCCGGGCACCGGTCCGCGGTGCGGGGGCCGCCTCTCGTGCGAGACGGCCCCCGGCCTCCGCCGCTGTCATCCCGGCGGGTGCAGCCCCTGGGAGCGCCTCGGCTACGCGTGCAAGGTGTCGAAGCGCCGTCGAGCCTCTTCGATCTCGTCGAGGTACCGGCGGGTCCATCCGCACATGCCGTTGACCGTGTCGCGCAGGGCGGCGCCGGGCTCGGTGAGGCGGTAGTCGACGCGCGGCGGCACCTCGGCGTACACCGTCCTGCGTACCAACCCGTCCCGTTCGAGCCCGCGCAGTGTCTGGGTGAGCATCTTGTGGCTGATGCCTTCCACCCCGCTCAGCAGTTCGGTGAACCGGAGGGTCCGGTCCGCCAGCACATTGATGATCAGCAGCGCCCACTTGTTGGCCACGCCGGAGAAGATCTCGCGGGCCGGCGAGTCGGCCCGCGTCACGTCCGCGTCATCGAGCGTGCGCTTGACCTGCTCGGTAACCATCAGGTTCCCCTCTCACCGCAAAGTGCGTTCTTCCACCTCAGAGCCTACGCACTTACGGTGCCTCGGTAACCGGAAGAGACCGACACCTGAGGCCTGGAGCAGCTCATGAGCATCCTGAAGACGTACGCCCGCCTGTGGACCGACGACCTCGACCAGGCGCTGCCGCTCCTCGTGGAACTCACCGGCACGCAACCGGAACTGCGGCTGGCCTTCGAGTCCGTGGAACTGGCCGCCATCGGCGACTTCCTCGTGATCGCGGGACCGGCCGACGAGCGTGCGAAGTACGCGCACGCCTCGGCCACCGTGGTCGTCGAGGACCTGGACGCCCTCGAAGCGACCCTGAAGGCCGCCGACGCCACCATCACCACTCCCATGGCGAGCGGCCCCACGGGGCGGTTCCTCTACGCCCGCCACGCCGACGGTTCGGAGGCCGAGTACGTCGAGTGGGTCCCGGAGCTGGTGCGGCGGATAGTGGGGTCCGGACCGCGCGTGTGACGTCCTGCGCCCGGCGCATCGGCGCATCGGAGAACCGGCGTACGGGACGGCCCGAGCCGAACCGGAGGTCCTGTTCAATGCGACGACACGTACCACCGCCCCGGCGCTGCTCAGCTCGCCGCGCGGTGGGAGGTGCGTGGGGCGGCGGGGAGCGGGGCCTGGGCCGTGCGTGTGACGTCGCCGACCAGTTCCACGACATCGGGTCCGTAGGCCTGGGAGTTGACCACCTTCAGGAGCAGGACGAAGGATCCGCCGCGGTGCTTGCGCTGGAGCTTCTCGTAGTTGCGCATCAGGTAGCGGGACGCTGCCTGGTTGGTGATGGCGCGCTGGCCGCAGAACAGGAAGACGGGGCGGGCGTCCTGGCCGCCTGTCAGGCGTGCGAGCAGGACGTGTTCGGAGACTCCGGGCTCCAGCCGGTAGCGCTCCGAGCCGATCTGGAAGGCCGCGCGGTCGGGGCCGGGCTCCGGGCCGGTGTTGATCTTCACGCCGGGCAGCAGGGACTGCAGGTGCGCGGCCATGCGGCGATTCGACCCCGGGCCGCCGACGCAGAACTCCGTGCGCTCGCCGAAGCCCTGGTGGGCTGTGTCGTGGGACACGATCTGCGCGTGTGCGGCGCAGTCCTTGATCAGGGCGGAGAGTTCGAGCAGGGCGAAGACGTCGTAACGGTGGACCGCGCCGTCGCCGCCGGCGTCGCGGTTGACGACCAGCAGGCATTCGGAGTTGCCCGGCAGCCCGAAAAAGGCCTGCTTACGGCGGAGTCTGCGCCGCCACAGGTAGGTGCGGGCCAGCCAGCCGAGGGCGGCACTGATCCCGGCGGCTATCAGACCGAGCACGATGTTGCGTACGTCGTCGTTCATGGGCGGGCATGTTAGCGGTTCGTTCGGACGTATGGCCGAGGCGGCCCTGACGGCGGACCGGAAGATCGTCCCTCTCGCAGCGCTCGGCAGTCCGATCCGGGGGAGTGGTTCCGGCCCGGGCCCTTCGCCGACTACTCGTAGGGGAACAGGGACGGTTACCGCTTGACGGCCACGAACCCCCACTGGTCGACCGGCTCGCCGACGGCCGGCTCGTCGGGGCGCCACAGGCTGATCGAGCCGAAGCCGGGCTCGACCAGTTCCAGACCGTCCGCGAACGTCGCCATGATCTCCCTGGGACGCGAGATGTACGCCACGGCACCGCCACTGGCGTACTCGTCGGATCCCGCCTGCGTTTCCGGAGTCTCGATGGTGTCGCACAGCATCAGGTAGCTCCCCTCGGGCAGCGCGTCCAGGTAAGTGCGGAGCAGCGCCGCGGCCTCGCCGGGGTCAGCGACGTGTCCCAGTGTCGAGAGCACCATCACAGCCACCGGCTGGTCGAGATCCAGCGTCCGAGCGGCCTCACGCAACACCGTCGTCGCGTCCGTCAGGTCCGCGTGCACGTAGTCCGTGGCCCCTTCGGGCCGGCTCGTCAGCAAGGCACGCGCGTGCGCCAGGACGATCGGGTCGTTGTCCACGTACACGACGCGTGCCGCCGGATCGACCCCCTGAGCGACCTCGTGCGTCGCGTTCGCCGTCGGTAGCCCGGTTCCGAGGTCCAGGAACTGCCGCACCCCCGCCTCACCGGCCAGAAAACGCACCGCTCGCGCCTGGAACGCCCGGGAGGCACGCGCTATCTCGATGATCTGCGGGTACAGCTCCTCCATCGTCGCCCCGAGCCGGCGGTCCACCTCGTAGTTGTCCTTGCCGCCGAGCCAGTAGTTCCACACCCTCGCCGAATGCGGCGTGCCCGTGTCGATTTCATCCACCGCCGCCATTCGCATGCCCTGCTCGTCAGTCATCGGCCCTCTTCGCGTCGCATATCGGCTGCGTGGGACGGCCCCGGTCCCGCGCATGACCATGCTTCCTCAGCAGCGGCATCCGCACCAGCCCGACAGGAGTCCAACTCCCTTGCAGCGCGCGCCGTCAGGGCTGTTCCGCCAGGAACTCTGCGATACGTGGCCACAGTTCGGGCCAGTCCTCACCGGCGTGCTCGTTGTCGTGCCCCAAGCCCGGCACGGTCACCGGACGCGCGGGTCTCGTCAGGGCCGACACCGGGGTGTGACGGGAGCAAGGCACCGGCGCCGGACGTTTCCGCCTCGACGAGCCGCGCCGGATCGTACAGGCCCATGATTCTGCGGCACATCGACGATCGCGTCGGTCTTCGTCACGAGCAGGTCCCAGAAGCTCTGCGGGTCGGCGATGCCACCGTGGAATCGGCACCCGATACCGACGATCGCCACGGGTTCCTGCTGGGGTGCCCCGCCCCAGGAGTCCGAACCCCGGCCGGCGGTCACGACAGTGTTCGGCACATCGATGACGACGGGCTCATGAAGCGCCCTCCTCGGGTGTTCCGCCGTACAGGACCACGCGTCTTCACCCACACGATCGCATGCGGGTGCGAGACGGTGGGCGCGGGGCACGGCACGCGCTCGGACCTGGTGACCGCCGCCCGGCCGGGGAACCGGGGTGCGCCGGCCACCGGGTTTCGGTGTGACCCGGGGTGTCCGTCGCCGTGCCGTGCCCGATCAGCCCGGAGCCCGGGCCGGGAGGAGAGGGTCAGCGGCGCCTGGCGGCCTCGGCCGCGGTGACCGCTGCGGTCAGCAGCTCGGCGTCGAACAGCGTGGCATCGCCGAGGCGGTTGGCGCCGGCGTAGGAGTTCAGCATGGCCTTCGTGCTGCGCAGGGCCGTGGGGGAGCGACGCAGCAGCGGCTTGGTCCAGCGGTCGACGGTGGCGTCGAGCTGGTCCTCCGGAACGACCTTGTGCAGGATGGCCAGTTCGGCGGCCCGGTCGGCGTCGAACCTTTCGGCGGTGAGCAGCAACTCCCGGATCCGGGCGGCACCCGTCTCGTACAGCATCCGGGCGGTGATCCCGCCCCAGGCCGGTGGCACGCCGAGACCCAGCTCCGGTATCCGGTAGTGACTGGTGTCCGCTCCGACGCGCAGATCGCAGAAGACCGCGAGCCCGAGTCCCGCCCCCACGACGCCGCCGTGCAGCCGCGCGATGGTGACGACCCCGGTGTTCGCCAGCAGGTCGCACATCCGGCGCGCCTTGTTGGCGAGCGCGCGCATGCTCGCGTTGCCGGTCTCCGGGGAGAGCAGGGAGGGGAATTCGGTGCGGTCTCCGCCGAGGCAGAAGTCGGTGCCCGCGCCGGAGAGGACCAGGACGCGGGTGGTGGGATGGTCGTCCAGTGCACCGAGAACGGCGAGGAGTTCGTCCAGGAGCAGTCCGGATATCGCGTTTCCGGTCTCCGGGCTATTCAACCGGACTCTCACCACCGCGTTGTCGTGCTCGACGTGCAGGGTCTTGAGATCATCGATCATGCTTCTTGATTCCTGACAGACGGATTGTGAGGACTGGGCACGATGAAACGGTTCCTCTCTTCGGTGCGGCCCGGTTCAGGCCGGTGTCACCATGAGGCGGTTGAGCCGGCGGAACGAAACCCGGGGCTCCCAGGCAGGCGGTTCGCTGATCCGCAGCCGGGGCAGCCGCCTGAGCATCGAGGTCAGCAGCAGGCTGCCTTCCAGCCGCGCCAGTGGGGCACCGAGGCAGTAGTGGATCCCGCTGCCGAAACCGAAGTGGGGCGGCTTACGGCGGACGTCGAACTCCTCGGGATCCTCGTACTGCCGCGGATCGTGCTGGGCCGCTCCCACCATCAACTGCACCATCTCGCCCTCGTGGACCAGGGTGCCGCCCAGCGTGATGTCGTGCGGAGCCGTCCTGCTGATCGCGTGGATCGCCGGGTCGTAGCGCAGGGTCTCGTCGACCACGTGCGGGATGTACTCGGGGTGGGTGCGCAGCCGCTCCAACTGGCCGGGGTGTTCCAGCAGCAGCCGGATCATGCTGGACAGCAGGTGCTCCGTGGTCTCCAGGGCGGCGACGATCACGAAGACCGTCATGGAGTGTGCCTCGGCGTCGGCCTTCTCCCGGTCCGGTTCCAGCGTGTCCCAGGTCGCTATCCACGAGGAGACCGGGTCGTCCCCCGGCCTCGCGCGACGCTCCCGAACCAGCGCGGTGACGTACTCCTGGAGCCCGCGGGCCGCCGCGTCTGCCCGCGTGAGTTGGCTGGGGGAGGGGAAGAATTCCTGGCTGAGAGTCTGGTCATTGGTCAGGGACCTGAGCCACGGATAATCGGCTGACGGAAGATTCAGCCATTCCCCGATCGACCGGACGGGCAGCTCTTCGGCCACCAGGGAAATTAAGTCCGCAGGGCCCTTGAGCAGCTCTTCGTCGAAGGCGTCGAGCACCTTCTCGACATTCTTCGCTATCGAAATCTCTATTTCCGCCAGCTTTGTCCGGTCGAACATGTTGCCCGCCGAACGCCGCACTCTCGTATGCTGGGGCGGATTGAGCATGGGAAGCGATTTCGCCGTTTGCAGTGAGGCCGGCGTGTTCCAGCGCGCGGCGTTGGCCTGACCGGCCCTCCACTGGGCATCGGGTACTTTCCACGTTCTGCTCCGTATGACCTCGTCGCAGAGCGCGTACGAGGTGACGAGATGTCCGCCCCAGGGGGAGGGGAAGATATCCCCGAGCCCCCTCAGTTCTGCGTAGAGGGGCCGGGGATTCGACTGGCCCTTCCCGGTGCGCAGCCGGGAGAAAAGAGAGGCCACCGTGCGGCGGTCGACGGTTGCGGTCGGCAGGGTGGGTTCCACGAGAATCTTTCTCTCAAAGGATCACGTAAGGTTTCCAGCCCTGACTACCCCTCGGGTGGAACGCCCATGCGACTGCGATCACCTATGTGATGTGGTGCATGTCACTCTTTCCACCAGGAGAGAAAGCTGCTCCAGAAAGTCCCCTTTCGGGCCTGTCCCTGTTTTTGTTCGCCCGCCGGATTTGCCGGTGCGGAACGGACATCGGCCGAAAAGCGTGAGGCGGCCGAACTCTCCCCGCGTACCGGGGTGAACCGGGCGGGCAGCGAGGTCAGCGCGCGGTGCAGCGGACCCGGCCGCCACGTCAGCGATTCGACCGGGACGCTCAGCTCGATGTCAGGCAGCTTGTTGAGGAGCTTCTCGATCGTCAGGATCGAGATGAGCAGAGCCGGGTCCTTGGCGGGGCACGCGTGCGGGCCCGCGCCCCAGGCCAGGTGGGCGCGCTTGCTGAGTGTCTGACGGCTCGTCGAGAGACTCGGGTCGCTGTTGGCGGCCGCGAAGCTGATCAGGACGGGGTCCCCGGCGTTCAGCCTCGTCCCGGAGAGGTCGACGTCGTGCACCGGATAGTGGCCGGCCCAGTTGGCTATGGGCGGGTTGTTCCAGAGCACGTCGTTGATGGCGTCCTCGACCAGCAGGCTCGCGCCGTACTGGTCGCCCGCGTACTTGTCGTCGGACAGCAGGAGACGCAGCGCGTTGCCGATGAGGTTCTGGGTGGGCTCCGCGCCGCCTCCGATCAGCGTCATGATCTCGGAGATCAGTTCCTCGTCCGTCAGGCGGCCCGGGTGCTCCATCAGCCAGGAGGTGATGTCGTCACCGGGCTGAGCGCGCTTCAGGGCGATCAGCTCCATCAGCGTCTCGGTCAGCAGCGCGATGGCTTTGTCCGCCTCGATGCCGTCCATCAGGCTGGAGATGCTGAAGACCAGCTGGTCGCCCAGCTCCGCGGGGCAGCCGAAGAGCTCGTTGAAGACCAGCAACGGCACCAACTGGGCGTAGTCGGCGACCAGATCGACCCGGCCCCGGCCGTTGAACTCGCTGATGAGGTAGTCGGCGACCCGGTCGACATGCCGGCTCAGCCGGTGCGTGTCGATCCGCGCGAACGTCTCGGTCACGACCTGGCGGTGCCTCATGTGCGCGGCGCCGTCGGAGTAGAGCGAGTTCGGCCGGTACAACATCATGGGGACGATCGCGCTGTCCAGGGGGACCTCGCCCGCGTTGAGCGCGCGCCAGCGCCGCGCGTCCCGGACGAAGGTCTCCGGATTCTGCAGGACGTGCAGCGCCGCCGCGTAGTCCGTGACCAGCGAGGCGTGCACACCTGGCGACAGCTCGACGGGTGCGGCGGGGCCGAACGTCCGTAGGTACTCGTAGAAGCCGTGCGGATCGGCGGCGAACTCGGGGCCGTACAGGGGAACGCCGGCGCCGTGTGCGGGGCATCCTGGTGGCGGTGCGGGGAAGTCCGAGGGGGATTGCATGGGGGTCGAGCTCCTAGTTGAGGCGAGACTGGAGATAACGGACGAGCGTGATCAGCGCGTTCGCGGAGGAACGCTGATCGCGGGCGTCGCAGTTGACGAGAGGTGTCTCGGGCAGCAGGTCGAGTGCCTCCCGGATCTCCTCGTCCGCGTGATCGGGGCGGTCGCCGAAGCGGTTCACGGCGATGGTGTACGGAATCCCGTAGTGCTCGACCAGGTCCATCACGGGGAAGGACTCGTCGAGGCGCTCCGGGTCCACCAGCACCAGTGCCCCGAGCGCACCGCGTGACATGTCCTCCCAGACCTGCACGAACCGCTGCTGCCCCGGTGTCCCGAAGAGGTAGAGCACCAGCTCCTCGCTGAGCGTGAGCCGGCCGAAGTCCATCGCGACCGTGGTCGTGGTCTTGCCGGTCGTGCCCTTGAGGTCGTCGATCCCCTCGCCCGCCCGCGTCATGACCTCTTCGGTACGCAGTGGCGGAATCTCGGACATCGTTCCGATGAACGTGGTCTTGCCCACGGCGAAGTGCCCGACCACCAGGATCTTCGCCGCGGTCTGTACCGATTCCCGGAGATAGACACCGTTATCCAAATCGGGCTTGAAGGCCATGCAGCACCTGCTCCAGTATGTTCCGGTCGACAAGCTTCGCGGCGGGGATGGGGGCCCGCGTGACGAGGTACCCGCCCTGGGTGAGATCGGACAGCAGAATCTTGACGACGCCGACCGGGAACTGGGTGTGCCCGGCGATCTCGGCCACTGACAGGTGCCCCCCGGAGCACAGCTCCAGAAGACGCCGTTTCTCGGGGTCGAGATTCTGTACGACCGGTGAGTCCTGGGCGGTCGTCACCAGCGTGATCAGCGAGAAGGTGTCGCCGTCCAGCAGACTGCGGCCGTTGGTGATGACATAGGCCGGGACTAAGGGGGTGGCGGGCTGTTCCTGTTCGGACTCGTCCGGTGTCGTCATGCCTTGGTGTCGGCAATCTCGCGAGGGGGCGTGGACAGGGCTTTGCCGAGCTGGCCGACGAGCTGCTGCATGCGGAACGTGATCTCGGCCATGTCGACGTCGGGCGTCGCGGAAACGGCGAGGTAGGCGCCCTCACCGGCGGAGATGAGGAAGACCCAGCCGTGGTCGAACTCCACCAGGGTCTGGCGCCATTGACGGTGCGGGCTTCTCGGTGTGCCGCAGAAGTCGACCACCGTCCGGCTCAGCGACTGGATTCCGCTCATGGCGGCGGCGACGGTGTCGGCCTGGTCCTTACCGACGTCCTTGGAGCGCGCCATGAGAAGACCGTCGGCGGACACGAGAAGGGCGTGCTGCGCCTCGGGCACTTCCAGGGCACTGTCAAGCATCCATGACAGGTCGTAATTCACTGAGTCTCAGGCCCTTCGCTGCTTGCGTTGGTGGAACGGCGGCCGGACTGTGTTCCGCGCTGGAACGCGCCCATGACGGAAGCGGCCTGTTCGCTGGAACGAGCCGGTACGTCCGTCGAGTCGACGGCCGGCACGATGGATATCGCGCCTCTGCGCCGGCGTTTGGGCAGACCTCCGGTGGTGGTCGAGGGGGCCACCGGGCTCTCCTCGGGCGGCATCGAGGGGGGTACGGCCACCGTGGGGAACTCCTTGGGCTCGGGCGCGGGCTCGGGCGAGGGCGCGGGCTCGGGCTCGGGCGCCTGGATGGTCGTGAGGAGATCGTCCGGGAGCAGCACGACCGCTCGCACACCGCCGTAGGGGGAGGTCGAGTCCACGGAGACGGTGAAGCCGTACCTGGCGGCGAGGACGCCGATCACGGTGAACCCGAACTGCGGCGGGTTCCCCAGCCCCGAGACACCGGGGGAGCGTTCGCTCGAAAGGAGCTTGGCGGCCCGCTCCTTCTCCTCCTCGTTCATGCCGACGCCGGCGTCGTCGACGATGATGCAGACGCCCTTGGGCACGGGGCGGATGTTGATCTCGATCACCGTTTCCGGCGCGGAGTAACTGGTTGCGTTGTCCAGCAGCTCGGCCAGGGTCAGCGCGACCGGTTCGACGGCGCGGCTGGCGATCGCGAAGTTCGTCTGGGCCCGGATCTCCACACGGGTGAAGTAGCGGATGCGCCCCTTCGCGCTCCTTACCACGTCGTAGAGCGATGCGGCGGCGCGCTGCCTGCCGAGCCAGCCGTCGCAGAGCACGGCGATGGACTGCGCGCGCCGGGCGAACTGCGAGTTCATGTGGTCGATGTCGAGGAGGTCCTGGAGAATCTGGAGTTCCCCGTACTTCTCCTGCAGCTTCGTGATCGCCAACTGCTGCTCGCCGGCGAGGCCCTGAAGCGTACGCATGGCCGACTTCAGCGCAGTCTTCGTCGCTTCCTCGGCCCGGTCCTTGGCCTCTTCGACGGCTTCTGTGTAGTGGTTTTCGAGATTCGCGTAGTGAGTGTTCAGCTCCTCTTTCTCTCTGCGTAGCTCGGATATCCTCTTCTGGCCGCGGGATATCGCGATGGCTGCGACAAGAATTCCAGCGATCAGAACCCAAAGAACTGGATCCTGGAGGTATTGCGTCATAAGGCTCTCTTCGGGCGACTTGGCCACCGGATACTGAATGTCTGGCGGGTGCGGTCGAGTACGTCCCCGGTCACAGATGTCCCGCACCCACAGATATGTGGGGTCGGTCGCGCATGCTCGCCTGGCCGGACAGTCTTGAGGGGCTTGGCTGATGGCATAGGTCTCCCCCGGGGGGTGGCGGATTCTGGGCCGATGCGCTGACTTTCCAGTGATGCCATAGCGGGTTCATCGCCGCTTGGCAAGCTTGATGATCGTATCACCACGGGGGGATCGGATCGTGGGTCGATCTGTTCCTTTTCGGTCACCTGACGGCTATTCAGCGACGTTGCTGATTTGCGGTATTTGGTGAGTGTTGCGGGTCGCCGGGATACGTCGTGGGCCCGGGGCGTTGCCTCTTTTTCGGGCGAATCATCCCCCTTGATCGCGCCTAGGGGCACCTGCCAGGGGCATGGTCGTGAGGAAATGGTGTGGAACCGGTGCGGGTGCGGCGGCCCCCGGCAATCGACGCCTGGCCGGGTCGAGCCGCTTGCGGATGGGCGTGCTGGTGTGCAGAGCGCGGTTGCGCTGCCGGTCACCGCTGCGGTTGATCCGGTGGCGGTTCGTGAGTGGCCGACCGTGAAGCCCCCTGGAGGGTCTCAACTCGCTGCGCGGTAGGAGTCGGTCAGCCCGGGCAAGCGACTGGGCGCTGGACTTCGTGACTGTCAGGCAAGCTTCCACAGACGTACGGCGGATCCGGATCTTTCGCCGCTCGGTGAGTAGAGCTGGACCCCGAAGGCCAGAGCCTTGCCGTCCGGGCTGAATGACAGGGACACCGCGCCACTCTCCTCCGCGTCACCCCTCAGAGTGGCAGTCACTCGGCGATGCCTGACGTCCCACAGCCATACGGTGTCGGTGCCACCTTCTTCACTTCCTCCCAGAGCCAGGGTTTTGCCGTCCGGGCTGAAGGCCACCGCTGAGACGGCGTGGAGAGCTGCTGTACGGGAGGTGTCGCCGGTGCTGGTGTTCCACAGGGTGGGTGCGATGAACGCGCTGCCCACGGCGACGTTCCTGCCGTCGGGACTGAAGGCGATCCCGTCCGTCCCGCCGGCCTTGGGCAGGATCGTGGTGAGGATCTCCCGGCCTTCGGCCAGACTCCACAGGGACACCTTCCCTCCCGCACTGTCGCCTGTGGCCAGGTACTTACCGTCGGGACTGAAGGCCATCGCTGTGGCCTGGTCGCCGACCGCACCGATATCGAAGGCGCCGATGACGCGGCGTGTGGCAACATCCCGGAGTTGAACGAAGGCGCGGAAGTGCTCCTTGCGGTCCTCCTGTCCGCTGATGGCCAGGGTTTTGCCATCGGGGCTGAAGGCCACCGTGCAGTGCGTGTCATAGCCGTCGAAAGTCGCGGTGACCTGACGCGTGGCCACATCCCACAGCTGGACCTCTCCGTTGCTCCCCGAGACAGCAAGGGTCCTGTCGTCCTCGCCGAGAGCCAGCGACGTGTAGTCAGGATCGCCTTCGGCCAAGGTCGCGACCGTGCGGCCGCCGGCCGCGTCCGACAACCGGATGAAGGTCTTCGAAGGAGAGCCGTCGTCGTGCCCGATACCGGCCAGAGTTCTGCCGTCGTGACTGAAGTTCAGCGACCACGCGCCGACGCCTTTGAGGGTCGTGTGGGTATGAGTCGGCGTGACCGACGCGGCGCCGGCGCCTGGGCTGCCTCCGGCGCCCTTCCTGTCGGATCTCTGCCACAGCACCGTAGCGGCGCTCGCGCCGACCACGCCGGCCCCGCCGAGCACGGCCATGAGCAGGGTGCGGCGTTGGAGGCCGGCCGCCTGGGGGACTGCCTCCGGGCCTTCCTCCATGGGCTCCGGGTTCCCCACGCGATCGGGACTCTCCGTGGGTTCTGGGGCTGTCTGTGTCAGCGCGACCGTGGGCGCGGAGGCCGTACCCTCGTGGTCCACAGCTGGTCGGCCCACACGGGGCCCCGCATCGTGGACCTGCGCGGTCAGCCGCACAAGGACCTCGGCCACGGACGGCCGTTGCGCGGGGTTCTTCGCGAGGCACGCGGCGACCACCTCGCGCAAGTCGCCGTCAAGGTGCCCGAGCTCGGGCGGTTGGCTGATGATCCTGTGCACGATGCCGGGGATGGAGTCAGCGTCGAACGGACTGAGGCCGGTGGCGGCGAAGCCCAGCACGCACCCCATCGAGAACACGTCGCTCGCCGGTACGGCTTGCTCCGCCCGTACCTGCTCGGGTGCCATGAACGCGAACGTCCCGACGACCACGCCGAGAGATGTGAGGGCGGTAGCGTCCGCTGAACGGGCGATGCCGAAGTCGATGATCCGAGGCCCGTCGCCCGCCATGATGACGTTGCCGGGCTTGAGATCTCTGTGGACCAGCTCGCAACCGTGGATCGCTGCGAGCCCCTCAGCGAGTCCCGCGCCCAACAGACGTACGTCCTCCGGGGCGAGGGGGGCGCCCTCACGCACCATCTCGTGCAGCGTGGGGCCCGCGATGAATTCCGTGACCAGCCACGGTGATTCAGCGCTCGTGTCGGCCGCGATGACCTGCGCCGTGTGGAACCCGCCGACTCGACGCGCAGCCTTGACCTCCCGGGTGAATCGCGCCCGGAACTGCGGGTTCCTGGCGTACTCGGGGCGGATGACCTTGACCGCGACCTTGCGGCCCCCGGGGGACCGCCCGACGAAGACCTGCCCCATCCCACCGACCCCTAGCCGCCCCTCCAGACGGTAGCCGCCGATCGAGCCGGGATCGTTGGTGTGTAACGGCTGCATCCACATCCTCGAAATCGCTTCCCCCTGAGGTGAGTCTCTGAGCGACAACGAGGGGTGTCAACAACGTGTATAAGGCAGTTCATGAAGTTGGGCCCAGGGGCTGGGGCCGAGTTTGTGGATGAGGCCTTGGAGAGCTGCCGATCCCACCGCTGGTGGTAGAGGCCCACCAACGCGCCCGCCGCTCGGCGGAGGGCGTCGGTCATGGTGGTGACCAGTCGGTAGGAGCCTGTGAAAACGGTGCCGTCCGCGCAGGTCACCGTGATGGCCGTGTCGATCACCCGTACCTTCTCGGCGGCGATCACCGACAGGTATGAGCCGTCGAATGACACAGGATCAAGTCAGCATGTCGATTTTCTGCGAGCTCCTACGCCCTGGTGTGCAATTGCCTCGTGCACGAGCCGCCCCACCGAGCGATGCCTCTGAAGGCTCCCGAATGGCTCCCGGTGGTGCTGGGTTGGTGATCCGGAAAGAGGCCGCAGGCGATCACCGAGACGTGCGTGAGGTTCATACACGCGCCTTCGGTGACAGCGAGCGGATTCCCGGGCTGGTGGAGGAACTTCGCGTTGCGGAGGCAGCGTTGGCACCGATGTCCTTCGTCGCCACCGTTGATGACCGGGTCGTCGGGCATGTCCTGCTGAGCGCGACGAGGTTGGACGCTCCGCGCCGGATCGTGGACGTCCTTTCCCTATCACCGTTGGGCGTGGTCCCGGAGCTCCAGCGTCAGGGCATCGGTACTCGGCTCATTGCGCATGCCCTCGCGTCAGCCGACAGCCAAGGCGTGCCGTTGGTGTTCCTGGAGGGTTCGCCGCGCTACTACGGCACGCGCGGCTTCGAGAGCGCCGGCGCAGCAGGCTTCCGTTCGCCGTCGCTGCGTATCCCTGAGGCCGCGTTCCAGGTCGCCCGCTTGTCCGCACACGAGCCGTGGATGACGGGCACCTTCGTCTACTCGGAGGTTTTTTGGTCGTTTGACTGCGTCGGCCTGCGCGACCCCGACGCCTGAGGAGCCGCCCGCAGGCACTCCATCTGATTCTCGGGACCATCGGGGGCCGTAGGGGTCTTTGGATGTGTCGCCTCAATGAGCGGTGTGCATCGTAAAGTCGCAGGCCACGGGTCTGGTGTGAATGGCGAGTTGGGTACTCGTGGCGGTCGGCGGCCGATGACCATGGTGTAGATCATCGGGCAGGTCCGGTTCTGACGGTATGCCGGGTTCGGCTGCGCCCACGACCGGCCCCCGCCCACGACCCCTCAGCAGGTCGGAACACCGTGAGAACGCGGTGGGCGCGGGGGATGCAGGAGCGGCAGCGGATCACTGCCCGCCGGAGCGAACTGGGCCTCCCTGCCCAAGAGTTGGGCAAGCAACTCCAGAAGGCGGGCCGAGCGGCACGAACTGGCGATCGCGGAGCGGAGTGTTGAACCGCCTGGCCGGGCAGGCCCGGGCCAATGCCGGGCTGTCGCTCCGGCATCGGCGAAGGTGGCCGGGCGGGCAGTCCTGCTCATCCCGCACCGCGGCGACGCGGCCGGCGAGGGCGGGCTGCCCGGCGCCTCCCGCAAGATCTGGAGATCGTGCGGGAGGCGGACGGCCCGGTGCAGATCAGGGCGGTCGGCGAGCTGTTGGGGTTGGACGCCTCGGTACACGGCAAGCTGGAACCGTTGCGGACGAAGGTGACCAAGCCCGCCACCCGGGGCTGGCTGCACAAGCGGGGCGGCGGGCGGTTCACGGCACGTCCGAAGGCGTGCGGGGCGGGCCCGTAACTGACGCGGGCCCGCCGACGGCAAATGGGGATCGCCCTCCTGCTGGAGCACTAACGGCGGCTGAAGAAGTCGGTGAGGGCGGCGGCGACGGCCTCGGGCTGCTCCTCGGGGATGTAGTGACCGGCGTCGGGCACGATGACGCCGGTCACATTCTCGGCCCACGGGCTGATGGAGGCCGCCATATCCGGGATCGAGCCGTGGCTGCTGGAGATTCCGAGGACGGGCGCGGTCAGTCGCCGTTGCTCGAGTGCCGCGCGGTTCTTGCGCGCGGACTCGTCGGCGTCGCGGTAGTAGGCGAGGCTGGCGCGCAGGCCGCCATCGACGGCGAGGGCCGCGCCGTAGTGGTCGAGCTCTGCTTCCTCGAACGCGTCGGGTGCGAGGGACTTGGTCTTCAGGAACCAGCTGATGTACTCCCGCTCACGGCCGGCTATCAGCGTCTCGGGAAGATCGGGCACCACGTGGAACGCGAAGTGCCAGGTCTTGAGCGCCAGAGTCGGGTCGAGAGGGATCGCCTCCGGCATGGTGATACCGGGAATTCCGGCGTCGAGCAGCGCGACCCCGTGCACTCGGCTCTCGTGGTTCAGGGCGAGGGAGAAGGCGACCCAGGCGCCGATGTCGTGCCCGGCGAGCCAGTAGTCCCGCACGCCGAGAGCGTTCACGGCGGCCTGGATGTGCGCGGCGACCGTGTGCGTGTCGTAGCTGAGCTCCGGATGCTCGGAATTACCTTGGCCCGGCCGGTCGATCGCTATAACCCGGAACCGATCGGCGAGAGCAGGCATGACCTTTCGCCAGGCCCACCACGTCTGCGGGAACCCGGTGAGCAGGACGACGGCCGGTCCGTCCGGCCGACCGCCTTCGACGGCGTGCAGGCGGACGCCGTCGGCGTCGACCCAGCGGTGCGTGAATCCGGCCAGGTCATGCAGGGGCAGGGCGGGGACGGGGTTGGTCATGGGAATCCTCCATCGAGGCGGCTGGATCGTGATTCGACGCTAGCACGTCTTGAACTGATCAGTCCAAGATGGGAGGATGGGCCGCATGGCAGGCAAGAAGCAGTTCGACATGGACACGGTGCTCGACGCCGCGATGATTCAGTTCTGGCGCTCCGGCTACGCCGACACCTCGCTCGACGACCTGTCCCGGGCGACCGGCCTGAACCGCAGCTCGATCTACTCCTCGCTCGGCGACAAGGACGCGCTCTTCCTTCGCTGCCTGGATCGCTACGCCACGCGCTACGGCGGCAAGTCCGGCGCCGCCCTCTCGTGCGCGGCCGAGGACCCCGTCGGCGCCGTCCGTGCGTTCTTCGATGTCACGCTGGGGCGCATCGCCGACCCCGCCGTGCCCGACGGATGCCTGATGGCCCAGTCGGTCATGGGGAGTCCGGCGCTGAGCCCGAGAGTCGCGGAGCGTGTCAAAGAGTTGTTCGGCCTACAGCGCCCGCGCCTGCGCACCGCACTGAAGGCCGGCGGAATGTCCGACGAGAACGCCGAGGACTTCGCCGTACACATAGCGGCCGTGAACCAGTCTCTCGCGGTGATGGGTAGGGCCGGGGCGAGCCCGGAGCAACTCCGGGCGATCGTCGGTGTGACCGTCGACGCGCTCGCGCGGGCGCTGAGACCGGTCGGATAGCTGGCATATCAAATTCTCTGTCTGAGAGTCATAGGCGCTTCTCAAAGAGTGGTATGCATCGTGAAGTGGCAGGTCGCGGGCCTGGTGTGATTCCGTGCCCGGGTGCTTGTGCTGGTAGCGCGCGGCAGTCTGCCGTACAGATCGTCGGGCAGGGAGGTCTTCGCGGGTTCTGGCCCGTTTCGACCCCACCCGGCGGTGATCACCGGCTACAAGCCGCCCGCAACCGGCCGCTGACCCGAGGTCAGAAGTTGTCCAACAAGGCGCTGGCCGTGGTTCGGGCGCCGGTCGAGCACGGCTTCGCCCACCTCGAGAACTGGCGCGGCCGTGGTCCAGCCAGGTGTTGCAGCCGCACACTCCTGACCTCGTGGTCTTTGCGCCTTCCATGCCGGCGAAAGCCAGTGGCCGAGGCGGTCCTGACGGCGGAGGTGATGTGGCGTTACCCTGCGCGGACGATTCTTCACAGGAGGTACGGATGCGTCATTCCGTCGGCCGGAATGTGTCGTTCCCCATCGTGCTCGCGGTCATCGGTTCGCTCGCCGCCGCCGCCCCGGCGGCGTCCGCACCACCCGTACCACCGCCGAAGTCGCCGGTGGCGGTGGGCTACGGGGGAGCCGTGTCCAGCGTCGACGCGGATGCCTCGGCGGCCGGCATCGAGGTGCTCCGCAAGGGCGGCAACGCCGTTGACGCGGCCGTCGCCACCGCCGCCGCGCTGGGTGTCACCGAGCCCTATTCGGCGGGCGTCGGAGGCGGTGGGTACTTCGTGCACTACGACGCCAGGTCGGGCCGGGTGGGCACCATCGACGGGCGCGAGACGGCACCCCGCAGCGCCGACTCCTCCCTCCTCCAGGAGGACGGAGAGCCGATCCCCTTCGACGAGGCCGTCACCAGCGGACTCGGGGTCGGTACCCCCGGCACGGCCGCCACCTGGCAGAAGGCGCTCGACACCTGGGGCTCCAAGTCGCTGGGGCGGGTGCTCGAACCGGCCGAGCGGCTGGCGAGAGACGGGTTCGTCGTGGACGAGACCTTCCGCTCCCAGACCGCCGACAACCAGGAGCGGTTCGCCGACTTCCCCGCGACCGCCAAGCTGTTCCTGCCCGGCGGAAAGCCGCCGGAGACCGGATCGGTGTTCAAGAACCCGGACCTCGCCCGTACGTACCGGACGCTGGGCCGCAAGGGCGTCGACGAGCTGTACCGGGGTGATCTGGCCCGGGACATCGTGTCGACGGTGCGGAAGCCTCCCGTGGACCCGGAGACGACGCGCGAGGTGCGTCCGGGAGACCTGACGGCCAAGGACCTGAAGACGTACCGCGTGCTGCGTCAGGCCCCGACGAGGACCGCCTACCGTGGCCTCGACGTGTACGGCATCGCGCCGTCCTCGTCCGGGGGTACGAGCGTGGGTGAGGCCCTCAACATCCTGGAGTCGACGGACCTCTCGAAGGCGAGCGAGACGCAGTATCTGCACCACCTCATCGAGGCCAGCAGGATCGCGTTCGCCGACCGGGGCCGCTGGGTCGGTGACCCCGCGTTCGAGGACGTCCCGACGCGGGAGCTGACCAGCCAGCGCTTCGCCGACTCGCGGGCGTGCCTCATCAAGGACGACGCGGTCCTCACCAGCCCGCTCGCACCGGGCGACCCGCGGAACCCCACCCGCTGCGCCACCGGGGGCAAGGCCGCCCCGACGACGTACGAGGGTGAGAACACGACCCACCTCACGACCGCCGACAAGTGGGGCAACGTCGTCTCCTACACCCTCACCATCGAGCAGACCGGCGGCAGTGCGATCACCGTGCCGGGGCGGGGCTTCCTGCTCAACAACGAGCTGACCGACTTCTCGTTCGCACCGGCGGACCCGGCGGTCCACGACCCGAATCTGCCGGGACCGGCCAAGCGCCCGCGCTCGTCGATCTCGCCGACCATCGTGCTGGAGCACGGTAAGCCGGTACTGGCCCTTGGCTCGCCGGGCGGTGCCACGATCATCACCACCGTCCTCCAGTCGCTGGTCGGACACCTGGACCGGGGGCTGCCCCTGGTCGACGCCATCGCCGAACCGCGCGCCAGCCAGCGCAACGCGGCCACCACCGAGATCGAGCCGGGACTGTGGGACAGCCCGGTGCGCGGGGAGCTCGAGGCACTCGGGCACGCGTTCAAGGAGAACCCGGAGATCGGAGCCGCCACCGGCGTCCAGCGACTCCCCGACGGGCGCTGGCTCGCAGCCGCGGAAAAGGTGCGACGCGGCGGTGGCTCGGCCATGGTGGTGCGGCCGAGCGGGCGTCCATGACCGGTCGGTGGTAGCGCTGGTCAGGAGGGGCCCGGCGGGGGCCCCTCGCATCCGGTGAAAGGGCACGAAGACGGGGAGGGCTGTCCCGGACGCCGGACGGCAAGCCGCTGGACGCCGCCCGGCTGCCGGACGCTGAAGGGCTCCGGGCCGTCATTCCGGTACCGACCCGATCGGTATTAGAATGACGGCATGGTACGGAACCCTCTCACCCCGGAAGAGCGCCGTCGCGGCGAGCGGCTCGGCGAGGTGCTGCGCGAGGCGCGCGGCGCCCGCAGCATGGTCGCGGTCGCCGCGAGCGCGGGAATCTCGGCCGAGACGCTCCGTAAGATCGAGACGGGCCGGGCACCCACCCCCGCCTTCTTCACGGTCGCGGCCCTCGCGGGGGCTCTCGGGCTGTCGATGGACGAGCTGCTCACGCTCTGCGTGCCGAAACCCGCCTCCGCCGAGGATTCGCTGCCGGAGGCGGGCGTGCTGCCGCTCACCGCGTAGGGTCGCGCCTGTGACTCTCCAGGACTTCGCCCGTAGCGAGTACATCAGCCTCACCACGTACCGGAAGGACGGCACCCCCGTCGCCACGCCCGTCTGGGCCGCGGCAGAGGGCGATGTGCTCTACGTCTGGACCCGGACCGACTCCTGGAAGATCAAGCGGCTGCGCAACGACAGCCGGGTACGCGTCACCGTCTGTGATGTCCGTGGCCGCGTCGCCGAGGGCGCGCCGAGTGCCGAGGGGACGGCGCGACTGGTCGAGGGTGACGGGCTCGTGCTGGTGCGCAAGGTACTGGCCCGCAAGTACACCTGGAAGTTCAGGTTCCTGGACTGGCCCGCCCAGATCCTGTGGCGCGGCAAGCGTCGCCACACGGGGATCGCCGTCACGTTCTGACGGAGAGGGCCGCTGTGACCGGTCTGGCCGGTGTGGCCGGCCCGGCCTGGCCGTGATGCGGACGCACCGTGCCGGAAAAGCGCGCGTAGTCCGTCCGTAACACGCCTGCGGTCGAATGCCCGGCGGACTGGAATGTCCCAGTCCCGGGCGACCGGTGAGGGCGATGGTGACAGTGCATCAGGATCCGTGGGAAGTAAGGGCGTTCGCGCAGTACCTACGCGACCTGGGCGCCCGGCTCGATCCCGGACAGGGCTGGTACGGCGTCTTCTGCGCACGCGATCCCGACGGCATGCGCGCCTGTTTCGACGGCTCGGAGGTCCCGCCCTGGGACGTGGTCGAGTCATTGCTCCAGGACCTCGCCGCGGTGCGCGGCACCGAGTTCGCCGCGCAGGAGTCCGTACAGGCGGCGCAGCTGTGTGCCGCCGCGTCCGCGGCGTACGACAGGCGCCCCGGCGGGCGGCAGGCCCTCGTCGACCGGCTGGGCGTGATGCTCCAGGAGCAGACGTACGCGGCCCGGCGGATGCGGGCGGCCGGTGAGGACGGGGCGCCCGCGCGGGACGGGGACACCGAGGTCCTGGCCTGGGCGCGGGACGACCACACCCGCGCCACGGCACGCTGCACCGAGCTCCGCGGCCGGCTCGCGGCGGTGGAGAGGACGGTGCCGGACAGCTGGTTCCGGGGCCAGGGTGACGCGAGCGCGCCTGACGACCCTGCCGGGCGTACGCCAACGGCTCCCGGCCCCGGCCCCGAGCCCGTATCCGCACCTGGTCCCGGTCCTGGTCCCGCGCCCGCGAAGAGGCGCAGGAAGCCGAGCGGGGCGCGCTTCGCGGGTCTGGAGATCGAGGACGGCGCCGAGGCCGGTCCCGACCCCTCGGAGGTGCCCGCACTGCCGGTCGCGGGGCAGACCGACGCCGTGCCGCGCGGGGCCCGCTTCAGGGGCTCCCAGGCCGAGGACGGCGCAGGTCCGGCCGCGCAGCGGGCGGCGGAACCCGCCCCCGCGGCGCGCCGGGCCGCCGAGGACGCCGTCGCACTGCTCGTACGGTTGCGCGCCGAGGGTCGCAGCGGTGAGGCGCACGTCGTGCTCTGCGAGGCCGCGGCGTGGCCCGCCGGACACCTGCCGGTGCTCGCCGTCGCCCTGCACGGGGCGGGCCTGGACGCCGACTGGGCGACCCTGCTGTGGGAGGCGTCCTCCCTGCCGCCGGCCGAACTCGCCGCCTCGGCGGCCGCGCTGGCCGCCGCGGGCCGCGCCGACGACTGCGGGCAGCTGCTCCGGCAGGGGGTGGCCAGGCCCGCCGACGAGATCGCCGACGCCGTGGTCGCCCTCGACCTGGCGGGCCTGGAGCCGGAGGCGCGGGCGCTGCTGGGCGCGTTCGTCCGCGTAAGGACCCCGCAGGACGCGGCCCGCGTCGCCGAGAGCCGGCCCCGCCATCTCGTCCCCCGCCTGCTTGCGGCGGCACGCGAGGTGTCGGAGGCCCGGGAATGGGACGTGGTCCACGCGCTACGGGTAGCGGGCATCGCGGCGCCATAGGGCGGCCGGGCCTGCGCCCTTCCGGGCCCGCGCCCCCGCCGGGCCACCGGCCACGCCCCCCCGCCGACCTCGCGATGCCGGGAGACGCAAGGTCGGCGCCTACCCGGGCATCCCGTGCGTCGTGCGGCGGTGGCCGGTGCGGCGGTCCCTGATGTCGGCCCAGCGTGCTCCGTACACCGTCTCCGTGACCGTCGGCTCGCGCAGGAAGTCGTGCGGGAAGCCGAGCGGCACCGCGCTCACCCGGTCCAGCCGCTCGACCGCCCCGGCGTCGAGCTCCACCTCCAGGCAGCCCAGGTTGTCCGCCAGCTGGCTCTGTGTCGATGCGCCGATGATCGGGACGATGTTGCCCGGCCGCCCGCGTAGCCAGGCGAGCGCGACCTGCGCAGGCGTCCAGCCGCCCAGGGCCGCGATCTCCACCACCGCGCCGACCGTCTCGTGCTCACGGCGCTGTGTCTCGTCGGCCGTCCCGTCCGGCCTGCCCGCGGCATCGGCATCGAAGTGCCTTCCCGTGAGCAGGCCGCGGGCGAGCGGGCTCCAGGCGAAGACCGCCTGGTCGAAACCGTGGGCCTGGGGCAGCAGTTCACGCTCCGGCGTCCGCTCCAGCAGGCTGTAGCGCAGCTGCGAGCCGGTGAAGGCGGTCCAGCCGCGCAGCTCGGCGAGGGTGTTGGCCTGGGCGATCTCCCAGGCGGGCCAGTCCGACACCCCGACGTAGAGCACCTTGCCGGAGCGTACGAGGTCGTCGAGCGCGCGCATGACCTCATCGACCGGGGTGAAGTGGTCCCGTGCGTGCACCCACAGGACGTCCAGGCGGTCGGTACGCAGTCGCTCCAGGCTCGCCTCCACCGCCCGCACGAGGTTCTTCCGGTGGTTGCCCGCCGCGTTCACATCGTCGGAGACGGTCGCGCAGGAGTACTTGCTGGCCAGTACGAGGCCCTCGCGGCGGGCGCCGAGCAGTTCTCCCAGTACCGATTCCGAGGCGCCACCGGCGTAGATGTCGGCGGTGTCGACGAAATTGCCGCCCGCCTCCAGGTAGGCGTCGAGGATCTGCCCGGTCGTCCTGACGACGCCCTCCCGCCCGGATTCATGGCTGCCGAGCGTCATGGCACCCAGGGCCAGTTCGCTGACACGCAATCCCGTCCTGCCGAACAGTGTGTACTGCACAAGATTCCCTTCGGTCGGAAGCCGCCCCGGAGGCTACGAGCTCAAGCGCACTCGAACGCAAGCGCCCGTTCCGGCCTCGTGGCCCATGCACATGCCAGTCCCGCTGGGCTTGGGGAGATAAATCCCATTTCACCCTTTATCGTCGGTCAAGGCATAGCCACACAAGTGGTCCATGTCCCCCCGATGATGTGGAGGCATCATGCTTACTCAGCAGATCACCCTCACCGCGACACCGGCCCAGACCACCACGCTGAGCGCCCTGATGGCGGAGCCCGAGGCAGCCGTCAGCGACGCCCCGCTCTACACCCCCGAGGCCGCGGGCTTCCTGCTCGCGCTCCTCCTCCTGTCTCCCAAGGAGCCGAAGGAGCCCCGGGGCAAGTGAGTTCCCACTCCGCATTCGCCGAGGCGGCCGACGCCCTGGCAGGCAGTGTCCTCGGTGCCCTCGACGGCACCGGGGACGCTGTGCAGCTGGCGCGGTACGCCGACGACGCCCCCGACACCCTCGCGGCGCTGGCAGCCGTACGGGTGCTGGGAGCCGATGTCTTCAGCCCCCACCTTCTGGCGGGCCACTCCCTTCCGGCGCAGGACGCAGCCGTCGTGGCCAAGGCCTTCGACGCCTTCCCCGCGTCCGGCCCCCCGGACGACGCGACTGTCGCCCGCCGCGACCACGCCACCGCGGTCCTGCTCGCCCGGCTCTCCGGTGACGACACGCTGCGCGCACTCGCGCCCGCGCCGGCGGACGACACCATGCCAGGACCCGCGGGTGACTGGAGCGGCTGGTCCGTCCGGATGGCCCAACTCGCCCCGCTCGCCACGCTCGGCCTCGACAGCCCGGTCCACGAGGCGGCCCGCCGTGAGGCCCTCTCGCTGGGCCGCGGGATGAGCCGCTCGATCCTGCGCCGAGACTTCCCCACCGCCGTGCGGCTCGTCCGCTGGCTGGCCTGGCTGCGGTACGAGGGCGTGGACCTGCCCCTGGACCCGGAGGTCGCGGCCGAGCACGTATGGCTGGTGGGCGGGGGCGGCCCGCGTGTGGCCCTGGACCTGGCGATCGCCCGGCACTTCCTCGAACAGCGGCCCGGCACGGCCCGCAGGAAGGCGGCACACCGATGACGACGACGATCTCCGAGCCGGTCACCCGGGCCGCTCGCGGCATGGCCGACCGGGCGCTGTCATGGCTGCACGCCAACCGGGACCTCGGCGGCCTGCCGCCGGGCACGACCGAGACCATGGCCGACCCCGACAGCGTCTACAAGCCGCTGGGGGAGACCACCCTCGCGGCCTCCCTGATCCTGCGCGACGGTGTCGCGGGACCCGGGCGCCTGGCCGCGGCCCAGAGCCTGATGGACTTCACCTGGGAACAGTTCAGGCGCGGCGACATGATCTACGAACGCCAGCTCCGCCACACCCTGATGACGGACCCGCTGGAGATGTACGCCCCCTTCGTGCGCTGCGGCTACCGCCACGAGGCGCTGGACCGTCTGCTCGTCCACCGCTCCCGTGTGCGGTCGGTGAGCAGCGTGGAGGTCCTGCCGAACCGGCGGCTCGCCGTCGCCAACGCCGCCCGGGTCGTGGGCCTGGACCACACCGAGGACCTGAAGGCGCTGGCCGGAGCCACCTGGCTCGGCGCGCGGCCCGAACCGTGGGCCATCAACTGGATCACCGCCTACGCGATGACCCACACCGTCTTCCACCTCACCGACTGGGGCGGCAACCCGGGCGGACTGCCGCCCGAACTCTCCGACTACGTACACACCTGGCTCCCCGTCTGGATCGACATCTGGCGCGAGGTGGGGCAGTGGGACCTGGTCACCGAACTGCTCGTGGTGGGCGCCTCGATCGAGGAGCCCTACTGCCGGGCGGAGGACTGGGAGGCCGTCGCCGCGCTCCAGCACGAGGACGGACTCGTGCCCCGGGACAGCGACCCGGTGGACGACGACCCGCAGCGGCGCTTCACGGACCACCAGCACACGGTCGTCGTCGCGGCCGTCGCCGGATCCATCGCGCTCGCCCGGTCCGCGGAGCAGCGGTGAGCGTGTGACCCGTACGCCGCTGACCGACCGCCTCCAGCCCCTCCTGGCAGCCGCCGAGGGGCCGGCGGCGGCGGTCGCGGCGGTGCGGGGCGCCGAGCGTGCGGTGCTCAGCCGCGGCCCGGTGGGGGAGAGCACCCGGTTCGAGACGGGCTCGCTGACGAAGACCTTCACCGCCCTGCTGCTCGCCGAACTGGCCGCCAGGGGCGAGGTCGGCTACGGCGACCGCGCCGACCGCTATCTGCCCTTCCGGCTCCCCGGGCCCCCGCTCACCCTCCTCCACCTGGCCACCCACACCTCGGGACTGCCCCGGCTGCCCCCGGGGCTGCTGGGCCGCGCGGTACGCAGCGGCTGGCTCAGCAATCCGTACGCCGCCTTCCACGAGGACGACCTGCTCGCCTCGCTGCGCCGGACCCGGCTGCGGAGCCGGCCGGGCAGCCGGGTCCTGTACTCCAACTTCGGCGGGGGCCTGCTGGGCCACGTACTCGCCAGAGCCGCGGGTGGCACCGGGGACGACTACCCCGCCCTGCTGGCCGAGCGCGTGACCGGCCCGCTCGGCCTCACCGACACCGACTGCGACCCCAACCGCCCCCAGGCCACCGGGCATTGGCACGGCCGCCCGCGTCCAGCCCTGCTGATGCCCGGGCTGACCGCGGCGGGAGCCGTACGCTCCAGCGCCCGGGACCTGCTGCGCGTCCTGGCCGCGCTCCTCGACCCGGACACCGCCCCTGACGCCGTACTGCGCACCGCGCTGACCGAGGTGCAGCGGCCCCGGCTGAGCGTGCCCCGCACCGGCTCCCGGCTGTGCCTCATCTGGAACCTCCGCCCGCGCCCCGGCGGTGCGCTGCTCCACCACTCAGGGGGCACCCGGGGCTTCACCGCCTTCGCGGGCTTCCTTCCCGGCTCGGGCACCGGACTCGTGGCCCTCACGAGCGCGGCTCCCACCCCGCTCGCACCCTTCGTCCAGTCCGCGTACGGGGCCCTTCGGGCACTGGACGAGCGGCCCTTCGGGACGGTGTGGACCGCTCGGGTGTGAAACATGATCGACTCCGCCGGTTCACGGCGATGGTCTTGCCCCGTTGTGTGACGGGGCTTACGTTCTCCTCCTATGCACCGTGTCTACGGGCGTAGAGAACGAAGAGGCTCTCTGACGCCGCGTCGAAGGAGCAGCTCATGTCCCATGTCGTACGCGCCGCACTCGTCCAGGCGACCTGGACCGGCGACACCGAATCCATGATCGCCAAGCACGAGGAACACGCGCGGGCGGCTGCCCGGCAGGGTGCGAAGATCATCGGATTCCAGGAGGTGTTCAACGCCCCCTACTTCTGCCAGGTCCAGGAGCCCGAGCACTATCGCTGGGCCGAGCCTGTCCCCGACGGGCCGACGGTCCGCCGGATGCGCGACCTCGCCCGGGAGACGGGCATGGTGATCGTCGTGCCGGTCTTCGAGGTCGAACAGTCCGGCTTCTACTACAACACCGCGGCGGTGATCGACGCCGACGGCTCGTACCTCGGCAAGTACCGCAAGCACCACATCCCGCAGGTCAAGGGATTCTGGGAGAAGTACTACTTCAAGCCGGGCAACGCCGGCTGGCCGGTCTTCGACACCGCCGTCGGCAAGATCGGCGTCTACATCTGCTACGACCGGCACTTCCCCGAGGGATGGCGGCAACTCGGACTCAACGGAGCCCAGTTGGTGTACAACCCGTCCGCCACCTCGCGCGGCCTCTCCGGCTATCTGTGGCAGCTGGAACAGCCCGCGTCCGCCGTCGCCAACGAGTACTTCATCGCCGCGATCAACCGGGTCGGCCAGGAGGAGTACGGCGACAACGACTTCTACGGCACGAGCTACTTCGTCGACCCGCGCGGTCAGTTCGTCGGTGACGTGGCGAGCGACAAGGAGGAGGAACTCGTCGTACGCGACCTGGACTTCGGGCTGATCGACCAGGTCCGCCAGCAGTGGGCGTTCTACCGGGACCGCAGGCCGGACGCGTACGAGGGGCTGATGGAACCGTGAGCGGACTCCATGAACGGCACCTCGCCGTCAGCCCCGACTGGCTGACGCTCTACTACCGGAACCCCCTGGAGCTCACCCACGGCGAGGGCCGCCATGTCTGGGACGCGGACGGCAACCGCTACCTCGACTTCTTCGGCGGCATCCTCACCACGATGACCGCGCACGCCCTGCCCGAGGTGACCAAGGCCGTCTCCGAGCAGGCCGGCCGGATCATCCACTCCTCGACCCTCTACCTCAACCGCCCGATGGTCGAACTCGCCGAACGCGTCGCTGCGCTGTCCGGCATCCCCGACGCCCGGGTCTTCTTCACCACATCCGGCACCGAGGCCAACGACGCGGCCCTGCTCCTCGCCACCGCCCACCGCGGGTCGAACCAGATCCTGGCGATGCGCAACAGCTACCACGGCAGATCGTTCTCGACCGTGTCGATCACGGGCAACAGGTCCTGGTCGCCCACCAGCCTCTCGCCGCTCCAGACGCTGTACGTCCACGGCGGGGTCCGCGGCAGGGGACCGTACGCGGAGCTGAGCGACGAACGGTTCATCGAGGCCTGTGTGGCGGATCTGGAGGACCTGCTCGGCCACACCCGGGGGCCTGCGGCACTGATCGCCGAACCCGTCCAGGGCGTCGGCGGGTTCACCGCACCGCCCGACGGGCTGTACGCGGCCTTCCGCGAGGTCCTCGACCGGCACGGCATCCTGTGGATCTCCGACGAGGTGCAGACCGGCTGGGGGCGCACAGGCGACCACTTCTGGGGCTGGCAGGCGCACGCGTCGAACGGCCCGCCGGACATCCTCACCTTCGCCAAGGGCATCGGCAACGGCATGGCCATCGGCGGTGTCGTCGCCAGGGCCGACGTCATGAACAGCCTGGACGCCAACTCCATCTCGACGTTCGGCGGGTCCCCGGTCACCATGGCCGCCGGGCTCGCCAACCTCTCGTATCTGCTTGAGCACGACCTCCAGGGCAACGCCCGGCGGGTCGGCGGGCTGCTCATCGAGCGGCTCCGGGCCGTCACGGCGGGCTCCCCGGCCGTACGGGAGGTGCGCGGCCGAGGCCTCATGATCGGCATCGAGCTGGTGAGACCCGGCACCGGCGAGGCCGCCCCGGAGGCCGCGGCGGCCGTACTCGAAGCGGCCCGCGAGGGCGGGCTGCTCATCGGGAAGGGCGGCGGCCACGACACCAGCGTCCTGCGGATCGCGCCACCCCTGTCGCTGACCGTCGCCGAGGCCGAGCAGGGCGCGGAGATCCTGGGCGAGGCACTGCACGCGGCGACCTGAGCGCCGGAGCCCCGCGGCCCGCCCCCGCCGCAGGGGGCGGGCCGCTCTCCCGTACGTCATCACGCACCGCGTCTACGTCCGTAGGCCGGTTCCGCCACCGCGAGGAGGGGTCATGAGCCGCACCGTCATCCACGGGGGTCTCGTCATCACCGCGTCGGACGAGATCCACGCCGATGTACTCATCGAGGGCGGACACGTCGCCGCCCTCGCCGCCCACGGCACCGAAGCGGCGGCGGGCTGGAGCGCCGACCGCAGGATCGACGCCACCGGGAAGTACGTCATCCCCGGCGGCGTCGACGCGCACACGCACATGGAGATGCCGTTCGGCGGGACCTTCGCCAGCGACACCTTCGAGACCGGCACCCGGGCCGCCGCCTGGGGCGGCACCACCACGATCGTGGACTTCGCCATCCAGACCATGGGCCGCTCGCTGCAGGAGGGGCTGAACACCTGGCACCGGAAGGCCGAAGGCAACTGCGCGATCGACTACGCCTTCCACATGATCCTCTCGGACGTCAACGAGTCCACGCTCAAGGAGATGGACCGCCTGGTGGCGGAAGGCATCACCTCGTTCAAGCTGTTCATGGCGTATCCCGGGGTCTTCTACTCCGACGACGGGCAGATCCTGCGTGCCATGCAACGCGCGGCGGGCAACGGCGGGCTGATCATGATGCACGCGGAGAACGGCATCGCCATCGACGTACTCGTCGAGCAGGCGCTCGCGGAGGGCCGCACCGATCCGCGCCACCACGGCGACGTACGCAAGGTCGCCCTGGAGGCCGAGGCCACCCACCGCGCGGTCCAGCTCGCCCGGGTGGCGGGGTCGCCGCTGTACGTCGTCCATGTCTCGGCCGACGAGGCGCTCGACGAGATCGCCGCCGCCCGGCACAAGGGGCTCCCGGTCTTCGGCGAGACCTGTCCGCAGTACCTCTTCCTCTCCACCGACAACCTCGCCGAACCCGGCTTCGACGGCGCCAAGTACGTCTGCTCGACGCCGCTGCGCCCCCGGGAGCACCAGGAGGCACTCTGGCGCGGTCTGCGGAACGACGAGCTCCAGGTCGTCTCCACCGACCACTGCCCGTTCTGCTTCTCGGGCCAGAAGGAGCTGGGCAGGGGCGACTTCTCGAAGATCCCCAACGGCATGCCGGGCGTGGAGAACCGGATGGATCTGCTGCACCAGGCCGTGGTGGACGGACACATCTCGCGCCGCCGCTGGATCGAGATCGCGTGTGCGGCGCCGGCCCGGATGTTCGGCCTCTATCCGAGGAAGGGGACGATCGCGCCGGGTTCGGACGCGGACGTCGTCGTGTACGACCCGGCCGCCGAGCAGACCATCTCCGCCGCGACGCACCACATGAACGTCGACTACTCGGCGTACGAGGGCAAGCGGATCACGGGGCGGGTCGAGACGGTCCTGTCGCGCGGTGTCCCGGTCATCGAGAAGGGCGGCTACGTCGGGCGTGCGGGGCATGGGGCGTACGTGCCCAGGGGCTTGTCCCAGTACCTCTGAGCGGTCCGCCGGGCGTGTCAGCTGGGCGAGCGCTGCTCGTCGTACCCGGAGCGGGCGGCTTCGACGTCGTCGAGATGGTCGACGAACCATTCCATCATGGCTTGCAGAGGGAGCCTCAGCGTCCGGCCCAGGGGCGTGACGCCGTACTCGACCGCCACCGGCTCCGTGGACACGACCACCCGCTCGACCATGCCGTCGCGCTCCAGCCGCCGCAGGCACGCAGTCAGGGACTTCGGTGTGACGGCCGGCAGTTGTTGCCGAAGTTCGTTGAAGCGCCGGGGACGCTCGCACAACGCGTCCAACACCAGCATGGACCACTTGCCGAACAGCTGGTTGAGCAGGCGGCGGCCGTCGTCATCGAGCTCTGCTGGCTTCACTTCGGTCTCCTCGGCGATACCTGATCTCGTTGCAGTCTACTTCGACTACTAGATATACAAGATATATCGAGCAGCCCGGCGGCCGAAGGCAGGGACCGTCGCTGGACGCGTCGATCGTGGACGGGACAAGAAGACGCCGTCACCCGACATCAGGAGGCATGTATGAACGACAAGGTGGCCACCACTCCGAAGCCCGCGCATCGCGACGTCTTCGTTGCTCACGCTTACCCCGAGAAACAGGTGAACCTCGGCGAGATCACGATGAACTACGCGGAGGCGGGGTCACCGGACAGGCCCGCACTCCTGCTCGTTCCCGAGCAGACGGGCTCCTGGTGGAGCTACGAGCCGGCGATCGAGCTCCTGGCCGAGGACTTCCACGTGTTCGCCGTCGACCTGCGTGGGCAGGGACGGAGCACCTGGACGCCGAAGCGGTACAGCCTCGACAACTTCGGGAACGACCTGGTGCGCTTCATCTCGCTGGTGATCCGGCGTCCGGTCATCGTGTCGGGGAACTCGTCCGGTGGGGTCCTGGCCGCCTGGCTGTCGGCGTATTCGCTCCCCGGCCAGATCCGTGGCGCGCTCTGCGAGGACGCGCCGTTCTTCGCCTCCGAGCTCGTCCCCGCGTTCGGGCAGAACATCCGCCAGGGGGCGGGACCGTTCTTCGAGCTGCTCAGCAAACACCTCGGCGACCAGTGGTCCATCGGCGACTGGGCCGCCTTCTGCGCAGCTGCGCGAGCTTCGTCGTCCAAGCTCGCGCAATTCCTCCCGGCAGGCGCGGAGCCGCCCCAGAACCTCAAGGAGTACGACCCGGAGTGGGCGCGGGCGTTCTTCGAGGGAACCGCCAGCCTGAATGCCCCCCACGACCGGATGCTGGCGCAGGTCAGGACACCCGTGCTCATCACCCACCACAACCGGGCCGTCGACCCGCGGACGGGCGGTCTCGTCGGGGCGTTGTCCGACGAGCAGGCGCAGAAGGCTCAGGACATCATGTCGTCCGCAGGCGTCAGGGTCGACTATGCGTCGCATCCGGAAGCGCACCACATGATGCACCGATTCGACCCGGCGCTCTACGTGAAGCTGCTGACCGAGTGGGCCTCGACCCTGCCGACGGAATGACCGGGACGGGCGTCGGAAGAGGAGCCCGCACCGGCGATCGCTGACGGATTCCCTACTCCTTCACGAACGCCAGGAGGTCGGGGTTGATGACGTCCGGATGCGTCGAGAGCATCCCGTGGGGGTAGCCCTCGTAGCTCTTCAGCCTGCCGTTCGGAAGCAGCTTCGCCGACAGGGGCCCGGCGTCCTCGTAGGGCACGATCTGGTCGTCGGTGCCGTGGGCGACCAGGACCGGCACCTCGATCTTCTTGAGGTCCTCGGTGAAGTCGGTCTCCGAGAAGGCCTTGATGCACTCGTAATGGGCGTTGGCCGCGCCCCGCATGCCCTGCCTCCACCAGTTGTCGATCAGCCCCTGCGACACCTCGGCACCGGGACGGTTGAATCCGTAGAACGGACCCGACGGCACCTCGACGTAGAACTGTGCGCGATTGGCGGCCAGGGCGGCGCGGAACCCGTCGAAGACCTCGATCGGCAGGCCGCCCGGATTCGACGCGGACTTCAGCATGACCGGTGGCACCGCACTGACGAGCACGGCCTTCGCCACCCGCCCGGGCTCGGACCGGGCGACGTAGCGGGCGACTTCGCCGCCGCCGGTGGAGTGCCCGATGTGGACCGCGCCGCGCAGGCCCAGCGCTTCGGCCAGCGTCCGTACGTCGGAGGCGTAGGTGTCCATGTCGTGCCCGTCGGTGCTCTGGGAGGAGCGCCCGTGCCCCCGTCGGTCGTGGGCGATCACTCGGTAGCCCTGGGCGAGGAAGAAGAGCATCTGGCTGTCCCAGTCGTCCGCGCTGAGCGGCCAGCCGTGGTGGAACACGATCGGCTGGGCGTCGCGCGGGCCCCAGTCCTTGTAGTAGATGTCCGTGCCGTCGATCGTCGTGACCGTGCCCATGGTCGATCCTTCCGCTTGAATCGCTTACGCGGTGAGACGTGCGGGAATTCACCGTCCTCACAGGGGCGGATCGCTACTGCCGAAGAGGTCGATACAACGACCAAACGCCATAAACGATACCTTTAGCTGACAGAACTCTCATTCCCTGGCATCACGGCTGTCCCAGGGGATCTCCGTCGAGGCGAAATGGCTGAGTCCGCGCTGCTGCCAGAGGCGCGCGTGGAGGGCGAGGCGGTGGCGGTGGCCGTCCCAGTGCGGCGGGCGGCCGGTCCACGCGGCCTCCGCGACGGACGGCAGGCGGGGCAGGAGCAGGAACGTCACGTCGTCGAGTCCCTCGACCGACTCGGCGAAGACCGTCGCCTCGACGCCGGCGACGCGGTCGTCGGGGACCGCGTGGGAGGCCGGGTCCCAGGCGGCGGTGTGCCGCACGCCGAGTGGCCGGTAGGAGGGGAACCCGAGGCGCCCGGCGTCCGCGGCCTGGGCGGGCGGGACGACCTCGGGGGTGTACGCCCGGTCCAGGTAGAGGTGGGACTGCGGGGACAGGAGTACGCGGGCGCCGCCTTCGAGGATGCGGGCGAGGTCGTCGTCGCTGGGGGCGAAGAAGTTCTTGAGCGCAGCGATCAGCTCGGGGGTGTGGCCGGCCGCGAGCAGTTCGGGGCGGTCCGCGAGCTCCTCCGGGGTGTCCGGCAGGTCCATCATCGGCACGTCCACCCAGAACTGGGCGATGTCGTCCTCGCCGGCCCCGGCGCGGGAGGACTCCTGCCAGCCCAGCGGACGCTTCCCCGACTCCCGTACGAGTGAGCGCAGTTCGCGGATAGCGTGCGCGAAGGCGGCCGGGGTCGTCCCGACGGCCTCGTCGCCGCCGATGTGGACGAACGGTCCCTCGGTCACCCGGCACACATCGGCGATGACCGAGGCCACGGCCGCCCGGGTGTCGGGGTCCGCGAGGTCGAGTGGCGGGACGAACGGGAAGCGGCCCTTCAGACCCTCGGGCGCCGGCGCGTCCGGGAGTCCGGGCAGCGCCTCGCGCAGGGTGGCGCAGTGCCCCGGCAGGTCGATCTCGGGGACGACCGTCACGAAGCGTTCGGCGGCGTACCGCTGGAGGGCGCGGTACTCCTCGGTGGTGTAGAAGCCGCGCGGGGCGTCGTCGGGCCCTGCGGCGGTGAGCCCGGGGATGCCGGGGACCTCGATGCGCCAGCCCTCGTTGTCCGTCAGGTGCAGGTGCAGCACGTTGAGCTTGTAGAGCGCAGCCAGATCGATGAGGCGGCGCACCTCGCCGGGCGCGAGATGGTGGCGGGCCGGGTCGACCAGGAGGCCGCGCCAGGCGTACCGGGGGGCGTCGTGCAGCTCCTGGCGGGGGATGGGGCCGGAGGAGGTGGCGATCAACTGGAGCGCCGTGGTCGCCGCCCGGAACACCCCGGCGGGGGTGGCCGCCCGGCAGTCGATGCCGGACCCGGTGACGTCGAGGCGGTAGGACTCGTCGACCGGTCCCGCGGCGCCGCAGGGCGCGACGCCCACGGTCCCGCCGTGCGGCCGGAGCGTCTCGTCGAGGCCGAGCGTGAGGGTCGCGGGCGAACCCGAGGCGTCCGAGCCGGTGCCCGCATGGGGTTCGAGCAGGGTCTCGACGGTCCGGGCCACCGCGGTCAGCCGGTCGTCAGCGGTGTGGATCCGCCAGAGTCCCGAGGTGTGCGGGCCCGGACCTGGAGCGGCCGTGTCCCGGTGCCCCGTCTGGGGGATGACGGCGTTCAACTGCTCCTCCATGGGCTGCTCCCTGCTGATGTGTGAACCGGGCGCCTTCGGTGGGGCGCTGGGGCGGTTGCCCCTTCCTGCGGGCCAGGTGCGCCTGTACGCTAACACGAAAACCGATCAATGAACGCTTTTCATGGAGTGGTGGCATCGGCCTCCGCCGGCCCCGTTCCGATGCGGAAGGAGCTCCCCTATGACGCCCCCGACCGGGCCAGGTCTCACACTCCCGGAAGGCTTCCTGCTGGGCGCCTCCACCTCCGCCCACCAGGTCGAGGGGAACAACGTCTCCAGCGACTGGTGGGCCATCGAGAACCGGCCGGGGACGTTCGTGGCCGAGCGCAGCGCGGACGCGGCCGACAGCTTCCACCGCTGGCCCGAGGACATGGACCTGCTCAGTGAACTCGGCTTCAACGCCTACCGGTTCAGCATCGAGTGGGCCCGGATCGAACCCGAGCGCGGGCGGGTGTCACGTGCTGCCGTCGCGCACTACCGCGCCATGGTGGGCGGAGCCCTTGAGCGTGGTCTCGCGCCGGTGGTGACGCTGCATCACTTCACCTCGCCGCGTTGGTTCAGCGAGCTCGGCGGCTGGGCCTCACCCGACTCGGCGGAGCTGTTCGCCGCGTACGCGCGCGTCGCCACGGAGATCCTGCTGCCGGGCGTCCGTCATGTGGCCACCATCAACGAACCGAACATGATCGCGCTGATGCACGCCCTGATCCGGGGGGCCGGCCCCGCGGCGGGCGACGGCGCCGGGCGGCCGACGAGCGACGAGCGTACAGGTGTCGCACTCGACCCCGGTTCCGTGGAGCCCGACGCCACCGTCGCGCAGGCGCTGATCCGTGCCCACCGGGCCGCCACCGCGGTCCTGAAGGCCGCCGACCCCGCACTCCAGGTGGGATGGACGGTCGCCAACCAGGTCTACCAGGCCGAACCCGGCGCGGACGTGGCCACGGAGGCGTACGCCAGGCCCCGTGAGGACATCTATCTGGAGGCCGCCCGCGAGGACGACTGGATCGGCGTCCAGGCCTACACCCGCCACCGGATCGGTGACGAAGGACCGGTGCCCGTCCCGCAGGGCGTCCCCACCACGCTGACCGGCTGGGAGATCTACCCCGATGCGCTGGGGGAGGCCGTACGGCACACCGCTGACGTCGTCGGCCCGCACGTCCCGGTCCTGGTCACGGAGAACGGCATCGCCACGTCCGACGACGAGCAGCGCATCGCCTACACCACGGCGGCGCTGGCGGGCCTCGCCTCGGCGATGCGGGACGGGATCGACGTCCGTGGCTATCTGCACTGGAGCGCACTGGACAACTACGAGTGGGGCTCCTACCGGCCGACGTTCGGGCTGATCGCGGTCGACGCGCGGACCTTCGCCCGTACGCCCAAGCCGTCCGCCGTATGGCTGGGCTCGCTCGCCAGGTCAGGCCGCATACCCGAAGGGGGCGGCGGGCCCGGTGGACACCCCGCGGCCGGATCCGCCGGTGTCGGCAGCGCCGGTTAGGCTGCTGAGCATGGCGAAACGTGGCCCGTACGAAAAGGGCGAGGCGAAGCGTACCGAGATCCTTCAGGCGGCGCTGGAGATCTTCGCCACCGAGGGGTACCGCGGCACGTCACTGCGCAAGGTGGCCGCCAGGTGCAGTCTCAGCCTGCCCGGTCTGATGCACTACTTCAGCTCCAAGGAGGATCTGCTCACCCAGGTCCTGAGGATGCGTGACGAGACCGCCCAGGCACGGCAGGACGAGCGCAGCAGCCCCGAGAGCTATCGCGAGATCATCCGCGAGGGCGTGAACACCCCCGGGCTCGTAGAGCTGTTCGTCTCGATGGCGGCGGCGGCCGGCGACCCGGAGCACCCGGCGCACGCGCACTTCGCGCAGCGCTATCCGGTGCTGCGGGAGCGCGTCGCCGGCTTCGTCCAGGCGCGGATGGACGAGGGGCGGATGACCACGGAGATCCCCGCCGAGCGGCTCGCGGTGCTGCTGCTCGCGGTGGCCGACGGCATCCAGCTCCAGTGGCTCATCGACCGTACGACGGACATGGAGCAGCCGATCGACGACGTCATGCGGCTGCTCGCCCTCGACGCGGAGGCCTGAGAAGGGGGGTGCGGGTTCCGGCGGTCGCCGCCGGAACCCGCACCCCACGTGCAGCTGCGCCGCACCGCCCAAGGCCGGCCCGTCAGCTCACGCGTCCGCGGGAGGTACGCCCCCGGCGGCCAGCGCCGTCAGTTCCGCCACCCCTTCGGGGCCCACGGGGCTCTGCGGGAACTCGGCGATCACATCCAGCGGCGTCCCGGAGAGGAACCGCGCCATCGTCGGATTCTCCATGGCACCGGCCGCCGCCCCCGCCCCCGCCCGAGCGGCCGTGAACCTCTCCATCAGCAGCGGGCCGCCGACCGGGTGGCTCAGCCACTCCGCGATCGTGCTGCGGCCGCTCAGCGGGACGCCCGAGAGGTCGCCCGCGACGCTGATCACGGCCGACTGCCGGATGTCACGGGAGGACGAGCCGGCCTCGATTCCGTAGTCACCGCCCTCGACCCGCCAGGTGCTCTCGCGTGCGCTGTAGTAGGCGAGTTCGGCGCGCGCCGTCTCCACGGTCACCTCGCGGCTCTCGCCGGGGGCGAGGGTCACGGACGCGAAGCCGCGCAGCTCCCTCGGGGGGCGGGCGACCGCTGAGCCGGCCGGTCCGGTGCTGTAGATCTGGACGACCTCCCGTCCGGCGTGACGACCCGTGTTGGTGACGGTGACGGTCACCGAGAGGGCGTCACCGTCCTGTACGGCACGCAGGCCGGAGTAGGCGAAGGACGTGTAGGACAGGCCGTGGCCGAAGGGGAACGCGACCTCGCGGGCGACGGCGTCGTAGCCCCGGTACCCGACGAAGACCCCCTCGCCGTAACGGACATGTCCTTCCTCGCCGGGGAAGGAGAGATGGCTCGGTGAGTCATCGAGGCGCAGCGGCACGGTCTCGGCCAGCTTGCCCGACGGGTTGACGGCGCCGAGGAGGACCCGGGCCAGCGCGCCGCCGCCCGCCTGGCCGAGCAGCCAGCCCTCGACCAGGGCGGGCACGGTGTCGTGCCAGGGGGCGGTGCGTACCACACCGCCGTTGGACAGTACGACGGCGACGCGCGGGTTGGCAGCCACCAGGCGTTCCAACAGCCGCAGTTGGTCGTCCGGCAGGTCGATGTGGGTGCGGTCGAAGCCTTCGGACTCGTCGGCGGCCGACAGGCCGAGGAAGACGACCACGGTGTCGCTCGCAGCCGCCAGCCGTACGGCATCGTCGCCCAGCGCCTCGGCCGTCTCCGCCGCCGTGCCCTCGGGGGCCGGGTAGCCGGGGGCGAAGTCCACCCGGGCGCCGTCAGTCAGTTCGCGCAGTTGCTCCAGGGGGGTGTCGAGTCGGGTCGGGGTGACCTGGGAGCTGCCCGCGCCCTGGTAGCGCGGGGTGCGGGCGAGCTCGCCGATGACGGCGACGCTGCCGCTCGACGGGTCGAGCGGCAGGATGTCCTGCTGGTTCTTCAGGAGTACGACGCACCGGTCGGCGGCCTCCCCGGCGAGACGGTGGTGCTCGTCGGCCGTCATCCGGGGGCCGGGCCGCGCGCCGCCCTCGTCCGTGCGGCGGGCGAAGCGGGCCAGCCGCTCGACGGAGGTGTCGAGCACCGACTCGTCGAGCTCCCCCGCCGTCACCGCGGCGACGACCTCGGCGTCGGTGCGCCCCTGCGTGCCCGGCATCTGGAGGTCGAGTCCGGCGCGGAGTGCGGCGACCCGATCGCGTACGGCGCCCCAGTCGGACATCACGATGCCGTCGAAGCCCCATTCGGTGCGCAGGATGCCCGTGAGCAGCCTGGCGTTCTCGGAGGCGAGGGTGCCGTTGACCGCGTTGTACGAGCACATGACGGACCAGGGGCGGTCGCGGCGGACGATGCGTTCGAAGGCCCGCAGATAGATCTCGCGCAACGGGCGCTCGTCGATGTCGGCGCTGACGCGCATGCGGTCGGTCTCCTGGTTGTTCGCCGCGTAGTGCTTGAGCGCCGCGCCGACGCCCGACCCCTGGAGCCCCCGGACCATGGCGCCGCCCAGCTCGGCCGTGAGCAGCGGGTCCTCGGAGAAGTACTCGAAATTCCGCCCGCACAGCGGGGACCGCTTGATGTTGATGCCGGGGCCGAGCAGCACCCGGATCCCGTGCGAGGCCGCCTCGTCGGCGAGCGCACTTCCCACGCGCCGGGCGAGCTCGGGGTCCCAGCTGCTGCCGAGCGCCACGGCGGGCGGATAGCAGGTGGCCGGGGCCGCGCTGTGCAGATCCACCTGGCCCCCGTCACCGCTCTCCTTGGGCAGCCGCAGTCCGTGCGGGCCGTCGGACATGGTGACCGCGGGGATGCCCGCCTCGGGCGCGGAGGCCGTGACGAAGTCACCTGCGCCACTGGTCAGCGAGGCTTTCTCGGTGAGGGAGAGCCGCGGAGCTGCCGGTTCCGCGGCCGGCGGAGGCGGGGTCTGCTGGGTCATACGGCACCTAACGGGTCGGGGTGGGTGAGGTTTTTCTGAAAACCGTAAATTGATCGGTTTTAGACGTCAAGGGGCCACGCGTATGTGGCAGCCGTACGGCGCAGGGGTGGTGACCCGCCTCGCGAGACCCCTGTGCGATACCCCTTGACGGGTAGAAACCGTTCAACGTACGGTTTTCGCGCTCGAGCCGCGCCGCTCCGGGACGATGCAGTGCACCGCGTCCTGAGGCCGCGCCTCCTTTCCCTGCATGAATCGAGGAACGGTCATGTCCCCTGCCAGCCAGCCCTCTCCGCGGGCCGGACGCTCCGGCCGCACCCGCCGGGCCGTGCGCGTCCCGCTCGCCGCCGCAGCCGTCATGGCAGCGCTGGCCGCCTCCGCCGGCGCCGCCCACGCCGGCCCCCGGGAGCGTCCGGACGCGCGCGGCGACGAGGCCGTCAGATACGTCGCGCTCGGCGACTCCTTCAGCTCCGGGCCCGGCGTGCCCGACCCGGCCGACGGGGCCTGCGGCCGTTCGGCCAGGAACTACCCGTCCCTGCTCGCGGCGGAGCTCGGCGCGGCCTCGTACGCCGACGTCACCTGTGCGGGGGCCGACACCGGCCATATGACGCAGCCGCAGGGGGCGGCGCCCCCGCAGCTCGACGCGCTGCGACCCGACACCACCCTGGTCACCCTCGGTGTCGGCGGCAACGACCTCGATCTGACCGGCATCCTCACGCGCTGTGCCGTCCTCGGCGGGCTGGTCCCGGACGGCGCACCCTGCAAGGACAGCTTCACGCTGCTCGGCACCGACGAGGTCGGCTCGCGCATCGCCTCCACCGGCCCGCGGATCGCGGCGGTACTGGCGGAGATCCACGGCAGATCACCGCGGGCCAGGGTGCTGGTGGTGGGATATCCCGCGATCCTCCCCGACGACGGCACGGCCTGCCGCCCGACCGTGCCGCTCGCGACCGGTGACTTCCCCTGGATCAGGGACAAGGAGAAGCAGCTCAACTCGATGCTCGCGCGGCAGGCGGGGGAGCGGGGGGACGTGTACGTCGACGCGTACGCCCCCTCCGTGGGCCACGACGCGTGCAAGCCGGAGGGCGTGCGCTGGATCGAGCCCGAGGACACCGCGCAGGCGGCGGGGTTCCACCCCAACGCGGCCGGTCACAGAAACACGGCCGATGCCGCACTCGCGACGCTCACGCGCTGACGGGGCCCCGTCCCGCGTCGCCATCGGGCGCGAGTCCGAGCCGGGTCAGGAAGGCGCGGACCAGTGCCTCCATCGGCACGGCCTCGGGCTCCAGCAGCCACTGGGTCTGCAGGCCGTCCATCAGTGCGAGCAACTGCACCGCCACGACGCCGGGGTCCACGACGACGGGCGAATCGGCCTCGGCCTGCAGGGCCCGGACGAGCCCGGTCAGCTCCGCCCTGACGACGCGGTAACGCTCCTTGAAGTAGTGGTGCGCGGGATGGCCGGGTTCGGTCGCCTCGGCGGACAGCTTCGTGTAGAGCGCGACCATGCCATGCGTCCGGCTGTTGCGCACCACCAGGTCGATCAGGCCGCGCAGCCGCTCGGACGCCTCGGCCGGTGTCCCCGGCCGGACGATGTCGGGGAAGACGGTCTGCGCGTCCGTGCGATCCCGCTGCGCCAGCACTTCGAGGAGGACCGCCTCCTTGCCGGGGAAGTGGTGGAGCAGCCCGGCGTGGGTGATCCCGGCGTGCGCGGCGATGTCGCGCAGCGAGACCGCGTTGAAGCCGGCGCGGGAGAAGAGGTCCGTCGCCGAGCCGAGGATGCGGGCGCGGGTGCGCTCGCCCTTGGACAGGCGTGGCGGGGCGTCGTCGGATCGGTCACTCAACTCGGCGGCCTCCTGCCGTCGTCCGCCTTGACCTGCGGGTTCGTCACACTGCCCCGGAATTTACCAGGCGGCAGAACCCGCAACGTAAAAACCTACCAACTGGTTAATTCCGTGTGTAGGCTCACCGCCACTCTCACCCGGGACGTCCCACCCCGGTCCTCCGGACGGAGCGAAACTCATGAGCAGAACCACTCGGAGCGGGGCACTTGCCGCCGCCCTGGCGATCTCCCTGGCCCTCGCGGGGTGCGCGGGCCAGGGCACCAAGAGCGCCGGCGGCTCGCAACTGGACATCGCCACGCTGACCTTCCCGCAGAGCCTCGACCCGGCACAGGCCGTCGGCAGCGCGCTGCCGTTCTTCCAGGCGACCTACGACACACTCCTCAAGCGTGAGCCGGACGGTGAGTTCAGCCCGATGCTCGCCACCGGGTGGACGTACAACGAGGACTCCACCGAGCTCGCGCTCACCCTGCGCGACGACGTCGAGTTCGCCGACGGCACCGCCTTCGACGCGGCGGCCGTCAAGGCGAACCTGGAGCACTTCAAGGAGGGCGGCGGCGCGGACGCGAAATGGCTGAACGGCCTGAAGGCGGTCGAGGTCGTGGACTCCGCCCATGTGACCCTCAGGCTCGAGCAGGCCGACCCCGCCATGCTGTTCTACCTGAGCGACGCTGCCGGACTGATGGCGAACCCCGCCAGGTTCACGAAGGCCGACAGCCTCAAGACCACCCCGGACGGCACGGGCCCCTACCGTCTCGTCAAGGCGAGGACGACCATCGGGACCAAGTGGGTCTACGAACGCAACAAGGACTACTGGGGCGAGGAACTGCCCTACGAGGACCTCACGATCAGCTTCTTCGACAACGAGACGGCGATCGTCAATGGCATCAGGACAGGGCAGGTCGGCGCGGCCCTCCTGCAGAACGCCGACCAGCAGATCAGTGTCGAGTCCGACCCCCGGGTGAAGACGACGGAGCAGGAATTCGACTTCCAGGGGCTGCTGTTGTTCGACCGCGGCGGTGTGCTCACCCCCGCGCTCAAGGACGCCCGGGTACGCCAGGCCCTCAACCTCGCGATCGACCGCGAGGCGATGCTCACCACCATCCGGCAGAAGAGGGGAACGGTCACGGACCAGGTCTTCGGCCCCGACACCAAGGGCTACGACCCGGCGCTCGACACCCACTACGCCCACGACCCCGACCGGGCCAGGAGCTTGCTGAAGGCGGCCGGCTACGCCAAGGGCTTCACCCTGAAACTGCCGCGGATGGCCGCGATCGTCAACGACGCCCTGGCCGCGTCCCTCACCACCGACCTCAAGGCCATCGGCGTCAAGCTGGTCTGGGACGACCTCGACAGCAGCTCGGCCGTGCAGAAGGTGTTCACCGACCGTGCCTACTCCGGCATGGTCATGAACCTGGGGCAGTCCTCGTCCGACTGGGTCGTCGTCAACGAGCTGGTGACCCCCGGCGCGTTCAACATGTTCGGCACCACCGACGCCACCGTGCGCAAACTGATCCCGCGGATCAGGACCGGCTCGGACTCCGAGGCGGAGCAGGCGGCCAAGGACCTCAACGACCACCTCGTCGATGAAGGCTGGTTCGTGCCCTTCTACCGGATGACCTACCTGCACGTCTCGGACGGCACAGTGAAGATCACCCCGCAGTCCGGCATGGCCGTTCCCTCCATCTACAACTACGCCCCCACGTCATGACCGCCCGCCGGGTGCCCGACAGATACCGAGTGCCGTGCTGAACTTCATCGCCCGCAGGATCGCGGCGGGGGCTGTGCTCCTGGTCGTCATCTCCCTCCTCTCCTATGTGCTGCTGTCCCTCTCCGACGCGGACGTCGGCAGACAACTCCTCGGCCAGGGGGCCGACCAGGCGGCCGTCGACGCGAAGAACGCCTCGCTCGGCCTCGACCGGCCTGTCCTCGCGCAGTACGCCGACTGGCTGGCCCACGCCGTACGCGGCGACCTCGGCACCTCCTGGTTCACCAGCGAGGACGTCGGGACCACGGTCGCGAGCCGGCTGCCGGTCACCGCGAGCCTCACACTGGGGGTCACCCTCGTCACCACCGTCGTGTCGTTCCTGCTCGGCGTCTGGGCGGGTGTCCGGCGCGGGGCGGCCGACCGCTTCGTACAGATCCTCGGGGTGGTCGGGTACGCCCTGCCCGGCTTCCTCGTCACCCTGGTCATCGTGCTGGTCTTCGCCGTCAACCTGAACTGGTTCCCGGCGATCGGCTACACCCCGTTCGGCGAGTCGCCCAGCGGCTGGCTCTCCACCATCACCCTGCCGGTCCTCTCTCTCGCGGTCGCCTCGGTCGCCGGGGTCTCGCAGCAGGTCAGGGGCGCGGTCGTGGACGTACTGCGCCAGGACTACGTCCGCACCCTGCGCGCCCGCGGACTGCCCACCTCCCGGATCGTGTTCCGGCACGTCCTGCGCAACGCCTCCGCCCCGGCGCTCTCCGTCCTCGGCATGCAGTTCGTGGGCCTGCTCGGTGGCGCGGTGCTCGTGGAGCAGATCTTCGGCCTCCCCGGGATCGGAAGCATGACCGTCACCTACACCACCCGCGGCGACATACCCGTGATCATGGCGCTCGTCATGCTCACCGTGATCGGTGTCGTCCTGATCAACCTGCTGGTCGACACCATGATCGGCTGGCTCAACCCGAAGGCGAGGGCCGCATGAGCGGGAAACTCCCGGCCGGCGGCAGTCTGCGCGCGCTCCTGCGCAACCCGCTCGGCACGATCTCCGCGGGGGTGCTGCTCCTGCTCGTCGCAGGCGTCGTCCTCGCGCCCCTGCTCGCACCACAGGCCCCGGACATCTCCTCGCTCGGCGACGCGTTCGCGGCACCCGGCAGTGCGCATCCCATGGGCATGGACTCCGCGGGGCGGGACATCCTCTCGCGCATCCTGTACGGCGGACGCAACACCCTGGGCGGGGCGGTGGTCGCCCTGGCGATCGCGCTCGCCCTGGGCGTGCCCAGCGGTCTGTACGCCGGTTACTACGGCGGCAGGTTCGACTCCGTCGCCAACTGGGCCGTCAACCTCGTCATGGCGCTGCCCGCGATGGTGGTGCTCCTCGCCTCCCGCGCCATCCTCGGCCCCAACGTATGGGTGCTGATGATCGTGCTCGGGGTGCTCGTGGCCCCCGGCTTCTTCCGGCTGGTCCGCGGCATCGTCGCCAACGTACGCAAGGAGCTGTACGTCGACGCGGCCAAGGTGTCCGGGCTGTCCGACACCCGGATCGTCGCCCGGCACATCCTGATCGTCGTCAGGGGTCCCCTGATCATCCAGATCGCCCTCGTCGCGGGAATCGCCATCGGACTCCAGGCCGGCCTGGAGTTCCTCGGCGTCGCCAGCGGCTCGTCGGCGACCTGGGGTGCCATGCTCAACGAGGCGTTCCAGAACATCCAGCGCGCACCGCGGCTCATCCTGTGGCCAGGACTCGCTCTCGGCCTGACGAACGGCGCTCTCGTGCTGCTCGCCGGAGCACTGCGCGACGTACTGGAGGACCGCGGCGGCGAGCGGTCCGGGCGGCGCGCGAGTGCCCGCACCGTCGAGCCCCGTCCCACGCAGGACCTCGACGACGCCCCGCAGGACCCGCAGGCGCTGCTTTCGGTGCGGGGTCTCACCGTCGCCTACGCCCGCCCTGACGGCACCGCCAAGGAGGTCGTGCACGGCATCGGCCTCGATGTGCGCTCCGGTGAAATCCTCGGCCTCGTGGGGGAGTCGGGCTCCGGCAAGACCCAGACCGCCTTCTCGGTGCTCGGGATCCTGCCCGAGGGCGGCCGGGTCGCCTCGGGCAGCGTCATGATCAAGGGACAGGAGGTCGTGGGACTGCCCGAGCGCGCCCGTCGCGCGCTGAGGGGAGGCACCGTGGCCTACGTCCCGCAGGAACCCATGAGCAATCTCGACCCCGCCTTCACCATCGGCAGCCAGCTCATGGAACCCATGCGCCATGTCCTGGGCATCTCGCGCAAGGAGGCCGCAGGCCGGGCTCTCGACCTGCTGCGCCTGGTGGAGATCCCCGATCCTGGACGGACGATGAGGCTGTACCCGCACGAGATCTCCGGTGGTATGGCCCAGCGCGTCCTGATCGCCGGAGCGATGTCCTGCGACCCGGAACTCCTCATCGCCGACGAGCCCACCACCGCGCTGGACGTCCGGGTCCAGGCCGAGATACTCGCCCTGCTGCGCAGACTCCAGCAGGAACGCGGCCTCGGCGTGCTCCTGGTGACCCACAACCTCGGGGTCGTGGCGGACCTCTGCGACCGCGTCGCCGTGATGAGCGAGGGACGGATCGTGGAGACGGGCACCACCGACCAGGTACTCGGCGCCCCCAGGGATCCGTACACCCGGACCCTGCTCGGCGCGGTCCTGGACGAGGCCCAGGGCCGGGCGCCCTGGCAGCCCCGAGAGGCGAGGAAGGCCACCGCATGACCAGCACCGGCACCACCGAATCCGAGTACGCCGACGCCCTGCTCCGGATCAGGGACCTGCGGGTCTCCTACCCCGGCAAGGGCCGGCGCGCCCCGCGCACCGAGATCCTCAAGGGAGTTTCCCTCGACATCAGGCCCGGGGAGACCCTGGGCCTGGTCGGCGAGTCCGGCTCGGGCAAGACGACCATCGGGCGAGCGGTACTCGGGCTCGTCCCGGCCCGCTCCGGCAGCATCACCTTCGACGGCGAACGCATCGACACGGCGGGGGCCGCACGCCGCCGGGCGCTGAGCCGCGACCTCCAGGTCGTCTTCCAGGACCCGTACACCTCGCTGAACCCCTCACGCACCGTCGGGGACACCCTCGGAGAGCCCCTCCTGGGACACGGGGTGAGTGCCCGTGAGGCACGCGGCCGGGTGGGTGACCTCCTCGCCCGGGTCCACCTCCCCTCGGACGCGGCGGGCCGCCTGCCCCGGGAGTTCTCCGGCGGCCAGCGCCAACGGGTCGCCATCGCCCGCGCGCTCGCCCTGCGCCCGCGGCTCGTGATCTGCGACGAACCGGTGTCCGCGCTCGACCTGACCACCCAGCGGACGGTGCTCGAACTGCTGCTGGAGATCCAGGAGGAGACGGGCCTCGCCTACCTCTTCGTCACCCACGACCTCTCGGTCGTGCGCTTCATGAGCCACCGGGTGGCGGTGATCCGGGGCGGGGCCCTGGTGGAGACCGGTGACGCCGACGCCGTCACCACCGATCCCCAACACCCCTACACCCGCGCTCTCATGCTGTCCGCCCCTGTCGCCGACGTGGCCCAACAGCGGCGCCGAAGGGAGTCCGCCGCCGCGCTCGGCCGGACGGGCGTCCCCCGGACGGCGGACGGGGACTGACCGCCGCCGGGCTGCCGGATGACCCGCCGTCCACGCTCCGTGCACGGGGACGCTTCGCGCGTAGACTGCCCCTTCCCAAAGCCGGGGAAGAGGTCCAGGATTGTCCCCCTCCCGCGCGCGCCATGTGTCAGTACTTCGAACAGGAGCATCTGTCATGGATTTTGGACTCGTCCTCCAGACCGACCCGCCCGCATCGGCCGTCGTCGGACTCATGCGCCGCGCGGAACGCAACGGCTTCCGCTACGGCTGGACCTTCGACTCGGCGGTGCTCTGGCAGGAGCCCTTCGTCATCTACAGCCGGATCCTGGAGCACACCGAGCGGCTGATCGTCGGGCCGATGGTGACGAACCCGGGGACCCGCACCTGGGAGGTCACCGCCTCCACGTTCGCCACGCTCAACGACATGTACGGCAACCGCACCGTCTGCGGCATCGGCCGCGGCGACTCGGCGATGCGCGTGGCGGGCCGCAGGCCGAACACGCTGGCCCGGCTCGGTGAGGCCATCGAGGTGATCCGGGACCTCGCCGAGGGCCGCGAGGCCACCGTCGACGGACAGCCGGTGCAGCTCCCGTGGGTGAAGGACGGCAGGCTGCCCGTCTGGATGGGCGCGTACGGGCCCAAGGCCCTCGCGCTGGCCGGCGAGAAGGCCGACGGCTTCATCCTCCAGCTTGCCGACCCCTACCTCACCGAGTGGATGGTCAAGGCGGTACGCGACGCTGCCGCAGCGGCCGGCCGTGACCCGGACTCCGTCACCATCTGCGTCGCCGCGCCCGCCTATGTGAGCGAGGACCTGGACCACGCGCGCGAGCAGTGCCGCTGGTTCGGCGGGATGGTCGGCAACCACGTGGCCGACCTCGTCACCCGCTACGGGGAACACTCAGGCCTGGTGCCCGATGCCCTCACCGCGTACATCGCCGGCCGCTCGGGATACGACTACAGCCATCACGGTCGCACAGGTAACCCGGACACGGCCTTCGTCCCCGACGAGATCGTGGACCGGTTCTGTCTGCTGGGGCCCGCCGAGGCCCACATCGAGAAGCTCCAGGCCCTGCGTGACCTGGGCGTCGACCAGTTCGCCGTCTACAACATGCACGACGCACGGGAGGCGACCATCGACGCCTACGGCTCCACGGTCATCCCCGCACTGTCCGCCTGACCCCGCACGCGGCGACTCCGGGCCACCCACCCGCACGCCGCGCACCCACACCCGCGCCCCGCACGGCACACCTCCCGAGCGAAGGGTCACGCCACCATGACCGCGACCGTCCCACCTGTCCCACCACCCCCGCCCGGCGAGCGGATGACCGACCCGTCGGCCCGGATCGAACTCGCTCCGGGCGCCGTCCCCGACGACCCCCGCTTCGTCAACGACGACCTGCTGCCCGTGCCCCTGGAGCGGCGCCGGTGGACGACGTACAACTTCGCCGCCCTGTGGATCGGGATGGCCCACAACATCCCGTCCTGGCTGCTGGCCTCAGGCCTCGTCGCGCTCGGCATGGACTGGAAGCAGGCCGTCTTCACGATCGCGCTGGCCAACCTGATCGTGCTGGCCCCGATGCTGCTCACCGGGCACGCGGGACCCAAGTACGGCATCCCCTTCCCGGTCCTGGCCCGTGCCTCCTTCGGGCTGCGCGGCGCCAACCTGCCGGCGCTGATCAGGGCGGCGGTCGCCTGCGCGTGGTTCGGCATCCAGACCTGGATCGGTGGCGTCGGGATCTTCACCCTGCTCGGCAAGATCTTCGGCGGCTGGGCGCGCGCCGCCGAGATCGGCGGGCAGCCCTGGACGCTCTGGCTCTGTTTCGTCCTCTTCTGGGCGCTCGAACTCGCCATCATCTACCGGGGTATGGACACCCTGCGCCGCTTCGAGAACTGGGCGGCGCCCTTCGTCATCGTCGGTGCGGTGGTCCTGCTGGTGTGGGTCGCGGTCAAGGCGGGCGGGTTCGGCCCGCTCCTCGACCAGCCGTCCGCGCTGGGCTGGGGCGCGGACTTCTGGCCGGTCTTCTTCCCGTCGCTGATGGGCATGATCGCCTTCTGGTCCACGCTCTCCCTGAACATCCCCGACTTCACCCGCTTCGGCGCCGGCCAACGCGCCCAGATCTGGGGGCAGTCGCTCGGACTTCCGACCACGATGACGTTCTTCGCCCTGCTCTCCGTCTTCGTCACGTCCGGTTCCCAGGCCGTGTACGGGGAGGCGATCTGGGATCCGGTGGAGCTCGTGGCGAAGACGGACAACGTCTTCGGGCTCCTCTTCGGACTGATCACCGTGCTGATCGCGACCGTCTCCGTGAACATCGCGGCGAACGTCGTCTCACCCGCGTACGACCTGGCCAACCTCGCCCCCAAGCTCATCAACTTCCGTACGGGCGCGCTGGTCACCGGGGTCGTCGGCGTCCTGATCATGCCGTGGAAGCTCACCGAGACGCCCGAGCTGTACATCTTCACCTGGCTCGGCCTGGTGGGCGGCCTGCTCGGCACGGTGGCCGGCATCCTCATCGCCGACTACTGGATCATCAACCGCACGGTGCTCGAACTGCCGGACCTCTACCGGCCCGGAGGCCGCTACTGGTACACGCGCGGCTGGAACTGGCGTGCCGTCGTCGCCTTCGTGATCGGCGGAGTCCTCGCGGTGGGCGGCTCCCACTCGGCCCCGGGCAAGGGCCCCTTCCCCGCAGACGGTCTGATCCCGGTGCTCCAACCGCTGGCCGACTACGGCTGGGCCGTCGGCCTGGTCTCCTCGCTCGTCGTTCACACCCTCCTCAGCCTCCCGTCCCGTGGAGCGAGGACCGGGTGACCCCTCTCAGCTGGGCCAGAGAGTGATGCTCTGGACGCTGTGATCGGAGAGGCCGTGCGCGTCGAGCAGGTCGTAGCGGGACACGGCCGTGTTCGGGGTCGTGAAGAGGCGGTCGAGCCGCCATGCAGGTGATGCGACGATCAGTTGAATCCGTCCAATACTTGTCAGTCGTACTCGTCGGGCCTCACGTACCGTTGCCGTTCCTCACGTACTGTTGTCGTTCCTCACGTCGGCGCCGGATGTGCCGTTCGATTCCGGCGTGGCTCGATCCGGTCTCCGGAGCAAGTCGTTCCGTATCCGGGGACCGTTGTTGCGGTTAGCATCACGCTGCTCGAGCGGGGGATCGGCGTCTCTTCGGTTGTCGTGCCCTCAGCAGGTCTCAAGGGGACGGGGGAGACATGGTCGCGCCGCAGAAGGGTGGCATGGGGGTGTTCTCCCTCAGCTGGCCGATCTTCCTTCAGCTGACCTGCACGTATTTCATGGGGATCGTCGACGTATGGGCCTTGGGCCGTATCTCCGACGACGCCGCGGGTGCGGTGGGTTCCGTCAGCACATTGGTGACGTTCGTCCTGATGATGTTCTCCTTCATGGGGCAGGGCGGCTGCCTCGTGTACGCCCGCTCGCTCGGTCAGGGCGGGGGGACGAAGGTCCAGGAGTACTACTTCGTCGCCCTGCTGCTGCACATCGTCCTGGGCGCCGTCGTCGGACTCGTGCTCTACGTCTTCGCCGGGGACGCCGCCCGTCTGATGGGGCTCGACGGGCCACTGCTCTCGTACGGGACGGTCTTCCTCGAAGTCGTCGCCGCGGGCGCCCTCCTGCATTCGGTCATGGCGATGTTCGGCGGGGTCATGGCGGCGAACGGGTTCACGCTCCAGGCCATGTTCGCCAGCGCCCTCGCCAACATCGTCAACATCGTGCTGATCTACATCCTGGTGCTCTCGCACTCCGGGCCACGTCTGGGCGTCAAGGGCGTGGCACTCTCCACCGTGCTCGCCACCGCGGCCGGCCTCCTCTACAGCGTCCGGCTGGTGTTCTTCCGGATAGGAATCAGATTCCGGCGGCCCGCCGATACGCGGGTCCTGCGCGCGCACTGCGTGCTGCTGGCTACCTTCACGCTGCCCACCATGCTGGAGCCGGCCTTCTGGCAGGCGGCGCAGATCGCCACCACCAGGATCATCGCGGTCGTGGGGACCGACGAACTCGTCGCAAGGACCTACACCCTGAGCATCACCAACATGATCGGGATGTTCCCGTCCGCGCTCTCCCAGGGGCTGCAGATCTCCCTCGGGTATCTCGCCGGCGCGGGCGATCTCGACGCGATCCGACGACGTGCCAGGGGAGCCCGGCTGGCAGGCTGCGCGATCGCTCTCGCCCTGGCACTGGTCACCGCGCTCTGCAGCGGCTGGATCATGGGTATGTTCACCAGTGATCCGCAGGTGGCCGACACCGGGAAGCTGCTGCTGTGGTGCGGTGTGCTCTATCTGCCCGGCTCCGCTCTGATCATGACCACGGCGAGCACGCTGCGCGCCGTGGGGCATGTCACCTATCCGGCCGTCGTCGGCATCCTCGTCCTGTGGGGTGTCTTCGTCCCCCTGGCCTACGTGCTGTCCCTGCCGCTGGGGCTGGCGATTCTCGGCGTGATGATCGCCATGGCCGTGGACGAGAACCTCCGTGCTCTGCTGCTCAGCGTCCGCTGGCGCTATCTGTCCGCACCGGAGCGGTCCCACCGCATCCTCGAACAGCCGGAAAAGCTTTCTGTGTCCGGGTCCTGACGTGGCGTCACGCCGCGATCGGGGCCGAACATCGAATTCTCGGGAGCTCAGTGTGAAAGCAAGCCTGGTCGTTCCGACCTACAACTCCAAGGAACTCCTCGCCCCCTGTCTGATCTCGCTGAACCACCAGCGTCTCGGCCCCTCCGACACATTCGAGGTGGTGCTGGTCGACGACGGGTCCACCGACGGCACGGGGGACATGGTCGACAAGCTCCCCCTCACCTACCCGGTGCGCAGGCTCCATCTTCCGCGCACCGAGGAATCCTGCCGCTCGGCGGCCCGTAACGCCGGAATCCAGGCGGCGGACGGGGAGCTCATCGTCTTCGCGGACGGCGACCAGATCATCGACCCGCTCTTCCTTCAGGAGCACATCAGGTGCCACCGCGACCGCCCGGGCATCGTGGCCATCGGGTTCCGCGACTACCTCGCACCCGGCGCGGTGGACCTCGAACGGCTGCGGTCCTCCTTCGACCCGGAGGCCCTCCCGGACTTCGCCGCGCCCGACGAGCGGGCGGAGGTGACCGACCTGCTCTCGGAGAATCTGGGCAATCTGGCGACCGCCTGGCACTTCCTCTACGGCTGCAACGTCTCGGTACGCAAGGAAGACCTGCTGGCCGTCGGCGCGTTCGACGTGAACATCAAGAAGTGGAGCTTCGAGGACGTCGAGCTGGGTTACCGCCTCCACCGGCGCGGCCTCACCTTCGTCCACACACCGTTCGCCCGCGTCCACCATCAGTACCACCCGGAGTCCCCGCGTGAGCGCTACTCCGACTGGCGGGAGAACTTCGCCTACTTCACGGCGATCCACCCCGAGCTCGACGTCCGGCTCCAGTGGATCCTCGACGCCTACTTCGATCCCGCGCGCGAGGACGGCCCGAGTTGGTTCGAGGCCTACCTCCGCTTCGAGTTCGCCTGCCGGGCACGAGCCGGGCGGCTGCCCCTCGGGGAGCCGTACGAGGTGCTGGTGGTCGACGACGGCGGCCTTCCCGGAGCCGGGCAGCGGATCGCCGAGGCCGGTGCCAGGACCGATCTGATCGTGGTCGACCTGACGGATGACAGGGATCTGCCGCTCACCGTGCAGACGCTGAGCACCGGGCGGGAACTGCTGTACTTCAAGAGGCCGGGCGAAGGCGTGCTGAAGCGAGCGGCGAAGACCTTCGGATGCCCCGAGCTCGCCCGTCTCGCGGGAGAGGTGTGACCATCATGACCGCTGGTCCTGCGAGTCCTGCGAGTCCTGCGAGCCCCGCGAGTCCCCCGAGCCCCACGGCGCAGCGGTTCACCGGGGACAGCGCCGGCATCCACCGCCTGGTGCTGGACCTGCGCAGGGGCGAGATCCCGGCCCATGTCTCGACCCAGGCCCTCGCCAACCGCACCCTGGCCGGGCTCCTCGACGTACGGAGTCCGCGGCTGCTCCCCTCCACGTCCGACTCCGTCTTCGCACCGGAGGCACCGCCCGCAGGACCGGGCCGGCCGGCGGTGCCGTTCCTTCCCCGGGAGCGTCTGCTCACGCCGGACGAGCAGCGGACCGCCGTCGCCTGCTTCGCCCGGGCCCTGGCCTCGGGTGAGCTGACGAGCGGGCCCGCCGTGGCCCGGTTCGAGCACGGCCTCGGCGAGTTTCTCGGGCTGCCCCACGCCGTGGCCACGAGCAGCGGGACCGACGCCCTCGTCATCGCCCTGCTGGCGGTCGGGGTGGGACGGGGCGACGAGGTGATCATGCCTGCCAACAGTTTCGCGGCTACCGAGAACGCCGTGTTCGCCTGTGGAGCCCTCCCGGTCCTCGTCGATGTGGACCCCGAACGCCACACCCTGGATCCCACGCTGATCGAGGCCGCCGTCACCCCCAGGACCCGGGCTGTCCTGCCCGTGCACCTGTACGGCAGGCTCGCCGATGCCGCCGGTGTGTACCGAGTCGCCCGGGAGCACGGGCTGCCCGTGGTGGAGGACGCCTGCCAGGCGATCGGGGTCGCGGGCGTCGGCCGGTACGCGGACGCGACCGTCCTGAGCTTCAACCCGTACAAGAACTTCGGACTGACCGGAAAGGCGGGCGCCGTCCTCACAGGCGACAGCGCCCTCCACGCACGCATGGAGGGGCTCGCCTACCACGGGTTCGCCCCGGGCGAGAAGAACGTCAAGGCCGGTCTCTGGGGCCTCAACGCCAAGATCGACAACTCGACCGCGACCGTGGCGACGGGGCTGCTGCCGGGGCTCACCCTGAACAACTACCGCCGGGCGTTCCTCGCCCACCGCTACATCGAGGCCCTTGCGGAACTCGGCACGGCCGGACAGTTGCACCTGCCCGCCTTCACCGATGACCACGCCTGGCATCTCTTCCCGGTGCGGGTGCCCGGGGGAGAGGCGGACCGCGACTCGCTCCGCGTCCGCCTGCGGGAGAGCGGGATCGAGACGGACGTCTACTACCCGGTGCTCACCCACCAGCACCGGACCCCGCTGCACGAGAAGCTCTTCGGAGATGTCGTCCTGCCCCGCACGGAGAAGCTGAACGCGACCGTGTTCCACCTTCCGCTCCACAACGGACTGTCCGTAACCGAACAGGACAGAGTGATCGAGGCACTGCATGCGGCTGTCCATGCCACCACACGTTGAGATGGATGTCCTGCCGCTGCCCCGTCCGGTGCGGGTCGTGGCCTTCTGCGACTTCGACGAGACCTATCTGGCGCATGCCCCGACCGGGCGGGAGAGGCTGCACCGGGAGGCCCTGGAGGACTATCTCCCGGAGGCCGGCGAACGGCACGGGCTGCTGTTCGGCTGGGTGACGGGCAGTTCACTGGCCTCCGTGCTGAGCAAGGCCGCCGCCCACGGACTGCGTACGCTGCCGCACTTCGTCGCCTGCTCGCTGGGCACCGAGCTGCTGATCTCGGACGGGGGAGAGCTGCGACCCGATCCCGGCTGGCTGCGACTGCTGCCGGACGCCGAGAGCCTCGGCCGGAACGCCGAGAACGTCGTACGGGAACTGTCGGAGGCCGGGGTCGACCTGGCGCCGCAGCCGGGCCGCGCCCCGGACAGCCTGGTGAAGAGCTACTACTACCGCTCCCGTGACCCCGGGACGGACGCGCGGAATCTGGCCGCCGTCAGAAGGGCGGCGGCGCGCGCCGCGCTGGGGGCCGGAGTGAGTCGCTGCAACCCCTCGGCCGGCGACCCGGCGGACAGTTACGACGTCGACCTCCTGCCGCTCATGTGCGGCAAGAGCCAGATCGTCCACCACGTCTGCCGGACGTACGCCATCGACCCGGCGGACGCGTTCGCCTTCGGTGACAGCGGCAACGACCTGGAGATGCTGGCCGCAGTGGGTCACGGGGTCCTGGTCGGCAACTGCACGGAAGAGGCCCGGGGGCGCCATCCACGCGTGTCCGACCGGAGTTACGCGGACGCAGTCCTGTCCACGTTGCGCACAGGACTGCGAGCCGGACGGTGACGAGAACTGCCACAGCGACCGAAGGAGTACGGGTGCCGATGCGGGTGGGAATCATCGGGGCCGGGGGGATCGGCCGTACGCACGCACAGGCGGTCCTGGCAGCCGGTGACTGCGCCGGGCTGGCCGGTCTCTACGACGTGGACGCGTCCAGGGCGGCCCTGATGGCCGACGGTCTTGGCGTACCCGCCTTCACGTCCGTCGACGCGTTCTACGAGGCCGTCGACGCGGTCGTCGTCGCCTCACCCAACCGCACGCACGCCTCCTACGTCCGCGAGGCCGTCGACCGTGGACGCCACGTGCTGTGCGAGAAGCCGATGGCCGTCTCCGTCGACGAGACCCGCGCCATGCGGGACCGCGCGGCCGGCGAACCCGTGGTCTGCTGCGTGGGCTTCAACTACCGCTGTCTCGGGGTGGTTCGGGAGATCCGCCGACAGATCGACGAGGGAGTGCTGGGCCGTGTGCTCCACGTCGACCTGGCGTTCAGGCGTGGCAGCGCTCTGACCCGTAAGACCTTCACCTGGCGGGACGACGCGGCGGAACGGTTCACCAGCGGTGCGCTCGGGGACCTGGGCGTGCATCTCATCGACCTGCTGCACCATCTCTTCGACAGTGCGGTCGACACCGGGTTCTGCCAGGCAGGGCTGCGGACCAAGGTGGCCGCGAAGGAAGGGCGCGCGGTGCGCGTGGACGACCACGCCTTCGTGAGCGGACGGCTGACCGGTGGCCCGCACTTCACCCTCACCGCGTCGAAGTCCGCCACGCCCGAGGACATCGGCTTCCGCGTCGCCGTCACCGGCACCAGGGGTGAACTCCTGTACCACTCGCAGGACGGCCCGGTCCTCAATGTCCGCACGGGGGTGGAGTGGGAGGCCGTGAAGGTCCTCGACACCTTCGGCCTCGCCGACCCGCCCGGTGAGATCCCCGGCTGGGCCGACTCCTTCGTGGCCCAGCTCCACAACTGGACGGCGGCCGTCGCCGGCACCGGGGGCGTGGAGGCCCTGGCCGGCTTCGACGACGGACACCGGGCCCAGCAGGTCCTGGAGGAACTGCTGCGCAAGGGGACGGTCGGGTGACCGGCGGGGCCGGGCGCGTCAGGACTGCGCCGGGGCCCTGCCGAGGACCGCGCTGATGTCCACGGTCTCGTCCGCGGGTGGCGTGGCCGTGGGCACCGGCTCGTCGAAGCGGGAGAAGTCCACGGCCGCGTCCGCCCCGTCGCCTCGCACGGTGATCCGCACCGGGTGGTGCGCGCCTTCGGTGTCCACGTACGCCGTCAGCTCCTGCCCGTGCAGGGTCCGGGTGACCGGGACGGTGCGGGCGCCGTCGACCCTCGTCACCGTCCCCTTGGTGAACGTCCCGGCGGATGTGTCGGCGTTGTCGGAGACCAGGTCGCGGAAGGTGTCCAGATCGCACGCCTTCACGATCGGACGCAGCCGGGAGTCCGAGGCGGAGCCCTTCATGTACCGCCCGGCCAGGATCGCCTCGAAGGCGGATCCGCCGACCGGGACCTGGTTCTCCCAGAAGTCCGCGTCCGGTTTCAGCCAGACCGAGTCGCCCCGTTTGATGATCTCCGCCTTGCCCTTGCTCCTGCCCAGGTCCACGTCACCGGCGCAGTTGCCGTTCCGGTCCAGGCTGAGGCCGACCGTCATGGGCGGACGCTTCTTCCCGAGGTCGCCCTGCGCCCGCAGGTGCAGCGACCGGACGTCCAGCAGGGCGTCCCGGGAGCGGTCGGCGATCTGTTCGGCGGGGAGCGATTCGATGTCGTCGTCCGCCTGGGCCGCCGTACCGCCGGTCACGGCGAGCACGGCTACTGCCGCGCAGGCGGCAGCACGTGCGGCGATGCGCTGTCCTGCCACGGCGCCTCCTCGGAAACGGCCCTGCGCAGGGCCTTCTCGAGCGGGTTTCACCCTCCCGGCGAGCGTACGCCCGCCGGCGGTTGCCTGCGCGGTGGACGGGGTGTACGGAGGGTGAGGTTCGGCGCTGTTTTCGGCTACGGAACGTGGGGGAGGGGTGCCCGGGGATCACCGGAACTCGGCCGGTTTCACCGGGATCACCGAGACCACCGGTATCACCGGGATCACCGGATTCAAGGGGAGAAATGAACAAGCTGTTCAAGGGGAACGCCGTCCGCACGCTGGCGCGGGGCGCTGCCGTCACCGGTCTGACCGTCGCACTCGCCGTGCCGGCCACCGCCGCCATGGCCGCCGCACCCGCCGCCGCCATTCCGCCGGGACTTTCGTGCGACACCGGCAAGCATGCGATCGACGACTACACCGGATACGCCCTGTGCGCGAACAACGGCTCAGCCACGCAGACCTTCTGGGTCCACCTCGTCTGCGGCTGGTCCCCCGACGTGGACGGTGAGCACGTCACGCTGCGGCCCGGCGAGTCCGGGCAGTCGACCGCCCACTGTGCCGGGCTCGGTACGGGCATCGGTGAGATCCAGGTGCGGCCGTAGCCGCACCCCGCGGTGGTGCCCCGGTCCCCGTGCGGCGTGCTTGAGCGCGCCCCCGCGCCTCGTTACTCTCCAGTAGACCCGCGCGGGCGGATCCGGGGCGCCCCGGGGCCGGTGTCCCGGCGGACGCGAGGAGGCGGTGGTGATGTCCTCAGCAGACCCCACGGAGCGGACCGGGCCGGTCAGGCCGGTGGAGCCGCCCGCACAGCCAGGGCTCGCGGACTGCGTCACGGAACTCGCCGAGGGCCGGACGACCTCAGTCGCGCTGGTCGCCGGGGCGTTCGCGCGCATCGAGGCGAGCCGTCACAGCCTCAATGCCTTCCGTCAGCTACGTCACGAGGCCGCGCTCGCCGAGGCCGCCGACGCCGACCGGCGGCTCGCGGCGGGGGAGCGTCTCCCGCTGCTCGGGGTGCCGGTGGCGGTCAAGGACGACACCGACGTGGTCGGCCTGCCCACCTACTTCGGCTGCGACGGCGCGCTGCCGCCCGCCACCGCCGACAGCGAGGCCGTCCGCAGGCTCAGGGCCGCCGGGGCCGTCGTCGTCGGCAAGACCAACTCCTGCGAGCTGGGACAGTGGGCCTTCACGGAAGGGAACGCCTTCGGCGCCACCCGCAACCCCTGGAACACCGCGCACACCCCCGGCGGTTCCTCCGGGGGCTCCGCCGCGGCGGTCGCGGCAGGGCTCGTCCCCGCGGCACTGGGCTCCGACGGTGCGGGCTCCGTCCGTATCCCGGCCGCCTGGACCCATCTTGTCGGCATCAAGCCGCAGCGCGGGCGGATCTCCGTCCACCCGCACAGCGACGCCTTCCAGGGCCTCACGGTCAACGGCCCCCTGGCCCGTACGGTCGCCGACGCCGCCCTCCTCCTGGACGCCGCGGCGGGAGCGCACCCCGGTGACCCGCACCGCCCGCCCACCGTCGACGCGTCCGGGGCGGCCCGCCGCGACCCGGGCAGGCTGCGTATCGGCCTCGCCCTGCGGCCCCCGGCCACCCTCACCCGCAACGCGCCCCACCCGGAGGTCCGGCGCGCCGTCACCGCGCTCGCCGAAGCCCTCGCCCGGCTCGGCCACCACGTCGAGGAGGCCCGCCCCCGCTACGGGCTGATCGGCCTCTCCTTCGTCCCCCGGGCCACCGCCGGCATCGCCGAGCTCGCCGCGCTGCACCCCGAACCCTGGCTCCTGGACCCGCGCACCCGCAGCGCCCTGCGCACCGGGACCCGCCTCGGCGGCCGGATCGTGCGGGCGGCCCGACTGCGTGAGGTGCGCCAGCACGCCAGGATCGGCGCCTTCTTCGACACGGCACGCGGCGGATACGACGTGCTGCTCACCCCGACCACGGCCGCCCCGCCGCCACGGGTCGGGGCCTTCGACGAGCTCAGCGCGTGGCGCACCGAGCTCGCGATGACCTCGGCCTGCCCCTACGCCTGGCCCTGGAACGTCCTGGGCTGGCCCGGCATCAACGTCCCGGCCGGCTTCACCCCCGAGGGCCTGCCACTGGGCGCCCAGCTGCTCGGCCCCTCCCGCAGTGAGGCCCGCCTCATCGCGCTCGCCGCACAGCTGGAGGCCGACCGCCGCTGGTACGAACACCGGCCGCCGGCCCCCGGCACTCCGGGCCCCGCCGGACATGAGTGACCGGTTGCGGCGGAATGGGCGCGGGCCACTGTGGAGAGGGGCCCGGTCACGAGATATCTTGATGTCAAGCAATGTTGCAGACGTGGAGCGGAGCACCCGGTGACTGACTCGACCATCATCTATACGCACACCGACGAGGCCCCTGCCCTGGCGACGTACTCGTTCCTGCCCGTCATCGAGGCGTACGCCTCGACCGCGGGTGTCACGGTGGAGCGCCGCGACATCTCCCTGGCGGGGCGGATCATCGCCGGCTTCCCGGAGCGTCTCAAGGCCGATCAGCGTATCGATGACGCGCTCGCCGAGCTCGGCGAGCTGGCCACGACTCCCGGCGCGAACATCATCAAGCTGCCGAACATCTCGGCCTCGATCCCGCAGCTGAAGGCCGCGATCGCAGAGCTCCAGGAGCACGGTTACGCGCTTCCGGACTACCCGGACGATCCGCGGACCGACGAGGACAAGGACGTCCGCGCGCGGTACGACAAGGTCAAGGGCAGTGCGGTCAACCCCGTCCTGCGTGAGGGCAACTCCGACCGCCGCGCCCCCGCGTCGGTCAAGAACTACGCCAAGGCGCACCCGCACCGCATGGGTGCCTGGAGCGCGGACTCGAAGACGAACGTCGCCACCATGGGCGTCGACGACTTCCGCGCGACGGAGAAGTCCGTCGTCCTCGAAGAGGCCGGCTCGCTGCGCATCGAGCTCGCGGGCGACGACGGCAGCACCACCGTGCTCCGCGAGTCCGTGCCGGTCCTCGCGGGCGAGGTCGTGGACGCGGCCGTCATGCGCGTCGCCGCGCTGCGTGAGTTCTTCACCGCCCAGGTCGCGCGCGCCAAGGCCGAGGACGTCCTGTTCTCCGTGCACCTGAAGGCCACGATGATGAAGGTCTCCGACCCGATCATCTTCGGCCACGCGGTCCGCGCCTTCTTCCCGAACACCTTCGCCAAGTACGGCGACGCGCTCGCGGCGGCGGGCCTGACCCCGAACGACGGCCTCGGCGGCATCCTCAAGGGCCTCGACTCGCTGCCGGAGACGGGCGCCGAGATCAAGGCGTCCTTCGAGGCCGAGCTCGCCGACGGCCCCGCCCTGGCGATGGTCGACTCCGACAAGGGCATCACCAACCTGCACGTGCCGAGCGACGTCATCGTCGACGCGTCCATGCCCGCCATGATCCGTACGTCGGGCCACATGTGGGGCCCGGACGGCGGCGAGGCCGACACCATCGCGGTTCTGCCCGACAGCAGCTACGCCGGTGTCTACCAGGTCGTCCTCGACGACTGCCGCGCCAACGGCGCCTTCGACCCGTCGACCATGGGCTCCGTACTCAACGTCGGTCTGATGGCGCAGAAGGCCGAGGAGTACGGCAGCCACGACAAGACCTTCGAGATCCCCGCCACCGGCACGGTGCGGGTCGTCGACACCAAGGGCGACGTCGTCCTGGAGCAGGCCGTCGGCGCCGGTGACATCTTCCGGATGTGCCAGACCAAGGACCTGCCGATCCAGGACTGGGTCAAGCTCGCCGTCACCCGCGCCCGCGCGACCGGCAACCCGGCCGTGTTCTGGCTGGACGAGGGCCGCGCGCACGACGCCAACCTCATCGCCAAGGTCAACACCTACCTGGCCGAGCACGACACCGACGGCCTGGACATCTCCATCCGCACGCCGGAGGAGGCCACGGCCTTCTCCCTGGAGCGCATCCGCCGCGGCGAGGACACCATCTCGGTCACCGGCAACGTGCTGCGTGACTACCTCACCGACCTGTTCCCCATCCTTGAGCTGGGCACCAGCGCGAAGATGCTCTCCGTCGTCCCGCTCATGAACGGCGGCGGACTGTTCGAGACGGGCGCCGGCGGCTCGGCGCCCAAGCACGTCCAGCAGCTGGTCAAGGAGGACTACCTGCGCTGGGACAGCCTGGGTGAGTTCCTCGCCCTCGCCGTCAGCTTCGAGCACCTGGCCACCACCACGGACAACGCGCGCGCCAAGGTGCTCGCCGACACCCTGGACCGGGCCACGGGCACCTTCCTCAACGAGGACAAGTCCCCGAGCCGCAAGGTCGGCGGCATCGACAACCGCGGCAGCCACTTCTACCTGGCGCTCTACTGGGCCCAGGAGCTGGCGCAGCAGAGCGACGACGCCGCGCTCGCCGAGGCGTTCGGACCGCTCGCCAGGACGCTGGCCGAACAGGAGCAGACCATCATCGGCGAGCTGGCAGCCGTCCAGGGCAAGCCGGCCGACATCGGTGGCTACTACCTGCCCGACGCCGCGAAGGCGGAGGCCGTCATGCGTCCGTCGGCCACCTTCAACAAGGCCATCGCGACCCTCGGCTGATCCCGCACGCGCACCGCACCCGGCGCGCACCGTACGCACGAGCGCCCCGGCAGGCATCCCGCCCGCCGGGGCGCTCGTGCGCGAGGGGCCGCGGAACTCGCCTACGGCACCCGCGCGGTCCACTCCTCGGTGGCGAACTTCGTCTGCACCAGCTCCTCCGCCCGGGCCAGCTCCTGCGCCGTCACCTCACCCGTGGTCAGCCCATGGCGGGCGCGGAAGGAGGCGATCATGTTCTCGATCACCTGCTCCCGGGCGAGGCCGGTCTGCCGGCGCAGCGGGTCGACGCGCTTCTTGGCGCTCCTGGTGCCCTTGTCGGACATCTTCTCCTTGCCGATGCGCAGCACTTCCAGCATCTTGTCGGCGTCGATGTCGTACGACATGGTCACGTGGTGCAGGACGGCTCCAGGTCCGCCGTCGGGGCCGACCATCCGCTTCTGCGCCGCGCCCGCGATCTTGCCGGCGTCGGTGGCGATGTCGTTGAGGGGCTGGTACCAGGCCTTGATGCCCATGTCGCCGAGTGCGCCCAGGACCCAGTCGTCGAGGTAGGCGTAGCTGTCGGCGAAGGAGAGGCCCGACACCAGGGAGTCCGGGACGGACAGGGAGTAGGTGATGGTGCTCGTCGGCTCCACGAACATCGCCCCGCCGCCGGAGATACGGCGTACCACCGTCATCCCGTGCTTCGCCGCCCCCTGTGGGTCCACCTCGTTGCGCAGGGACTGGAAGCTGCCGATGACGACAGCGGGCGATGCCCACTCCCAGACCCGCAGGGTGGGGGCACGCCGGCCGGCGGCCACCTCGGCGGTGAGGACCTCGTCCAGTGCCATGTGCAGGGCCGGGGCCTGCGGTCCCGTGTGCACCAGCTGCCAGTCGTAGTCGCTCCACTCGGTCGCACGGCCAAGGGCCCGCCGCACCGCGACGGCGACGCCCTCCGCGGTCAGCCCGAGCATGACCGTCGACTCCGGCAGCGCCGCCGTGATCCTGGCAGCCAGGCCCGCCGTGTCCGTCGAGGCGGGGGCGCCCTCCAGGGCGCCGTTGATCGAGAGGATCGCCTCGTCGGGCTCCAGGAAGAAGTCCCCGGCGACGCGCACATCGCGCAGCACGCCTCCCTCGACGTCCAGATCTGTGACGACAAGCTTGCCGCCGGGCACCTTGTACTCGCCATGCACGGCTTCGTTCCCTTCTCGTGCGAGGGCGCGCGTCCTAGGCCCTGGGCCGGTTGCCCCGATATCCGGATGGACACGCACATACTCCAGTATCAGCCCAGGACGGACTCGGCGATCCGGCGGGCGGCCAGGTCCGGAGTGAGGCGGGTGGTGTCGACGACCTCCGCCTCACCGTGCAGCCAGGTGCGGGCCGCCTCGGCGTAGGGCTCCAGGTATTGGACGCGGAAGGGGGAGGGGCCGAGAACGGTGTCGCCCTCGATGCGGCTCCGGAGCGTCTCCTGGTCGGCGTGGAGGACGAAGTGCCGTACCGGGATGCCGTGTTGGGCGAATCCCGCGCTGATCTCCCGCCAGTACTCCTCTACCAGGACGGTCATGGGCATCACCAGGGTGCCGCCGGTGTAGTCGAGTACATGGCGGGCGGTCTCGACGACCAGTGGCCGCCATGGCGGCCAGTGCTGGAAGTTGCCCGTCCAGGGCAGCCCGGGCGTGATGTCCATGAGCGTCTCGCCGACCTTCTCGGCATCGAACACCCGTGAGTCCGGCAGAAGTGCCTGCACGAGTGGCCCGGTCGTCGTCTTGCCCGCGCCATGGGTTCCGTTGAGCCATACGATCATGCGCTCGACGGTAGAGCCTTTCGTCCGGGCCGGGCGGCAAACAGCACCGAAGCCCAGGAGGCCGGAAAATGACCACCGCGCAGGCCGTCCCCGCGCCCCGGGAGGAAGGCGCGGCCGCCCAGCGCCCCGGGCAGCGGCAAGTCGACCGCGAGCGGGTCGAGCAGCCGCTCGGGCAGGTCGGGCTGCGCCCCGAGCACGCCGACCGGCACCCCCACGAGCTGTCCGGCGGGCAGCGCCAGCGCATCTCGATCGCCCGGGCGTTGTCCTGCGACCCCGATCTGGTCGTCGCCGACGAACCCACATCGGCGCTCGATGTCTCGGTCCAGGCCTCCGTCCTCAACCTCCTGGCCGACCTCACCGCGATGCGGTCGGCGAGGAACTCGACGGCGGCGAGGTCATGGGTGATGAACAGGCGGCCGAAGGCGAGGCGTTGCCCGAGCGCACAAGATGCTGTTCCAACTCGAACGACCGGTCGAAGTGATCAGAAGCGCTAAGTTCCTGATGCGTTCCGGCGGATTCCTCTTCCAGAACGTACTGGGCGGCGGGCTTTTCGGCGAGGCATCAACTCCTTCGGCAGCGCCTCGGTGGCTGGCAATCGGAGCCCATGTTCCATGGGTGGACGAGAAGGAGTCAGGGGAATCCCGGATGACCGAGAATCATAAATGGGGCGAACAAGTGGTCACGTAGTCAACTCGTCACCGATCAACGGTCAAGGGTTGTCCGGGTGGCCTGTTCGCACCGTCCCCGGCTGTGCCGTAGCCGCCCGCCGCGAGAGGGGCGATCCGGGAGCCGACCCGTTCTGTGGCCGAAAATATGGGGTCTACCTGGCGTGAACTCGCCCTTGGTGCCGTCGAATTCAGGACCCACCCCCGGTGCTTCCTGTCGGGCCTCCATGCGGCTGCGACCGGGGCGACCGGTGGTGAAGTGCCTGGTCGAGTTCACCCCGTGGCACGCAGGAGTACCGCGCCCCGATGTCAAGTCCCGGGCCATTTCGGCCAACTGCTCCAGTCGTGTCCCTTCTCTTCTCATGGGGCGGGTGAGGGGCTAGCATCCGACACGCTGTTTGGCCATGGGAGCGCTCCCTCAGTGGCGGTGAGAACCAATACCCGGAGCGTTTTCCCGGAACTCGGAACGGCTCGCGGGGAAGGTGGAGTCTTGGCAAGTGAGGGCGGCCAGATCTTGACGCTCATGACTGCGGCGCCGGTCACAGTGGTGCCCGTCGTGGCGATTCGCCCAGGGGGACATGTGCGGGCCGGTGGAATCGATCAGGACCATGTCAGAGTTCTCATCGAATGCGATGAGGAACTGCCGCCCATCGTGGTCCAGAGCAAGACCATGCGAGTCGTCGACGGTATGCACAGACTGGCGGCCGCCCTTTCCTGCGGGCGGACCGAAATCGAAGTCCGGCTGGTCGACATGACCGACGCAGAGGCATTTCTGTACGGCGTGGGAGCCAACATCGCCCACGGACTCCCGCTCACGCTTTCGGACCGGAGATTCGCGGCCCGGCAGGTCATGGCGCTCTACCCGGCGTGGTCGGACCGTGCTGTGGGTAGGGCGTCGGGTCTGTCGGGCAGGACGGTGAGCCTCCTGCGCGACAAGCCGGCGCCGGGCGCGCCGGGTTCGCAGATGCGGATCGGACTCGACGGGCGCGCCAGACCGTTGGACGGCGCGGCACGGCGCAGCGCTGCCCGGGAACTCATCGCGGCGAAGCCCGAGGCGTCCCTCCGGGAGATCGCAAGGCAGGCAGGCGTCTCGCCCGGGACGGTGCGAAGGGTTCGGGGCGACATGGAGAAGGCGTCGTCCGGAACTCCCGCAGCGGAGGCCCTGACACGTGTGTACGGCGCGCGGGTGCTGCCGGCGCCGTCGGTGGGGGATGCTCCGTCGGCGGAGGAGGCGCCGTCGGCCTCTGCCGCCGTGGACGTGGAGACGGCGCTCGCGAATCTGCGGCAGGACCCCTCGCTGCGCTACCAGGCGAACGGACGTGGTCTCCTGCGGCTCCTGCACCAGAGGCCCGCGCACATGCTGAGGCGTGACGTGCTCGACGCGATCCCCGCTCACTGTGTCCCGGTCATCCTGGATGTCGTCCGGGCCCATGCCCAGGAGTGGCGGGATCTGGAGGACGCGCTCGACCACGTGGCGAAGGAGCGGCCGGACGCTGTGCAACCGCGGATTTGACGCAGTTGCACACCCGCCGGAGACCTGTTCCGAACCGGTGGAAACGCTCTATGAGGTAACACCGCTGGTCAGTTCCATGCGATAAGCGACCGTCGCGGATTCCTGTTCCAGGGTTTACGGCATTCCCCTGCCCGGGTAATATCTCCGACAGCCGCTTGATCAAGTCTGAAGAACCGTTGTGCGAGTTTCGCACCGGTTCTTCGCGGGGAGGACGGGGGTCCCATGATGAGTGATGCTTTGGGCTGGGCTTTGTCGGGTCGCACATATGACTCTCGACGGTGATCCGCCGACCGAATAAGTGGCGTAATAACCGCCGCAATACCCATCGATATTTTCGGCGAAGTGCCGCTGGGCCGGAAATACCACACGTTCGTTGCCTGATCCGGGCCGTGTCCGACGACGGTGGCCGGGCCTCGGGCACCCATGCCGACGACCGCCCGCATCTCAGGGACCTTGGAGGGTGTGTGTCCACGCAAGTACCGCGACCCGGGATGTCCGTCGTCGTTCCGGTCAAGGGCCGCGTATCGCTGCTACGTGCGCAACTGGCCTCGCTCCGGGCGGCGATGGACCACGGCCCCGAGCCCGCCGAGGTCATCGTCGTCGACGACTCGGACCCTGCTGACGCCGCCGCCCATGAGGCCAACTGCCGTGAGTTCGGCGCCCGTTACGTGACCGGCCCTGCGCACGTCGGTGCCAAGCGCAACCTGGGCGTCGAACGCGCGGCCTACGACCTGATCCTGTTCACCGACTCCGACTGCCGGGTGTCACCCGACATCCTCGAACGCCACGTCAAGACCCTGCGAAGCGCGGATCCCTCGGTCGGGGGCGTATCGGGTCCGACCTTCGTCGAGGCCGGCGACACCCGGGCGAACCGCGTCATGCGCTGGTCCGGACTGATCAACGACGACATGGAACGCCCTCGGCGATGCGCGGCCGTGACCTGGGCGACAGCCACGAACCTCGCGGTGCGCCGGGCGGTGTTCGAAGAGGTCGGTGGCTTCCCCTCCGAGAGCCTCGACGTCGTGGGCGGTGAGGACTGCGACCTCGGGATCAAGATGTCCGATGCCGGATACCGCATCGTGTGCGACCCCGGGACGGTCGTCGTCCATGACCACGCCATCACAGCCTCCTTCGCCACGGCAGGCCGCAGGCTCTACAGCTACGGCCGCTCCGAACAGTGGGTGTGCAGCATCCACCCCCACCACCGCCGGCCCGTGCTGAACGCCTTCACCGCCGCGACGGCCGCAGCCGCGGTCGGTGTGGCGCTGGCGCCGCGTACCGGGGGCCGAAGCCTGCTCGCGGCGCCCGTGAGTCTCGGACTTCTCCTCGGGGTGCGGGCCCGTCGGCTGCGAGGCGGCGACAGATCTGCCGGCACCGCCTCCGAGCGGCTCATGTGCGCATCGGTCGATCTGATGTTTGACCTCGGCGGTTTCGTGGCGGCGCTCGAACTTCGCCGTCCGAGCATGTTGTTCACCGGAATGAAATCCGCCGACGCAGGTTGACGCATGGAGGAATGCCGTTGTCCGCTGGCGGTTTCATACGAAGACGGGGGCTGGAGACGTAATGATAACGGGCGACGAAATGACCGCGATCATCGCCGAGTGCATGGCCCTTCAAGTGATCGATGGCACCATCGATTACGACACGAAAATAGTCATCGACTCCTTCAGTTTCGTCTGGCTCCAGCATCTGCTCGAAGAGCGTTTCGGTTTCGATCTGGAGCTGCCGGAAAGCGACGTCATGCGGACGTTGAACTCGGCGCGGTCCGTGCACAGATACCTCGCCGAAATCAGCCCGGACCGCTTCGCCGCAGTGGACTGACGGGGCATCGGGGGCCGCGGCCCCCGCTCCGTCACCGCACACAGACAGCCTTCCGCACTTCCAAGGGAGATTCACGTGCCGCACGGGGGCGCCGTCTCGGACGGCGGTGGCCATGACGTCGCCATGGCCGGCAACAAGGAGGGGGCCGGTGTCTGAGCAGCCTGCGGCCACCGCGCTGGATCCCGCGTTCGAAACCGTCCTACGGGAGTGCCTGGACGGCCTGATCAGTCCGGAGGCGCCGCTCCAGGAGGACAGCGACCTCGCGGTGCTGGGCATCGACTCGCTCACCGTCGTCCGGCTCCTGGTGACGATCGAGGACGCCTTCGGGGTGACGATCCCCGACGAGGTGATCACCTTCGAGATCTTCTCCACACCCGGCACCCTCTGGAACGTCGTCGTGGGCCTCATGGAGGAACCGGATGACCACTGAGACGCTCCACGGCATCGTGGAGAGGGTGCGGCTGGTTCCCGACCGGCACCGGGTGTTCGACCAGGACACATCGGCCGCCATGAGAATCTTCAGGATCGGCACCCCGGTCCTGTCCGATCTGCTCGATCTCGGGTTCCCCAGCCGTTCATCGGGTGGCGAGCGGTACTTCGACGACCTGGACCTGGCCAACGCCTCGCTCGCCCTGCGCCTGCCCTCGCCCCGCTATCTCGCCATGCGGCGGTGGCCCGCGGTCTTCCGGGCGGCGGCCGTCGAAAGCCCGGTCCGCTACGAGGTCGAGGTCGCGGCGGAATGCGATGCGGCGGAGCCCGGCCACCGGTGCGACTTCCGACTGCCCGCGGAGGTGCTCGCCCTCGGGGTCGAACAGGCCTCCGGAGCAAGACAGTTCACGCTGAGCCGCGAGGTCGGAGCCACCGGGCGCACCGGCGAGGTCCCTGAGGAACTGCGGCGGCTCTTCGCCGAGGTGTCCCGATTCCGGTTCCACATCCTGCCGCCGGCCCTGTACGGCGACCTCGGGTTCATGGAGGCGACCTCGCTCGCCAACTGCGAGCTGGCCGGCCGCTACCTGGTCCGGCGCGCGGCCGAGGACGGATGGGAGGCCCGGCGCAGCTTCGGGCTGCTGCTCTCCAGCCCCTACTCACTGCACCACTTCTGGCCCGAGATCAGGCTCGACGGAGTCTGGACCGCCTTCGACCCCTACATGATCATCAGCCTTGAGCGGTGGGGGGTGCTGGCACCCTCCGAGGTCCCGGCCACCCAGGTCATCGACTCGGCCGTCTTCCGTGTCGCCGAGGACTGGATCGACCTCGTCGAGGACGCCGGACGTTCCGCCCGGGTGTCCCTGCTCACCCGCCGCCGACAGCCGGCCGGCGACGCCGTGAGCGGGCGACCGGCCAGGCCGGAGGGGGCGGAGTCATGAGCGAGCCCGGAAGCGACATCACCGTCTTCGGGACCTGCCCGCCCTCCGTGCGGGAGCACGGCCAGGACTATCTGGAGCGGGTACGCGACGTGGCGCGCTGGAGCGACCGCGCCGGGTACGAAGGGGTTCTCGTCTACACCGACAACAGGTCGGTCGACCCCTGGCTGGTCGCGCAGAACATCATCCAGGCGACCGCACGGCTGGCCCCGCTGGTCGCCGTCCAGGCGGCGTACATGCATCCGTTCACCGCGGCGAAGCTGGTCGCGGGTCTCGCCCATCTGTACCGGCGCCGGGTTCATCTGAACATCGTCGCCGGCGGGTTCACGGGAGACCTGGAGGCGATGGGCGCTGCCCTGCCCCACGACGCGCGCTACGACCGCGCCGTCGAGTACGCGTCGATCATGAAACAGCTGCTGACCTCCCCGGAACCCGTGACCTTCGAAGGCACCTACTACTCCGTCGCCGGACTGCGCCTGGAGACCGTGCCCTCACCCGACCTGGTGTCCCGGTTCCTGGTGTCAGGATCGTCCCCGGCCGGGATGGCCGCGGCCCGTGCCCTCTCGGCGACCGGCATCGTCTACCCGGAGCGACCGGAGAAGCAGGCACCCGCGGACCCCGCGGTCACCCAGGGCCTGCGGTTCGGAGTGATCACCCGCCCCACGTCGGCCGAGGCGTGGAAGGCGGCCCTCGCGCGTTTCCCGGAGGACCGCGCCGGACGGATCAGCCACCGGCTCGCCATGGCACGCTCCGATTCGCGATGGCACGAGCAGCTCTCGCGGGCGACCGAACGGCACGGGACCTACTGGATGGGGCCCTTCAAGCACTACAGGACGTTCTGCCCGTACTTCGTCGGCGACTACGCCACGGTCGGGCAGGAGATCGGACGCTACGTCGCACTCGGGTACAGGACCTTCATCCTGGACACCCCGGCACAGGAGCAGGACCTCAAGCACACCGCCGTCGTCCTGGACATGGCAGGGAATCGTTCGAGGGGGCGTGTGTGAGAACTCTGCTCATCGACAACTACGACTCCTTCTCCTACAACCTGGCCCACTACCTCGGGGAGATCAACGGCTCCGAGCCCACGGTCATCCGTAACGACGAGCCCGGCTGGCGTACGGAGCACCTCGACGGGTTCGACAACGTCGTCATCTCCCCGGGGCCGGGAACACCGGGTGTTCCCGCCGACTTCGGCGTCTGCCGCGACGTCATCTCGACGGGCCGTATCCCGCTGCTCGGCGTCTGTCTGGGACACCAGGGCATCGCGACGCTCGCCGGCGGGTCGATCGCGCTCGCCCCGGAGCCCCGGCACGGCCGCACGTCCCCCGTGCTCCACGACGGCACGGGGCTGTTCGCCGGCATCCCCTCGCCGCAGGAGGTCGTGCGCTACCACTCGTGGGCGGTCGACCGTCTCTCGGACGAACTGGAGGCGCTCGCCCGGACGCCCGACGGGATACTGATGGCGCTGCGGCACCGCAGACGCCCCCAGTGGGGGGTGCAGTTCCACCCCGAGTCCATCGCGACGGAGCACGGGCACCGCCTCCTGTCCAACTTCGGCGAGCTGAGCGGGGAATGGAACCTGCGACACGGCAGGAGCGCCCGCCCGCGGCGCCCGCGGCCGACATCCCCGGGCAGCACGGACAGCAGGAGCCGGGTGAAGTACCGGCTTTCGGTCCAGGAGTTCCCCACCACCTGCGAAGCGGAGCAGGTCTACGAGGCGCTCTTCCGAGACCACTCCTACGCGTTCTGGCTGGACAGCAGCCGCCCCGATCCGCGGCTGGGCCGCTTCTCCGTGATGGGAGCAGCCGACGGCCCCCTCTCGGAGGTGGTCACGGCCGATGTCACCGACGGCACGGTCACCGTGCGCTCGGAAGGGCGCACCCACCGCGAGGTCCGGCCCCTCCTGGACTGGCTGGACGACCGTCTGCGCACCTGTGAGGTCATCGGCGGCCTGGAGCTGCCCTTCGACTTCAGGTGCGGCTGGGTCGGCTATCTGGGCTACGGGCTCAAGGCCCAGTGCGGCGGCCGACCGCGCCACCGCTCGGAGCACCCGGACGCGTCGTTGCTGTTCGCGGACCGGTGCGTGGTCTTCGACCACAGCACATCGACGACCTATCTGCTCGCCCTGTACCTGGAGGACGAAGCGCCGGCGCGGAGCTGGCTCACGGCCACCCGCGCCCGTATCGAGGCCCTGGCCGGCGCTCCTCGCTCCGCGACGGCGGAGCCGGCGCGGGCCACGGCGCCCGTGTCGCTGCGCCACGACCGCGGCACCTACCTGGAACTCATCGAGTCCTGCCAGCACGCCATCGCCACCGGCGAGAGCTACGAGATCTGTCTGACCAACATGCTCGACGTGGAGTGCACGCTGGACGTGTGGTCCGCCTACACCGTGCTGCGCCGGGACAATCCGGCTCCGTTCGCGGCACTGCTGCGCCTGGGCGACCTGTCGGTCCTCAGCACCTCTCCCGAGCGCTTCCTGCGCGTCGACGGCGAGCGGCGTGTGGAGGCCCGGCCCATCAAGGGCACCCGCCCCCGCGGCCGTTCGGCCGACGAGGACCAGGAGCTCCGGCGGGACCTGGCCCTCTGCGAGAAGGACCGGGCCGAGAACCTCATGATCGTCGATCTCCTGCGCAACGACCTGGCCCAGGCCGCGACGACCGGTTCCGTGGCCGTCCCCGAGCTGTTCGCCGTGGAGACCTATGCGACCGTCCATCAGCTGACCAGCAGTGTGTCCGCACGGCTGCGCCCCGATCGCAGCGCGGTCGACTGCGTCCGTGCGGCCTTTCCCGGCGGCTCGATGACCGGAGCGCCGAAGCTGCGCACCATGGAGATCATCGACCGGCTGGAGGACGGGCCCCGCGGAATCTACTCGGGTGCCATCGGGTACTTCTCACTGTCCGGAAGCGTCGACCTCAGCATCGCCATCCGCACGCTCGTGGCCCAGCCAGGTCGCGTCAGTTACGGGGTCGGCGGCGCGATCGTGGCCATGTCCGACCCGGTCGCCGAATTCGAGGAGACGGCCGTCAAGGCCACGCCCCTGCTCTCCCTGCTGGGCGTGCGGTTCCCGGAACGCGACACGGCGAAGGCGACGAGCGATGGCTGAGCCCGAGGCGTTCCTCGCCCTCACCCTCTCGCCCCGGGAGACGCCATGATGCTCCACGACTGGTTCGACGCCTCGGTCGCCCGGTACGGATCACGGACAGCTGTCGAGATCGACGGCGTGTGCTTCAGCTACCGGCGGCTCGCGGAGATGGCCGAGTCCCTCGCGGCGCGTATCCGCAAGGAGTCGCCGGCCGTCCCCCCGCGGATCGGTCTGCTGGCCGAGCGGAGCGTGCTCGCCTACGCCGGCTATCTCGCCGTGCAGCGCCTGGGCAGCTCCGTCGTCCCGCTCAACCCGGCTTTCCCCGAGGCGCGGACGCTCCACATGCTGCGGGCCTCCGGAACGGACCTGGTGCTGGCCGACCCGCGACTGGCTCCGCCACGGGGCGACGGGATCCGGCTGCTGGCCGTGGACCCGGAGCAGGACCGGCAAGAGCCGACGGTCCAGCTGCCGCCCCTGGCCGACGCACCCGAGGCAGAGGCCTACCTGCTGTTCACCTCGGGCTCCACGGGCACGCCCAAGGGGGTCCCGATCCGGCAGAGCAACGTCTGCGCGTATCTGGAGACGGTCCGGGGCCGATACGGTCTGGCGCCAGGCGCCCGGTGCTCACAGTGCTTCGACCTGACCTTCGACCTGTCCGTGTTCGACCTCTTCGCGGTGTGGTCCGCGGGCGCCACCCTGGTCGTGCCCAGCCGGAACGACCTGTTGAGGCCGGTCCGGTTCATCGCCGACAACGCTCTCACCCACTGGTTCTCGGTGCCCTCGGCGATCAGCAGGGCACAGGCCGGCGGAAGGCTGCTGCCCGGCAGCATGCCGTCCCTGCGGCACAGTCTGTTCTGCGGTGAGCCACTGACCTGGCAGCAGGCCAGGGCCTGGAAGGAAGCCGCTCCGGGGAGCACCCTGACCAATCTCTACGGGCCCACCGAACTCACCATCAGCTGCAGCGACTTCGCCTTGCCTGCGGATCCGGGCGACTGGCCGGACGCGCCCACCGGCGTCCTGCCGATCGGTCTGCCCTACCCGGGTCTTGAGTACGCGGTGCTCGACGCGGCGGGGCACCCGGCCGCGGAGGGTGAGCTGTGTGTCCGCGGGCCGCAGCGCTTCGACGGGTATCTGGACCCCGAGGCGAACACCGGCCGGTTCCACCCCGCACCCGCCGAGGTGAGCGACCCGGCGGTCCCGGGGGACCGCTGGTACCGCACCGGGGACCGGGTGACCCCGTCCGACGGCACCCTGCACTTCCTCGGACGCGCCGACCAGCAGGTGAAGATCAACGGCTACCGGGTGGAGCTCGGCGAGGTCGAGGCGGTGACACGGTCCCTCAGCGGTGTCACCGACGCCGTCGTCGTGGCCGTCCACGAGAGCGCCGGCGCGCTGGGGCTGTACGCCGTCTGCCTCGCCCCGGACAGCGACCCGGCCGAGCTGCGGGCCCAACTCGTCCGCAGCCTGCCGGGCTACATGGTCCCCAGGCGGGTGCTCACCGTCGGCCGGCTCCCGAGCAACACCAACGGCAAGGTCGACCGCCGAGCCGTGGCGGACCTCGTCAGGACCGCACTCGAACGGCCGGTGGCCGCGAGGCCCAGGGACGGGGTGACTCTTCGATGACCTATGAACGTGGGCGGGCGACGGACGGGAAAGGAGGCCGGACATCATGACCACCGCACGGCAGCTGAGCGACCGCTTGTGCGGGACGAGCTCGGGCGAAGAGGTGTGGGTCGACGAGACGGAGGCCTTCGACCGGCGGGCACTGCACCAGGAGGTCGACAGATGCCTCGACCTGCTCGTGGCGTCCGGCGTCCGGGCGGGCGACTGCGTCGCCGTGCAACTCCTGCCGGGCGCCGGCCTGTTCGCGCTGGTCCTGGCGATCTGGCGGCTGGACGCAGGCGCGATGCTCCTGGACCACCGGCTGACCGAGGCCGAGACCGGCAGGCTGAGACGGCTGTGCCCACCGGCCTTCCAGGTGCGCGCCTCGGCCGGGACGACCCACTTCACCGGCCGGTCCCAGCTGGTGGTCGAACCACTGAGCGGCGCGGTCCCCCTCCCCAAGAAGGTGTGCCTCGTACAGTTCACCTCCGGATCGACCGGGCAGTCCAAGGTGGTGGGACGGTCGGCGGCTTCGCTGGACGAGGAGATCGACCGGTACGCCGCCATGGACGACATGCCGGGCAGGGAGGACCGCCTTCTCCTGCTGTGCTCGCCGGTCCACACCTGGGGCCTGATCGGCGGGATCCTGTACGGGCTCGCGGTGGGTCTGCCGGTCCTTCTCCCCTCCGCTCAGCACGGTCGCGCGATCGCCCGGGCGGCGGTGGCGCTGGAGCCCACGGCGATCTTCGGGGTGACGACACACTTCGACCTGCTCGGGAGCACGGGGGAACTCCCCCCGCTGCCCCGGCTGCGCCTCGCCACCAGCGCGGGGATGCCGACGGGACCGGCCGTGGCCGAGCGGTTCCGGCTGGCCACCGGGTGCCGGCTGGGCCAGGTGTACGGGATGACCGAGGTCGGCGTGATCACGGGGGACCTCGCCGGCCGGCTGCCCGCGCCGTCCGTCGGCCGGCCCGCTCCCGGCATCACCGTACGGGTGACGGACGGTGAGTTGTACGTCCGGCTCGACGAGACGCCCTACCTCGTCGAGGACGGCGTGGACCGGTTCGCCGACGGCTGGCTGCGGACCTTCGACCGCGCGGCGGTCGAGGAGGCAAGCGGGGCGGTCAGCATCCTGGGCCGCGCGGATTCCGTGATCGCGATCGGCGGCATGAAGGTCGATCTGATGGAGATCGAGCAGGTGCTCCAGCAGCACCCGGACGTGGCCTACGCCGTCGTGACGTTCAAGAACGTGATCGAGGCTCACGTGGCCGCCCGCAACGGGCTCACGGACCGTGCGCTCGCGGCCTGGAGCCGGGAGCGGCTGAGCCCGCTGAAGGCTCCCAAGCGCTACTACCTGCAGGAAAAGCTTCCCGAGACACCGACAGGAAAGGTTGTCCGTGACCGAGCGCAGCTCCTCCCCGCAGTCCACCAGCAGAGAACAGCAGCCCCCGGCGAAGGGAATCAGCAGGGCAGAGATCCGCGACATCCTGGCCGAGTGTGAGGGCGTCGAACTGCCGGACCCGGCCGAGGACGACACCCTGCTCGTCCTCGACTCCTACACCGCGATCTGGATCCAGCACCTGCTGGAGGAGCGGCACGGAATCGTGGTCAGGATCAGCGGCGAGACCGCGGGCATCGACTCCATGAGCGCCCTGCAGGCCCTCGTCAACCGCAGCCTGGGAGCGGGGCACCCATGACCGCGGAGGTCTACGTCAGCGGTTTCGGCGTGTTCAGTGCGTTCGGCTTCGGGCCGGAGGCACTGAACGACGGTGTCTTCTCCGGTACGCCGGCGTTCCGCCCGGTCACCCGCTTCGACGTCTCCCACTGCCGCACCGGCCGGGCAGCCACCTACCAGGGGACCGGTACCGGGCCGGCCCCGGGGACCGCCGATGTGGCGGTCGCCTGCGCGAGACAGGCGATCGAGATGGCAGGCCGGCCGGCCACGGCGGCCCTGCCTGTCGTCCTGGCGACCAAACTGCGAGCGCCCTCCGTCGAGCCGGAGTCGCCCGCCGAGCTCACCGAACGGGTGGCCGACGAGCTCGGTCTCGGGCGCCCGAGGCGTACGTTCGTCAACGCCTGCTGTGCCGCGGCGAACGCGATCATCCACGGAGCGCAGATGATCAGGACAGGTGTCAGCTCGGCGGCGCTCGTGGGGGGAGCGTTCGTGGTGGACCGGCAGGCGTTCAGCCTCTTCGACGCCGCACAGGCGCTGGCCGCCGACGGGCAGTTGCGCCCGTTCGACCAGGACCGCCAGGGCGTGGTGCTCGGCGACGGCGGAGCGATGCTGCTGCTGGAGTCCGCGGAGAGCCTTCGTGCGCGCGGCGCCGTTCCGCTGGCCCGGCTGGCCGGCTGGGCCATGACCGACGACGCCTTCCATGTGGCGCAGCCCCACCCGGAGGGGAGCGGGGTCGCCGCCGCGGTCACCCAGGCACTTCACCGCGCCGGTATCGGCCCCGACGAGCTCACCTATGTCAACGCCCATGGCACCGGCACCGCGCTCAACGACACGACCGAGGCCGCCGGGCTGCACACCGCGCTCGGCCCGTACACGAAGGAGGTGTTCGTCAGCGGCACGAAGAGCACGACGGGCCACGCGCTGGAAGCCGGCGGCGCTCTGGAGGCGGTCATCACCCTGCTGGCGATGCGCTCCTCGGTGCTGCCGCCGACCGCGGCGCTGCGCCGGCCGGACACGCGTAACCCGCTCCGGCATGTGAGCGTGCCTCAGGAGGCCGATGTGCCGTATGCGCTGAGCCTCAACTCCTCCGTGGGTGGCGTGAACTCCGCGATCCTGATGGCACGGGCATGACGGCGCCCCCGGCCTTCGAGGTCGTCGCCGGCGTGCGGGTCCACGCGGGGCCGCAGGTGCCGCCGCTGGCCGGATTCTTCGCGTCGGACTTCGCGCCCCTGGTGTACGCCGCCGTACGCGAATGTGTCGGCCCCCCGCGGTCCGGACACCTGCTCGAAGGTGTCGGCGACCGGACCGGAATCGTCCTCGGCTCGCGGAGTTTCGACACCACCAGTCTGGAGTTGTCCGTGGCCCAGGTGAACCAGGGCCGGGTGAGTCCGATCCTCTTCTACCAGGTGCTGCCGACCGCCGTCCTCGGGCACATCGCCCGCGACTACCGGCTGACCGGCCCGGTGAGCTGCGTGGCCGTGACCGGTGACGCCCGCGCGGAGGTCCTGGAGCTGTCCCGCCTGCTCCTGGCAGATGAGAGCGCCCAGTGGGTCCTCGGCCTCACGGTCGAGCTCAGTCCCGACCCCGAGAAGGCCTTCGCCCGTGCCGACCTGGTGCGATCGGCTCCCGGGCCGGCGGACGGGGAGGCACGGTGACGGCCGCGGGCGGGTCCGGACCGTCGAAGGGCGCGGTGGTGCGGGGTTCATGGCTGGTGAACAGCACCGCCGACGGAGTCACCGGACCGGTCACCTTCCGGCTGCACGACCGGGAGTGGGATCTTCTGCCGGGAGTCTTCGCTCCGACGTACTGCGTTTCGACCGGGTTCTTCACCGAGTCGATCCCCTTTCCGGTCGGTGGCTCGTTCCTCGAAGTGGGCTGCGGGGCGGGTGTGACCGCGGTGACGGCGGGCGCCAGGGGCTGCCGGAGCGTCACCGCCACCGACATCAGCGAGGCGGCCGTGCGGAACACCGCGCTCAACGCCGCCCGGCACGGGCTCCTGGACCGGATCGAGCTGCACCGCGGTGACATGTTCGACGGCCTCGGGCCCGAGGAACGGTTCGACCTGATCTTCTGGAACTCCCCTTTCATCGACCCGGGCGCCGAGGACGGCCCAGGCGCGCGGCCGGTCCGCGACGAACGGCGCGCCCAACTGCGGCGGGCCGTCTTCGACCCCGGCTACCGGGCACACGGGCGCTATCTCTCCGGAGCGCGCGCCAGGCTGACCGCCACCGGCCGGCTGCTGCTCGGCTTCAGCGATCTCGGTGACCACGACTCGCTGCGCCGGCTGGCCGCCGACGCGGGCTACCGGATCTCGGTCCTGCGTACCTCCCGGGACCTCGCTCCCGGTGTCGACTACCAACTTCTAGAGCTGCTGCCCGATGACACGTGTGCCCGATGACATGTATGCCCGATGACAGACAGGAGGACATCACCGTGGGGGCCACCTTCGTCCCGACCGGCGTACGCCACGCCATCGCCGCCGACCCGACCGTGGGAGGAGGCAACGCTCTCGACGTCGCGTTGCGGGTCAGCCCGGACATACACGCTCCGTATCTCCATGCCGAACTGCCCGTCCGCGACGCCCATGGGATTCCGCGTGACCAGCTGAGCCTGGTGGAGCTTGCGGACCTCGTCGGCGCGTGGAGCGCCTGGTACGCGGGGCGCGGTGTGGGCCCCCTGGACCGGGTCGGGATCTACTTCCAGGACGGTGCCGACGACCTCGTCCACTACCTGGCACTCAGCCGGCTGGGCGCCATCGCCGTACTGATCAACGGTGAGATGGACCCCGCGGGAGTTCTGGCCTACCTCCGCCAGACCGCGCCCGTCGGACTTCAGACGGACGAGGTCAGATCGGCGCGGATCGCAGGTGTCCTGCGGCCGGAGGACGACCGATTCTGGGTGGCGTCGACCGGTGACACCGTGCCGCCAGGCGATCTGCCGGTGCCGCCGCCCTTCCCGCACGCGCCGGGCGATCCCGTCCTGATCTGCCACACCTCGGGCACCACCGGCACACCGAAGGCGGTCATCTGGGCCCATGCGCAGATGATGGTGGGCATCCGTGCGCATCTGACCCGGTTCAGGGACCACCCGGAGTCGCTGATCCTCTCCGCCCTGCCCCAGTCGCACGGGTCGGCGATCGGCTACGCCCTGCTCGCGATGCTCTCCGGGGTTCCCCTGGCGCTCATGTCCGATCGCAGTGGCCGGGCCGTGGCCACCGCGGCGGGCCGCTACGGCGCGACCATCGTGGTCGGCTTCGCGGTGACCCTCGCCGAGCTGGCACTGCGCGAGTCCGACGCGGCCGGTCTCGACCTGGTCGAGCGCTGGGTGAGCCTCGCGGACGCCTCCCACCACGCGCATGTCGCCCGGCTGGTCGAGCGGGGCCGGCACTGGGCAGGAGGTGAACCGGTGCCAGGATCGATGTACGTGGACGGCTTCGGCTCATCGGAGCTCGGCTGGGGCGGTGTGCTGGGCATGATCACGATCTCCGGGGTCGTGACGCCGCACCGCTGTCTCGGAGTTCCCCAGCCGTACGCCGACGTCGCCGTCCTGCGGCCGGACGGTACGCCGGCCGAGGCGGGCGAGGTCGGTCTGCTCGGGGTGAAGGGCCCGACCGTGACGCCGGGTTACTGGAACGACTCGGACAAGACCTACCGCAGCCTGCTGAACGGCTACTGGCTCTCCGGTGACCTGGTCTTCCGTGACGCAGCGGACCGCTACCACCATGTCGACCGGGTGGTCGACGCCATTCCCACCGCCGGCGGGACGGTCTATTCGGTCCTCACCGAGGAGATCCTGCTGGACCGGCTGCCGGAGATCGACGACTGCGTGGTGGTGGCGGCCGAAGAGGCGGGCGAGGTCTCCGCCATCGCCCTGGTCCAGCTCCGGGACGGCCACGGCACCGACGGAATGCTGTCCCGGGTCAACGAGGTCCTCGGCGGTCTGGGCAGACCGCCGCTGGCCGATGTCCGCGCGGCGGACGTGAAGTCGGTCCCGGTCGGTGTCACCGGCAAGGTACTCAAACGCAGGCTCCGCGAGGAGTACGCGACAACAACCCCCCGGCCGGGGGGACATGGGACATCCGTTCCGGCCGGTTAGCCGGCGAATCGCGTTGCGGCGACGCGGACACCCTGCGCACCATGCGGGCACCCTTCGCCGTGCCGGACCGAGTCCGGTGCCGGGGTCCCCCGGGAGCGGCATGAACGAAGTACCCGCAGTCGACCAGGAGGAAAGATGCCAAGCGCCCAGGGCCGGGGCACGATCGCCCGTAACCTCGACGAGGGGGAGCAGGCGTGAGCGCGGATACGAGCCTGCTGCCGCCCCCGGCGACGCGGGGGGTGATGCCGAGCCTGGTCGGATACTCCTTCTCCGTGGCACCCGGCTGGAGCACCTCCACCGCGTTACTGGCCGTCATCGCAGGCGCGGCCCCGGTCGGCATCACGATCGGGATCGGTGAGCTGGTGGACGGGCTCACCCCGGCGATCGGCAAGGGTCTTGACACCCCCGCGGCGCAGGAGTGCTACCGCTGGGTCGCCCTCGTCGTCGTGCTGTTCTTCCTCACCCACCTCGCCGAGTCCGCCCGTACGGCGCTGGGCCGGGCACTCGGCCGCCGGGTCACCGGACGGCTCAGCGAGCGCGTGATGACGGCCGCTTCAGGGCCGGCGACCATCGGCCACCTGGAGGATCCGGACTACCTCCGCAGGCTCGGGCGTGCCCGGGGTGACGGGACCATCGACATGCCGCCCGGGGAAGCCGTCTTCGGTGCCTCCACCAAGGCCTCGATGTGGGTGACCGGCATCGGCTCCGCGGCTCTGCTCAGCGGGGTCACCTGGGGGCTGGGCCTCATCGTCTTCGCCATCTTCGTCGTGATCCACTTCCGGCTCGTCAGGAACTACAGGACCGCCGTCATCGAGTCCGTGAGCCAGACGACGAAGCTCCGCCGCACGTCCTACCTGCGGGATGTGCCGACCACTCCGGGCGCGGCCCGTGAGGTGCGCCTCTTCGGCCTCGCGGCGTTCTTCCGCGACGCCTACCAGGCGGAGTGGCGCGTGAACATGCTGGAGGTGTGGCAACGGCGGCGTGAGCACCGCCTGTTCGTCGTCGTGGTGGTCGTGGTCACCGGTCTCACGGTCGCCTCGGTCTTCTACTACCTGGGACACCGGGCGGCGACCGGCGGATCGACGGTCGGTGATCTGGCGCTCGGCGGTCTCGCCGTCCGGGCCCTCCTCCAGGTGCTCCGCGCGGACGAGGACGACCTGCGCATCGGCTTCGGCTCGAAGGCGGCCGCCGAGGCGTTCACCTTTCCGGCCGTGACGCCGTCCGCTGCCGGACCGGACAGGGACCCCTGGCCCGAGCCGGTCGCGACCCTCTCCTGCGAGGATCTGCGCTTCCGCTACGGCGGTGCGGCCCAGGAGGTGCTGCACGGCATCGACCTCGACATCCCCGCGGGGCAGTCGCTCGCCGTCGTCGGTCTCAACGGGGCCGGGAAGACGACGCTGGCCCGGCTCATCGCCGGCCTGGACGCTCCGAGCGGCGGTTCCGTGCGCGTCGGCGGCACCACGGTGCAGGACGCCGAACGCCGCAGCTGGCAGCGTCAAGTGGTCGCCGTGTTCCAGGACTTCGGGCGCTACGAGCTGACGGTGCGGGACAACATCGCCTTCGGTTCGCTGGCCCACGCGGACGACGAGGACGGCCTGCGCGCCGTGGCGCGCCAGGCCGGGCTGCTGAAGTTCATCGAGGGGCTTCCGAACGGCTGGAACACGGTGATGTCCAGCGGCTACACCGGCGGGGTCGACGCGTCCGGCGGGGAGTGGCAGCGCATCGCCATCGCCCGGGCCCTGTTCGGCCTGCGGCACGGCGCACGGCTGCTGATCATGGACGAGCCGGCCGCAAGCCTCGACGCCCGCGCCGAGGCCCAGCTCTACGACACCTTCCACGAGCTCACCGCGGGCGCCACCACCATCGCCATCTCGCATCGCTTCGCGACGGTGCGCAAGGCGGAGCGGGTGGTCGTGCTCGACCAGGGCCGGATCATCGAGGACGGCACCCACGAGGATCTGATCGCCGCCGACGGCCGGTACGCCGAGCTGTTCCGCCTTCAGGCCAAGCGTTTCGAGGAGGAACCGTCTTGATCAGCGCCCTGCGTTTCGTTCTCACGACCGGACCCCGCATCGACCGGCTCCGGTCCCTGCTCGTGGTGGCGGTGGCCATCCTCGAACAGGCCACCGGGATCGGCCTCGCGGTGCTCCTCGGACTGTTCAGCGAGGTGGCGAGCAAGCACTCCACCGGCGGTGTGGCGACCCTCGCGCTCTGTGTCGCGGTCTTCGTGATGCTCACTCAGGGCACCTTCATCGCCGGGTACTTCACCCGTCTTCGTCTCCAGGAGGAGATCCAGAACGAGGTCGAGCGGCAGTTCGTCGACGTGGTCGGTACGACGCCGACGCTGGAGGTCCACGAGCGTGCTGACCGCTCCGACAAGGCGGCGGTGGTCCGCGGTGCGCGGGGCGAGATCGGGCCGGGCTTCGACAGGATCATGTGGCTGCTCGGGGCCGCGCTGGCGCTGGTCGTCTCGGCGGTCCTGATGGCCTCGGTCGTTCCCGTACTCGCCGTACTGCCGCTCTTCGCCGTCCCCGCGGTGCTGGCCACCCAGGCGGCGGACAAGAAGCGTGGCCAGGCAGTGCAGCGTGCCACGCCCAGGACCCGTCTCGCCGGTCATCTGTTCACGCTCGCCACCACGGCGGGACCCGGACGTGAGACCCGGCTGTTCGGACTGGAGGGTGAGCTGCGGCGCAGGCACCACGAGGAGTGGGACGCCGGAGGCCGGGACATCGCCAGGACCGACGGAAGGGCCCGGGTACCGGTGGCGCTGGCGTGGCTGTTCTTCGTGCTGGCGTACGCGGCGGCCGTCGTCCTGATGGTGCGGGGCGGTCTGTCGGGTGACGCCTCACTGGGCCTCGTCGTCGCAGCCGTCGCGGTCAGCAGCCAGATCACCGGGCAGGTGCAGAGCCTGTTGAACCTGACCTTCTGGTCCCTGGAGTCGCTCCGCGCGACCCGGGCGTTCCTCGGCGTGGTGGAGGACAGCGACGTGGAGCGGGCGGCCGTGGTGCCGGCCACACCGGTGAAGGCGCCGGTCGGACTGGAGCGCGGCATCAAGGTGGAGGGCCTCAGCTTCCGTTACTGGAACCGCGACGAGCCCTCACTGAACGACATCGACCTCGAACTCCCGGCCGGCGCCGTGGTGGCCCTGGTCGGCGAGAACGGCGCGGGGAAGTCGACGTTCGTCAAGATGCTCAGTGGCCTCTACCGGCCGAGCGCGGGACGCATCCTGGTGGACGGCACCGATCTCGCGACGTTCGCACCGGAGGACTGGCGCGACCGGATCACGGCGGCCTTCCAGGACCCGGTGCACATCGAGATGTCCCTGAAGGACACCATCGGGCTGGGCAGGCTCGAACATCGCGACGACCCGGAGCGGATCATCGAGGCGCTGCGGACGGCCGGCGGCGACAAACTCCTCGCCTCTCTGCCCGAGGGGCTTCAGACGCGGCTGGGACGGAAGTCGTGGGACGGCAAGGAACTGTCGGGCGGCCAGTGGCAGACGATCGCCAACGCCAGGGCGGCGATGCGGCAGGCGCCGCTGCTGCGGATCCTGGACGAGCCGTCGGCCAGTCTCGACGCACGGGCCGAGGAATGGCTGTTCCAGCAGTACGCGGAACTGAGCCGTCTCGAAGGCGGTGTGAGCGTCCTCGTCACGCATCGATTCACGACCGCCAGGGCCGCCGACCTCATCGTGGTCCTTGACGGCGGCCGGGTCGTCGAGGTCGGCACCCACGACACGCTCAGTCAGGCTGACGGCCTGTACGCCGAGTTGTTCCGCCTGCAGGCCCGGTACTTCGTCTGACCTCACGCTTCACCCCGTGGCACACAAGGAGGTAGCTGCCCAATGCGCGCCAACCGGCTGGACCCCGCGGAGGAACCGGTGAGGGTTTCGGGAGGACTGCAACGCACCGGCCCTTTGCAGTCGGGGCTCTCCCAACTGGAATGGCTGTCCTACCGATCCGGCGGCCATGGATCACTGCCGAACCTCTCCTGGGTCGTCACCGTGCCGGACGGACTGCCCGACGACGCGGTGAGCGAGGTGGTCAGCACCCTGCTGCTCCGGCACGAGGCGCTGCGCACCACGTTCGACGCCGACGCCGACGGGCGGCCACGCCAGAGCGTGCACGAGAACGTCGTCGCGGCGCTGCCCCGTGTCGAGGGCGAGGCCTCCCGTCACCTCTTCGCCGAGGCACCCTTCGACGTCGCGTCCGGGCCCCCCGTCAGGTTCGGCCGTACGTCGCGGGGAGACCTGATCTTCTCCATCGCGCACATCGCGGTCGACGGCACGGGAGCCTGGATCGTCGTCTCCGATCTCACCGAACTGCTGGCCGCACGGGCGCAGGGGCGGGAGGCCCGTCTGAGTGCGACGGTGCCCCAGCCCATCGACCGGGCCCTCCACGAGCAAGAGGGCGGCCGACGCCGGGTCGAAACCGCCCTGGGGTACTGGACCAGGGCGCTGGGGGACTTCCCGGTGACCGTTCTGCCGGTGAGCCGGGGCAGGCCAGGAGCCGATGTGGTGCGCGCCGACCTCGAATCGCCCGCCGGGGGCCTGGCGCTCGCCGTCCTGCAGCGAAAGCTCGCCGCCACACCGGCGTCGATCTTCACCGCGGCGGTGTACACCGCGCTGGCGGTCCAGTTCGGCAGGGAGCGGCTGGGGCTGAGCCTGACCTGGTCGTACCGGGAGTTCCCCGCCACCCGTGAGATGGTCGCCGCGGTCTTCAGGGACATGCCGCTGATCGTCGATCTGGCGGGGCAGCCGTCGTTCTCCGAAGTGCTGCGCCGCCTGCGGAAGGCGGTGCTTATCGCGGGCCGGCACATGGGTTTCGACGTGCTGGAGTTCCACGAGAGCGCGGGACGCATCGAGGCCGAGCGGGGCGGCTTCCTGCCCGGTCCAGAGGCGATCAGCTGCACGCTCGACGGGATCGAGTGGGAGGCGGCCGAACCGGGTAGTGATCCTCGTACGATGCTGGCGGACTCGCGGGTGTCCATCGAGCGGACCAACGGCTTCGCGGACGTCTGCAACCTGTACATCAGCGCCTACGCCGAAGAGGGACGGCTGCACATCCACTCGCGCATCGACGCGTCCGTCGTGGGAGCCCGGGACAGCGCGGGGCTCGTCAAGCTGATCGAGGCGATCCTGGTCCATGCCTCGGCGTCGGGCGATCTCACCTTCCCCGGGGCCGAGTCGCTGGCAAGCGATCCCTGGCGGCCGGAGGCACGCTGGGCCCGCGTCGACGGTGTCTGGGTGGATCTGGATTTCCTCACCGCCCGACTCCAGGAGCACCCCTCGGTCCACCACGCCGACGTCCGGGAGGAACATGACCGGCTCACCGCCCGTGTCAGCACGGATCTTGAGCCGTGGGAGCTTCGCGACTTCCTGTTGTCGACGGACAACGGCAGGAACGCCGTCCTGAGTCCGCACCACTTCGTGATCCGCCGGCCGGACGGCGGCACGGTCGCCGGCTCGGGCGTGGACCGGCCGATGCTGGCGCCCCGGGGAGCGGCCGAACAGGCACTCAGGGACGCGGTCGCCGAGGCCAACGACCTCGCCGGTCCGACGATGGCCGGCACCTATCTGACGGTCGGAGGCCGTCTCCATCTCGCCCCCCGTGTGCTGTCCCTGCTGCTGGACAGCGGGTTCGAGGGCATCGCGGTCACGGACCTGCGCCGTCCGACGAGCCTCGTCGCGCTCGCCGGCCGGTTGCGACGATCCGGGAACGCAAGGGTGTTGCGCGACGCGCAGACAACCATCGGCGGCGAGAACTGAGTTGGGGTGCGTCCGGATCCGGGCGCGGTGCGGCCGGTGACCTGGCCGAGCGAGAACTGATCCAGAAAGAAGGGGCGATGTCTGATCGTGTGATGTGGTTCAACGGGGCGTGTGTTCCCTGGGAGGACGCGCGGGTCCACGTCTGGGACGAACTGGCGCTGCGCGGCGCCAATGTGTTCGAGGGCATCACGGCGTTCTGGAACGCCGACGGGCAGCGGCACGAGGTGCTGGCCTGCGACGCGCATCTCGACCGGCTCTACCACTCCGCCCGGATCGCCGACATCCCGGCGCCGCCCAGGGCGGAGGTCGTCGCCGCGCTCACCGAGGTCGCCGCCCAGCTGGGCGGCTCGGACATCTATCTGCGCCCGGCCTTCTACGCCAAGCGCGGGCGTTCCACGCTGGCGCCGGACAGCGAGGGCGCCATGTACATCGGCGGCTTTCCCTTCCGGCCGAGCACGCCGCCGGCCGTCCGGGCGATCGTGAGCGGCCACCGGCGCTTCGGCGGGCCGATCGGGGCCCAGGCCAAGTCGGGCGGGTCCTACCTCGACTTCCGAGTCTTCGAGCGCGAGCGCGTCGAGCACGGGGTGGAGCACGTCTTCTTCCTCAACGACCGCGGCCATGTGGCCGAGGCCGACGGCGCCGCGATCCTGCTGGTACGCGACCGGCGGGTGATCACACCGTCGGTGGACTCCGGGGTCCTCGACTCGATCACCAAGCGGATCGTGCTCGACCTCGCCCGTGGGCTCGGCCACCAGGTCGAGGAGCGGCCTGTCCTGCGGGACGAGCTGTACGGCGCGCAGGTGGTGCTGGCCGGGACGCTGCTGGGGCTGCGTACGGTGCACACCGTGGACGGCCACGCCGCCGAGGACACCGGCGGAGCGGAGACCGCCGCCACGCTGACCGGCGAGTACGACCGGCTGTGCCGGGGCGAGAACCCGCTCGCGCCGACCTACCTGGCCCCGCTGCGGTGAGCCCGGCCGCCATGCGCCAGATCAGCAGCAGTACGGCACACCGGAATCCGTGGTTCACGGTCGAGCACCGGCAGTACGAGACGGCGAGCGGTACGCGGCATCCCTACTTCATGGTCTGCCGGCCCGACTCGGTGCTGGTCGCCCCACGCCAGGACGACGGCCGGTACGTCCTGGTCGAGCTGGACCGCCCGACGATGGGCGGTGCGCGGAGCCTGGAGTTTCCCCAGGGCGGCCTGGCCGCGGACGAGTCGCCCGAGGAGGCGGCCCGGCGCGAGGTGCGTGAGGAGACCGGTCTCGGACTGACCGGCCTGCGGCATCTGACCACGTTCGCCGAGAGCAGCGGCTTCGCGACGTCGTCGTGCCATGCCTTCGTGGCCGATGTCTCCGACGTCGGTGAGCCCGACCTGGATCTCTTCGAGGCCGGTCTGACGGTCCGCCGGTTCTCCTGGTCGCGGCTTCGGGAGCTGGTGGCCGCGGGTGCGGTGCGGGATTCGGCGACGCTGGCCGCGCTGGCCGTGATGGGAGCGTCAGGCGATGCCCGTTGACGGGGTGGAGGTCGTCGTCGGCCTCGTGACCGAGATCCGTGTCAGTCTGCTCACCGGTGACCTGATGGCCAAGGCATCCAACAGCCAGGACCGGCTGTTGCTCGCCGGTCTTGGACCGCTGCGCTCGGCTACCCGCCACGACGAGGAGGCGGTACTCCTGGAGACCGTGTCGGGCGAGCGCTGGCTGGTGCGCATGTCGCCGGTCTCCGGCCTTGTCGCCACGGTCGAACCGGCCGCGGGCGACCTGCCCGCACCGCGGGGAAGCGATCGATGCGCGACGGTGACGTGATCGTGGCCGGGGCGGGCATGGCCGGGCTGCTGACCGCCCTGGCCCTGGCCCGTCGCGGCGTTCACGTGGTGCTCGTCGAGCCGTCGCGGGTCGGCGCAGGCCAGTCCGGGCAGTCGCACGGCTATCTGCACCAGGGCTACGCGTACGGCCCCGACGAACCGCGTCTGCCCGCCCTGCTGGGCAGCGCGCGCGAGCACTGGCACGGGCTGCTCGCGCGGATCCCGCCGGTGACGGCCGGCTCCACCATCGCCTTCTGCGACCCTGCGGCGGTGCGCCGGGCCGAACGCTACTGGCGGGACTCGGGCCTGGCGGTGTGCCCGCGGACCACCCCCGGGTGGCTGACCGGGGCACCCGTCGCCTGCTTCGGCAGCGCCGAACCCACGTACAACGTCGGTGACATCCTGCGCGGACTGGGGGCGCAGGCCGGCTCGGCGGGGATCGAGGCACGGCCGGGTGCCGTCGAGCGCATCGAGGCGTCGGGCGACGGCATCAGCGCCCGGATCACCGAGCCGGACGGCGGCACGGCGATCGTCCGGGCCAGGACCGCCGTCCTCGCGGCGGGCGCGGGCACACCAGGGCTGCTGGCCCGTTCCGGGCTGCCCGCCGCGGTCCAGCTGCGCACGGCGTTCATGCTGGTGCTGCGCGGGCGCCTGCCCGCGGTCAGCGTGCTCTTCCCGGAACGCGAGGAGCACGGGCTGTTCCTCGCCAGCCGGGCCGGCGACGACGGGCGGGCCACCTGGCTGGTCTCCGACTTCCAGTCGTTCGACAGCGGCGGCCGCGACCCCGGCCAGCTCGCCGGCTGGTGGGCCCGCAGGGTGCTGCTGACCCTCGGCCGGGTCGTCGACCCGGCGATGCTGGCCCGCGTCGACGCGGTCTCGGGCTATCCGGCCACCAAGTCCGGGTTGCTGCCGAGCAGCGGAACGGTGGCCCACGAGTTCGGGATCGAGCTGCTCGGCGGCCGGGCCGTCGTCGCCAGCCCGTCCAAGCTGACCCTGGCGCCGCTGGCCGCCCTGCACGCGGTGGGCACCGTCGCGGCCCGGCTCGGTCTGCGCACCGAGGACGCTGGCTGGGATCCCATCACCCCGGTGGCACCGGAGCGTTCACCGGCCCGCGAGGCCTGGGAGACCCCGATGGCCACGCTGAACGATCCAGATCTGCTGGGCGAGCAGCCCGGCATCGGCACACTCAGCGAGCTCTACCACCGATGAGGGACCGCATGAGTGACCGCACGGAGGACCGCGTTGAGTGACCGCACGGAGGACCGCGTGAGTGACCGCTTGAGTGACCGTACGGAGGACCGCTCCCGGACCGGCCCTCCACCGCCGCCGCCGTACGCCCTCGTCGCCACCGACCTGGACGGCACCCTGCTGCGTTCCGACGGCACGGTGGGTCCCCGCACCCGCGCCGCGCTGGCGGCGGCAGCGGTGCGCGGCTGCCGGCACATCGTCGTCACCGGCCGCTCGGTCGCGTGGACCAGACCGGTGCTCGCCGGTCTCGGCTACACCGGTCTCGCCGTCTGCGGTCAGGGCGGCCAGGTGTACGACGCCGACGCGCACCGCGAGCTCACCTCGTACGACCTGGACCGGGACCTGGCCCGGCAGGCACTGGCCGTCATCGAGGCCGTGACCGGCCCCCTGTCGCTGGCCGCCGACCAGGCAGGCCTGGACGGTGCCGTCCTGGCGGGCCCCGGCTACCGCCCCGACCCGCTCGACGGACTTCCGGTCGTCCCCGCCGACGCCGAGCGCCTGTGGGCGACGCCGGTGCGCAAGTTCTACCTCCAGCACCCCGAACTCGACGAGGACCGACTGCACGAGGTCGCGTCGCGGCTCGTCGGGCACCTGGTGACCACCACGAAGGCCGGGCCGGGCGAGATCGAGATGCTGCCGCTCGGGCTGTCGAAGGCGACCGGGCTCGTCCACGCCGCCGGACTGCTCGGGCTGTCCGGTGCGGACACCATCGCCTTCGGCGACATGCCGAACGACGCCTCGATGCTGGCCTGGGCCGGGCACGCGGTGGCCATGGGCAATGCACACCCCGAGCTCAGGGCGATGGCCGACGAGGTGGCGCCCGGTCATGACGAGGAGGGGATCGCGGTGGTACTCGACCGGATCCTGGGCGCCGGCTGACGAGCACACCCGAAGCCGGAAGGGGGTCGCCGTGGTGACACGTGATCGATAGCCTGCTCGACGACCAGGTGAACGATCATGCAGGGCGGACTTCCCGGATTCATTCCCGGCCGGTCGTGAGCCGTGATCGGTCCGCCCGGCACGTACGAAGAGCAAGGTGACGTTCGATGTTCACGACCCGACCGACCCTCCAGGGCACCTTCGGCATGGAAGTTTTCCGGGTCATGGCGCTGACCTGCGGCGTTGTGTGTCTTGGGGTCCCTGACCTGGATGGATGTGTCTTTCAGCGTGTTTCAGCATCGTGCTGAGTTATGCAGCCGATCCTCCCCACGCGCTCCCCAGAGCCATCGATACTCCCCAAATTCTCCCCCGGAGGGGGCCTCCGGGGGATAGGGGCTGAGCTTGCTCCGCTTTGACGGACACCATGGGTGTGGCGGTCAGGATGCGAGTGCGGTCTCGTACTCGGCGGGGCTGAGGTAGCCGAGGCTGCTGTGCAGTCGGTGCAAGTTGTACCAGCCTTCGATGAAATCAAAGATCGCGGTGCGGGCGGCAGCCCGGCTGGGCCAGGCGGAGGTGCCGAGCAGTTCGCGTTTGATGGTCGAGAAGAACGACTCTGCGAGCGCGTTGTCCCAGCACTGACCGGTGCGGCCGACCGAAAGCCGAACTCAACTGCCAGGGCGGCGAATTGCTGGCTGGTGTTGCGACGACCGGTTGAGTCCAAGTTGACAGCCGCGATCCGAATGGAAGATCACGGGATGGGTGGGGCGACGCTGCCGGCAGGCGGCTGTCAGCGCCTCGGCAACCAGCTCGGTCCGCAGGTGATCGGCGGTTGCCCAGCCGACCACACGCCGGGAGGCGATGTCGATGACCGTGGCCAGATAGAGCCAGCCCCCCTCGGTCGGGACATACGTGATGTCACCACCAGCGGGCATAGAGCCCGGTGCGGTCGGGCTGGAAGCCCCGGTCGATGAGGTTCGGACGGAAGGCAGCCCTGGGATCGGCGACCGTGGTCGCATGCCGTCGTCTGCGGTGCCGGCCCTGCAGCCGCACCCGGCGCCCTCGCGCTTGAGCACGGCATGCACGCGCGGGGCACCGTAGGTTCCGCGTGATTTCGCATGGACCTGGGTGATCTGCTCGGTCAGCTCGTCATCCCGCACTGCACGAGGACCGGGCAGACCGGCGCGACGGGCATAGAAGGCGGTCCGGGAGACCTTCAGCAGCTCACACGCCCGTTTGACGCTGTGATCTGCGCGCTTCTCCGCCTCGATGAACGGGTGCACCGTCACCGGGTCTCCTTCGCCCGCTTGAGGACGTCGACATCCTCACGCAGCCGGTGGTTCTCCCGCAGCAACGCGGCCAGTTCCTCGCGCTCGCTGCTGCTCGGCCCGTTGCGCTCGCCCCCGTCGACCTCGGCCTGCTTCACCCAGTCCCGCACCGCCAGTTCGAAGTCTCTGGCGACCTGCCCGACCGAGCGGTCACCTCGTCGGCACAGACCGACGATCTCGGCCTTGAATTCCGGCGTGAACGAACGACGAGGGCGGCGAGGCTTCTTCTTCCCCATGCTCTCCATGATGGACATCCTCCCGGGGCTGAACCCCAGATCTCGAATGTCTGTCAAAGCGGATCAAGCCCATGCCATCGCCGACGCGAAGTTCGGGACAGACCCGCTCGGCCGGGCCCCGGGCGACCCACTGCCCCACCCCGAAGATCCCCACGAGGAACCGCAAGAAGCTGTTGCGGTGGTGGGCGGACGTCAAGGCCACATCATCGGTACGGGACTGGCACGCCTTGTCTCAGGGCGGTCCTCAGCCCGCCGAGGGTGCGTTGGTGACGCGTGATCTGCTCCGGGCCATCCGGGACGGCGTCACGAACGTCGAGCCGCAGAAGATCGCGATCTCCATTGACCCGTCCGGTGGCGGGCGCGACGTCGCGGGCATCGTCGGCGGCTTCCTCGGCGACGACAACCGGGTCTGGATCACCCACGACGTCTCGGCCGCCATGTCGTCGGCCGAGTGGTCACGGCGGGCCTGCACGCTCGCGCACGACACGAACGCCGCGGTGATCTACGTGGAGTGGAACTTCGGCCGGGACATGTGCACGCTCGTGATCAGCACGGCGTGGAAGGCCTTGCAGGACGAGGGAAAGATCCCCGTCAAGAAGCTGATGCCGCTGATCGATCCCGTCCACGCCAAGCAGGGCAAACTGCTCAGGGCGGAGCCGATCGCGCAGCAGATGGTCGAGGACCGGGTGCGGCTGCGCGGCATGATGACGGACCTGGAGAACGAGTGGGCGACGTGGCAGCCGACCGACTCCGACAGCCCGGGACGGATCGACGCCTCGTGCGTCCTCGTCTACGGGCTGATACCAGAGGCCAACCAGGGTGCGATCGTCCACGCACCGCTCCTGAACGCCCCGCGGCCCACGAACGGCGCATCGTCGGCCGGCCTGTACGAGCGGCGGATCTCGAAGTGATCGAGTCTCCCCGTAACCCACCCTGTACGGAACGTGATGACGTCAGGGAGCTGGCGGTGATCCGGGCGACTGCGCGGCGGCGTCAGTCGACGTGCGCGCGCCCCGGGTAACGGCATTCATGTCTCCAGCGTCACTACGCCGGAGGACGAAGACCTTGGCCAGGGCCAGCAAGCTCGGCCCGCACAGGAGCGTAGCTAGCCACCAGGCGTCCGGTGCCACGTAGACCCCCGCACCGAGCATTGCGACGGCGATGACGGCGCCGACCGCCAGACCGGCAATGTGCCGTTGATGTGCACGCTGCTCGCCCCTCTCCGCAGAGGCGCGTTCGGCCTCTGCGCGCTGCATTTCCAGCCGCACCATGCGTTCCTTGTGCTCGCGCCGGAGCTGCGGCTCCAGCGCCTTCAACGCAATGTCGAGCGTGTCCGCCCCACCCAGGGCAGACCCCCACATGGCGGCGATCTGAAGGCCAGCGGACACCACCGGGTCAACGGCGCCGACGGTCGGTGAGGGATTGTCGTCTGTGGTCACTGCCGTGCCCCTCCGTCGCCGTTGGAGGCGGGCGCATTGTCGGTCTCAGACGGCGTGGGTGGAGGCCCAAGCCGGATGAACAGCATTGCCAGAGCGTGGTCGAGGGACTGCGCTGAGCCGGGAGCGGCAGCCGACGCATCGTTGTAGCTGAGCGGCCCATGCGCGATGGCCTTCAAGAGCTCGGTCCTGGTCGGATTGTGCTCAAAGGCGGAGGGGAGATGCGGCTGGTTGGCCTGTTGTTGGCGCTCGATCATCCCTGCCAGCAGTGCCGTAGCGTCGTACGTGTTCTCGGAAAGTCGCTGTCGTCGGGCGTCCTGCAACAGGCGCTTCGTGGCCTCGCCTAGAAGCGCCTCGACGTCGAAGCCTGCCAGGTGCTCGTGGGCTCGGGACCGTTCCTCGGCCTGGGCCGGCGGCTCCAGGACCCCCCAGTCAGCGTCCTCCAAGGTCTCCCGTTCCGAGTCCTCGAAGGCTCCCCGTTCCTCGTAGCGGTACGACTCCGGGGCCCCTTCCCACGGCTCCAGGGGCCCTACACGCGGCCCCAAGGCCTCCTGTTCCTCGTACTCCCAGGTCATCACTTCCGAGCTCTGGAAGGGTTCACTTGCCCCGTATCGCCACGACTCCGGGGCCCCTTCCCACGGGTCCCCGAGTCGTGCCCCCGGCGCCAAGCCTTCCTGTTCCTCGTACCAGGTCACCCGTTCCTCGTGGCTGAGCGGCTCCACGGCCTCCGCCAGCGTCTCCGAGTCCTCGAAGTTTTCCCGTTCCTCGTGGCTGTAGAGCGGCGGAGGGGACACATCCTCAAGGGTGTCGAGTTCTGCGCGTACAAGCTGAGGCTGCTGGGCCTGGGCCTGGGCCTGGGGCTGCTGGCGCTGCCGGGCCTTGTGGCGTCTACGGATGAGTAGGCCTACCGCTGCCGCAGCGGCCAGGGCCGTGCACAGAGCTGCGCCCAGAAGGCCAAGCAAGTTCGCCACGGTGCCCCCTACTTCATTCCGCGCGTCGCCAGGAGGCTTCCAAGGTATCGCTGCGGCACCGACACGAAGGCCGGAAGCTGCTGATTCAGTCTCAGAGGTGACGCGGCCGTCGACCTGCGTGGCCGAATACCACGGCGCCGTCGAGGCCAACCTGCGGGTGCTTACGATCGCTATTCGCTGACGATTGCGAAGTTCGTCGCCACCGCGCGAGAGAGCGGCGGCCACTGGGGAGGTACCGCCCTTTGGCGCTACTCGTCCTCGGAGAGTTCATCCTCTTCCCGGCTAGTCAGTGCGTCTGTCATGGCCCGCCATCGCCCGCCTACAGAGAGGTGACGGTCGTCTGGTCGCGGGTAGGTGGGTTCACCTGCTGGGTGTGTGCCTCCGAGGCGTTGGACCTCTCGCTGAACGCGTTCCAATAGGTCCCGAGTGGAGCCCAGCTCGGCCCCTCGGCGTTGGAGCAGCATTTCCATCGATTCCTGCACCGACAGAGGATCGTCGGGGGCGGGCGCTGGAACGTCGGGAATGTCCTCGACTGTGATAGGGAGTGGTCGCTCGGACCTAAGGACGGTCAGGCCCTTGCTGGCGGGGCTCAGCAGTACCCGAGTCTGCACTGAGCAGTTGACCCAGTACGCGTCATCGCGGCCTCTGGCCTCGGTGGTGAGGCCGGAGACGAGCCAGCGAACTGTTGCCGTGTACCACCGGTGTCCGGCAATCGTGTAGGCGCGTACGTCGGACACAGAGCTGAACCCGATATCCATCGGGCGGTTCCATCGCCAGCACCCGACTTCTTCCAGCTGTTGCGGCCCGAGGATGACGGCGCCGGAGAAGTGATGCATCCGCCGGATGGCGTTGCTGACGAAGCGGCGCTTCGAGGGATCTTTGAGGAGGTCGGCCAGCTCTTCTTCGTCGACCTCCGATTCCGTGGCGAACTTGGTCAGCACGTCCCCGAGTGACGAGAGGGAGACGAACCTATCTCCGAGCCCCGCTATGTCCTGACTCATGGGTTCCTGGAGGGACGAACCGTCGCCGAAGTCGGAGTCCGCGCTTACGAAGTAGACGGTTTCGGCTTCGTGCTCGCGGGCGTATGCCACAGCGGTCAGCCAGATCGCCGCGTCCCGGGCCCCGGTCTTGTCGTCGCTGCTCAACCTCCTGCACGGGGCGAGGCAATTCGCCTCGCGGAAGAGCGCCGTTTGGTAGGCGGACGGACTTGTCGGCAGGGTGTCAACGATCTGGTTGTATCTCCTGCGCCAATGCTCGCGGACGTCTTCAGCCTCGGCTCCCTTCGGAGCGGTGACGTCTGCCCAAGGGGTGGCCTTGTTCAGCGCCTCCGTGGCGTCCCTTGCCGCCTCGTACTTCTTCTCGTAGCGCAGCGCCTCTTGGGCGGCCAGCTCTTCCAAGACGATCCAGGGGGCACCGATCTGCTCGGCTCTGCTGCTGCGGATCGCACGGAGTAGCTCGGCTTCCGGCCCGCGGAGCGAGGTGCCCTTAAGTATGTTCGTGTCGAGGATGATCACGTTGCTCCTCCGCGTGCAGGTCCTGGCGTGAGGTGGCCACTCTCTCAAGAAGTGATCACAGGCCGCATCGAATTGGTTGCTCTGCCCGCAAGAAACTGGGACGGGCGTACGCAACGCTCCCGGTACGGCCACACTGGGCACTGTGAAGCTGCCCCGCGTGGAGTGCCCGAAGTGCGAAAGGCCTACGGTTGTCGCCCCGATGGCAGGTTCGCTGACGAAGGGCCACCTGTGACGTCACGACGACGCCAGTGCGCGCCGCGACCCCGACGGCTCCCTCATCTCCTGCTAACGGTTCACCTCCGCTCGAGCGGAGGTGAACCGTTAGCAGCAACGGGTCTGGGAAGCAGCCCACGGGTGCTCTCCGCTCGAGCGGAGGTGAACCGTTCACGGCCGGCCTCGACGACGACAAGGCGTCGTGTGCTGCGCGCTCGAGCGGAGTGAACCGGTGGCGAGGTCGACGAGTTGCGCGCTGCGGAACTTCCCCCATATTCGAGGTTGATCATATTGCCGATCCTGCCATGGACAGCTCTGTCCGCAGTATGTAAATGCGGTTGGGTGTCTTCCGGGTAGACACATGACTGAGCAGACGGCAGCGGAACAGCCTGGCATCTCCGCTGCGATCGTGGTCCACGAGGGGAGCGTCCTGATGGTCCGGCGCAGGATTTCCGAGGGCCAGCTGTCCTGGCAGTTTCCTGCGGGCGAGATCGAGGCAGGGGAGACGTCCGAGCAAGCGGCCGTACGCGAGACAAATGATATTTGCTGGATGGCGGCCTGGCAGAAGCCGCAGTCGCCGTCGAAGACCAGTACGGGGCGCTGGGCAGGGGCTTTGTCCGGGGCGCTTATGCCCACGGTGGAGTAGTTCCTCTCGTTCGTGAGGGAGGTGGGAAAGCGCCGGCGGAACGGCGCGGCAGCGGCTGCCGCACTCCGGCGCGAGGCGGTGTGCTCATCCCATGTGCAGCCAGCTCTCGAGAAGAGCCTCGCGGTGTCGCGACGGCAGTGCTCCGTCGGGCTGCTGTTCTGCGTTCCACCAGTCGGACATGACGGCGGGTGAGGACTCGCCTCGGACGAAGCGTGCGAGCAGCCCGTGGGAGAGGTCGACCTCGCGCTCGGTGTAGGCGCTGGAGGCACCCGAGAAGACCGGCGTCGTGGTTTCATGGCCGCCGGCGGTCATCACTACGGTCATCTCGACGGGCCCAGGTGGGGTCCAGGCGTTCAGGGCTGCCGCGGCAACGCTCGCCGCGCGGGCGGCCCATCGGGCTGCGGTCGACCGAGCTGGTGCTTCGGTCACCCGCAGGTCCCTCACGTCGGACCAGAGCGTTTCCTGCGGGTCGGGCCCGACGACCAGCGGCCCTGTCGCCGAAAGAAGCACGCCGGGCGCTGGAGGGACCGGGGGCGTGCCGAGGTACGTCCCTCCGCTCTGGATCCAGAAGAGACCGACCATGATGCCAAGGCTCTGCCGGGGATGTTGGGGCTGCGTCGATTCCAATGTCAGATCCTTGCTCGTGGCTGGCCACCAGCAGTGGACAGTGCCGGAGATCTCGAACTTAGGGGTATTCCGGGACGACGCTGATCTCTTTGAGCCACACGACGAACGAGGAAAGTGCGGTGCGGCGGCGCAACACCGGCATGCTGCGCCCAACGGGCTCTTGCGCCAGTACTTCCCGAAGGCACCGATCTCTCGAGATGGTCCGCCGAGGAAGTCGAGGCCGTCGCTCACACTCTCAACAACAGACCCCGCAAGACGCTCGGTTGGAAGACACCCGCCGAAGCGTTCAACGAGCAGCTACAGTTGTATCAACAAGCTGGTGTTGCAACGACCGTTTGAATCCGGTCAGTACACGAGCAGGGCATTGGCCGAAGCCTGCAGAGCAGCAGGGGTCGACGAAGCATGAGCGCGGTCGGGTCCAGCGCGGACAACGCACTTGCCGAGTCCTTCAACGCGACCTTCAAACGCGAGACCCTGCAAGGACGAAAGAGCTGGCCAGACGAGCGTGAGGCCCGCTTCGACGCCTTCCGATGGCGCCACCGCTACAACACCCGACGCCGACACTCCCGCCTCGGACAACGATCACCGATCGCCTTCGAGAACGCCCTCCACCTCACACCAACTACGCTGGCCCCAGCCGCATAACCCGTGTTCAGGATTCGGGGTCAGGGCCCCACCGTATAGAGCTCGTAACACGATCTTGTTGATGTTGGCTGGTGGGGCGTTACTGGTGTGACGATTCGGCCGTTCGTGAGGGTGTGGGTACTCGACCGTGGATCGTGGACGATGAGTTGTGGGCTCTGATCGAGCCGTTGCTGCCGCCGTGGCCGGATCGGTCGTCGGGGCCGCGGCCGGTGTGGGACCGGCTCTGCCTCCAGGGCATCCTGTTCGTCCTCTACAACGACATAGCCTGGCAACTGCTGCCGCTGGAGCTGGGGTTCGGCTCGGGACAGACATGCTGGCGGCGTCTGGACCGATGGCAGAAGGCAGGAGTCTTCGACCGGCTGCACCGGGTCCTGCTCGCCGAACTGAACGCGGCCGGCGAGCTCGACTGGTCGCGGGCGTGTGTGGATGGTTCCCACGTCCGCGCGAAAAAGGGGGCGCCGACACCAGTCCGTCGCCGGTCGACCGGCGGAAGACGGGCAGCAAGCACCACCTGATCTGCGACGGACGCGGCGTCCCGCTCAAGGTCATCACGACCGCGGCCAACGTCAACGACGTCACCCAGACTCTCGCGCTGGTCGACGGGATCCCTCCCGTCTCGGGCCGTCCAGGCCGCCCCCGCCGCCGGCCCGACGCCCTGCTCGGCGACAAGGGCTACGACTCCAACGCACACCGCGACGAGCTCCGTCACCGGCGGATCCTGCCGGTCATCTCCCGCAAGGGATCACCCAACATCAAGGGCATCGGCAAGCTCCGCTACGTCGTGGAGCAGGCCTTCGCCCTGCTCCACCACTTCAAACGCCTCGCAGTCCGCTGGGAACGCCGGACTGAACTCCACGACGCCTTCGTATCCCTCGCCTGCAGCCTCATCTGCTGGTGACGACTCAAGAAGGCCCGATCATGATCGTGTTACGAGCTCATAGCGGTAATTCTTGGGCTTGGGTGTGGTCTGCGTCAGGGCGAAGTCTTCGGCCTGAGCATGGAGGACATCGATCACACGCGAGGAGTCCTCCACATCCGACGGCAGGTGCAGATACTCAATGGCCGGAAATACTTTGCCCTTCCAAAGGGTGGGAAAACCCGTGTTGCGGACATGCCGCCTTCCGTGGCCGACGAGCTGGTGAAGCATGCCAGGGCGTACCCCGGCGACACGGTCGAGCTTCCCTGGGGCGGTCCTGAATCGGACAGGGAGCGATAGAAGTTCGGCCTCGTACTGACAACGAAGTACGGGAACGCGATCGCCGCCAACACGTGGAACACCGAGATCTGGAAGCCTGCCTTGGCCAGGGCAGGTGTTATCCCTACGCGTGTCAAGGGGGCGAAACCTTGGCAGTGGCAAGCGGCGCCGAAGGACGGGTTCCATGTGCTGAGGCACACGTACGCATCCCTCGTGCTGGAGGCAGGAGAGTCTGTCGTCACACTCGCCAAGTGGTTGGGCCATTCATCGCCGACCATCACGCTCGATCACTACGCGCACTTCATGCCGGAGGCGGGGAAGAAGGGACGCAGGGCGATCGATAGTCTGCTGGGGGAGCCGCGCCGAGGAGAGTTCGGTCCGAACTCCCCAGATTCTCCCCAGGCCGGATCCTGAGTACGGATTCGATGGTCCGGCACGCGTAAACAGCGAGGTCAGACCTGTATGTTCACCACCCGCCCCACCCTCCAGGGCACCTTCGGCATGGTGTCCTCCACCCACTGGCTCGCCTCGCAGTCCGCGATGGCCGTCCTGGAGGACGGCGGTAACGCCTACGACGCGGCCGTCGCCGCCGGATTCGTCCTGCATGTCGTCGAGCCCCACCTCAACGGCCCGGCCGGCGAGGTCCCGATGATCCTCGCGCCCAAGGACGGCGAGGTGCGGGTGCTGTGCGGACAGGGCCCGGCCCCCGCCGGCGCCTCCGCCGCGCACTACCGCTCACTCGGCCTCGACCTGGTCCCCGGCACCGGGCCGCTCGCCGCCGCCGTGCCCGGCGCCTTCGACGCCTGGATGCTTCTGCTGCGCGACCACGGGACGAAGACCCTCTCCGAGGTCCTGCGCTACGCGATCGGGTACGCCGATGACGGCCACGCCCCCGTCGAGCGTGTCGGCCAGACCGTGGAGACCGTCCGCGAGCTCTTCGAGACCGAGTGGCCTGCATCCGCCGAGCTCTACCTGCCCGGCGGAAAGGCGCCCGAGCCCGGCAAGCTGTTCCGCAACCCCGCCCTCGCCGCCACCTGGCGCCGCCTGATATCCGAGGCCGAGGAGGCGGGCGGCGAGGACCGCGCCGCGCAGATCGACGCAGCCCGCGCCGTCTGGCGTACGGGGTTCATAGCCGAGGCGCTGGTGCGCCAGGCCGCCGTACCCACCATGGACACCAGCGGGACCCGACACACCGGCACCCTCGCGGCGGCCGACCTGGCGGGCTGGTCCGCGACGTACGAAGCGCCCGCCACCTACGAGTGGAACGGCTGGACGCTGGCCAAGGCGGCCGGCTGGAGCCAGGGCCCCGCCTTCCTCCAGCAGCTCGCCCTCCTGCCGCCCGAGCTCCCCGCCTACGGCTCCGCCGACTACGTCCATCTGCTCGTCGAGGGCTGCAAGCTGGCCATGGCCGACCGCGAGGCCTGGTACGGCGACGCCACCGGCGTACCGCTCGACACGCTGCTCTCCGGGCCGTACAACGACGAGCGCCGCGCGCTCATCGAGGACACCGCATCCCTGGAGCTCCGCCCCGGCAGCCCCGACGGCCGCACCCCGGTCCTCGGCGCGCACGCCCACGCCGTCGCCTCCGGCGAGTCCGGCTTCGACGCCATGAGCATCCCGGTGGCCGGTGCGGGTGAGCCGACGGTCGCGAAGGAGGGCGCGGGCGAGCCGACAGTCACCGCGGACCGTGTGGGGGAGCCGACGGTCGCCAGGGACGGGGCGACCCGCGGCGACACCTGCCACCTCGACATCGTCGACCGCTGGGGCAACATGGTCGCCGCCACCCCCAGCGGCGGCTGGCTCCAGTCCAACCCCGTGGTGCCCGAGCTCGGTTTCCCGCTCGGCACCCGGCTGCAGATGGCCTGGCTCGACGAGGGCCTGCCCAACACACTGACCCCGGGCCGCCGTCCGCGCACCACGCTCACCCCGTCCCTGGCCCTGCGCGACGGAGTTCCCGTCATGGCTTTCGGCACGCCAGGCGGTGACCAGCAGGACCAGTGGCAGCTGCACTTCTTCCTCGCCGTGGCGCTGCGCGGCCGGGTCCGTGGCGGCCTGGACCTCCAGGGCGCCATCGACGCCCCGAACTGGCATAACGACAGCTTTCCCAGCTCCTTCTTCCCGCGCGGGATGCGCCCAGGCAGCGTCACCGTCGAGGAGGGCATCGACCAGGAGGTCGTCGCGGAACTGCGCCGGCGCGGCCACGACGTCACGGTCGGCGACCCGTGGTCCGAGGGCCGGATGTGCGCCGTCGCCAGGGATCCGGAGACCGGCGTCCTGTCCGCCGCCGCCAATCCGCGCGGGATGCAGGGATACGCGGTCGGCCGCTGAACCCGGGGACGCCCGGCCGGCGTCCGCCGACGCCGGCCGGACCCGGCTCCCCGGGGCGGTGAGCCGCACCGGGGAAGTTCTCCTGGGGCGGCCTCAGTTCAGTACGCGGTCCTCGAGGGCCGCGCGCCAGGCCGGGGGAGTGGCCTCCTGCACCGGTGTGGTGCCGCGTCCGCCGCGGCCCAGGAAGTCGGCGAGGGGAAGGGTCGCGGCGCCCACGGTGACCGCGTCGGGGCCCAGCTTGCCCAGGTCCATGGTGACCTTCGCGGCCGGGTGCGTCAGTGAGTAGGCCACCGCGTGGGCCCGCACCTCCTCCAGGAAGCCGGCCCCGAACTGGAGCCCGGCCCAGCCTCCGACGAGGATGCGCTCCGGCTGGAGGAGATTGATGAGGCCGGCCAGCCCGGCGCCCAGATACTCGGCGGTCTCCCTGATCACCGTGCGGGCCGCCGGGTCGGGCTCGCTGCCGTCCTGCGGAGCCGCGGCGGTGAGGAGAGCGGTCAGGCGGGTCTCCTCGTCGACGCCTTCGGGAGGGGTCCCCCCGGCCTCCTGCCAGCGCTGGAGGACCGCCTCCGCCCCGGCGTACGCCTCCAGGCACCCCGGTGAACCGCAGCGGCAGCGCCGTCCGCCCACGTGCACGGTCAGATGGCCCCATTCGAGGGCCTGGCCCTGCGGGGCGCCTTCGGCGAAGAGGCACGCGCCGACACCGGAGCCGAACAGGATCGCCACGGCGCTGCGCGCGCCGCGGCCGGCCCCGAACCACATCTCGGCCTGGCCGAGCGTCTTGGCGCCGTTGTCGATGAAGTACGGCACGGAGTCCGGGAGTCCGCCGGACTCGCGCAGCAGCGCCTCCAGGGGGACCGCGTCCCAGCCGATGGTCTGGCCGTGCACGACCGAGCCCCTCGCCGGATCCCGTTCCACCACGCCCGGGACGCCGATCCCCACACCGAGGAGGCCGTCCGCGGGGAGCCCGGTCTCGGCCAGCACCTCCTCGATGCCGCTGCGGATGTGCTCCACGATCACGCCGACCTCGTAGAGGTTCTCCGCCAAGGGGCGTTCGGTGCGGGCGAGTTCGGACAGGGTGAAGTCGAAGGCCTCGATCCTGACCCGGGTCTCTCCGACGTCGATGCCGATCAGGTGGCCGCTGCGCGGATTGACCCGCAGCAGGGTGCGGGGGCGTCCGCCGTCCGACTCCACGCTGCCCGCCTCCTCCACCAGGCCTTCGGCGACGAGTTCCGCAACAACGTTGCTGACGGAGCCCGAGCTGAGGCCGGTGGCAGGGCCGAGCTCCTGGCGGCTCATCGACCCTTCGAAATACAACCGTTGCAATACGGCCGCTCGGCTGTCCCTGCGCAGGTCGCGCACCGTACGTCTGGTCCGCTGGGCCATCTGGGCTCCTCCACCACTCGCTTCTCAGGAACGCTACCCCGACGCAGACTCTTGACGCGACCTTTCCCTGAGGCTTAACTCACATCATAAATTAAGCCATGGGGGGCGCATGGTCCACGTGCCGGGGGTCTGGCCGTGGGCTCGGCATTTCCGGCATGGAGCTCCTCAGGAAGGGACACCTGGAGCATGCGAAGAATCCGAATGGCCGCCAGCAGTGTGGCCGTCGTATCTCTGCTCGCTGCCGCGACCGCATGTGGCGGCGGCGAGTCCGCGGGCGGCGGGGCCGGTTCACCCAAGACGCTCACCTACTGGGCCTCCAACCAGGGCCCCAACCTCGAAGCCGACAAGAAGATCCTCACTCCCGAGCTGAAGAAGTTCGAGAAGCAGACCGGCATCAAGGTCAAGCTGGAGGTGGTCCCCTGGTCGGACCTGCTCACCCGCATCCTCACGGCCACGACGTCGGGTCAGGGCCCCGACGTCCTGAACATCGGCAACACCTGGTCGTCCTCGCTCCAGGCGACCGGCGCCCTGCTGCCCTGGGACGACAAGAACTTCGAGAAGGTCGGCGGGCGTGACCGCTTCGTGGAATCGGCGCTCGGTTCGACGGGGGCCGAGGACAAGGACCCGGCCGCGCTTCCGCTCTACTCGATGGCCTACGCCCTCTATTACAACAAGGCGATGTTCGAGGAGGCCGGCATCGAGAAGCCGCCGGCCACCTGGGCCGAGGTCTCCGAGGCGGGCAAGAAGATCTCGAAGGACGGCAAGTGGGGGATCGGGGCCGAGGGGTCGAACCTCTCCAACAACATCCACCAGGTGTTCGCCCTGGCCAAGCAGCACGGTGCGGACTTCTTCGACTCCTCGGGCAAGCCGACCTTCACCGATGACGGGGTCGTGGCGGCGGTCAAGCAGTACGTCGACCTGATGGCCAAGGACAAGATCATCGCGCCCGGCAACGCGGAGTACGCGCAGAACCAGTCGCTCAGCGACTTCTCCAAGGGCAAGACCGCCATGGTGCTGTGGCAGGCCGCGGCCACCACGTTCAAGTCCCAGGGCATGAAGGACTCCGAGTGGGGTGTCGCCCCGGTGCCGGTCCAGTCCGGCGCGCCGGGCGAGGGTGAGCAGCTCAACTCGATGGTCGCCGGTATCAACATCGGCATCTTCAAGAACAGCAAGAACCTCGACGGCGCCACGGACTTCGTGAAGTTCATGACGAGCGACGAGGAGCAGAAGATCCTCTGCGAGGCGTACGGTTCGGTCCCGCCGGTGAAGGCGGCCCAGGACGCCCCGGCGTTCGACCGGCCCGAGCTCAAGGTGCTGAGGGAGACGCTCGCCACCAGTGCGGCCGCTCTGCCGCAGGTACCCGACGAGTCGCAGTTCGAGACGTCCGTCGGCACCGCGGTCAAGTCGCTCTTCGCCAAGGCCGCGGGCGGCGCGGCGATCACCACAGCGGACGTCAAGGCCGAGCTCACCAAGGCTGAGCAGCAGATGGCCAGTCAGTGAGTGATGCGTCCATGACCACCATCGTGAACCCCGACAAGGGGAGCCCGACGGTGCATCAGGACACGCCCGGGGAGGCGCCGCGCAAGCAGCGCCGCCCCGGGCGCATCCGCCGCATCGGGCTCCCTTATCTGCTGCTGCTTCCCGCCGTCCTGCTGGAACTCCTCGTCCATCTGGTGCCGATCGGCTTCGGCTTCGTCATGGCGTTCAAGGAGCTCACGCAGTTCTATCTGCGGGACTGGTCCGCCGCTCCATGGCGCGGCCTGGAGAACTTCAGGATCGCCGTCGACTTCGACGCACCGGTCGGCAAGGCCCTGCTCCACTCGTTCTGGGTCACCTGCCTGTTCACCGTGCTCGCGGTCGGCCTGTGCTGGCTGCTGGGTGTCGCGGCGAGCATCTTCATGCAGGAGGCCTTCGCGGGCCGGGGCTTCCTGCGGACGCTGTTCCTCGTGCCGTACGCCCTGCCCGTCTACGCGGCGGTCATCACCTGGGCGTTCATGTTCCAGCGTGACAACGGCCTGGTGAACCACGTCCTGCACGACCAGCTCGGCCTCACCGACGGGCTGCCCTTCTGGCTCATCGGTGACAACGCCTTCTTCACCCTGCTGGTCGTCTCGGTCTGGAAGGGCTGGCCCTTCGCCTTCCTGATCGTGATGGCCGGTCTGCAGAACATCCCCAAGGACCTCTACGAGGCCGCCGCCCTGGACGGTGCCGGCATGTGGCAGCAGATCCGCCGCATCACCCTGCCGTCCCTGCGCCCGGTCAACCAGGTGCTGGTCCTCGTCCTGTTCCTGTGGACGTTCAACGACTTCAACACGCCGTTCGTGCTGTTCGGCAAGGCGGCACCGGAGTCGGCGGACCTCATCTCCGTGCACATCTACCAATCGTCGTTCGCGACCTGGAACTTCGGCACCGGAGCCGCCATGTCGGTCCTCCTGCTGCTGTTCCTGCTCCTGGTGACGGCGATCTATCTGCTGTTCACCTCCAGAGGGAGGAAGGGCTCACGTGGCTAGCAACACCGTCCTGGGAGGCCGCCGCGCCCCGCGCTCGCCGATGGCCTCCCCGCGCTCGTTCATCTGGGCACGGCGGGTCTTTCTGACCCTGCTGGCGGGCTTCGTCCTGCTGCCCGTGTACGTCATGGTCTCCAGCTCGCTCAAGCCGCTGGAGGATGTGTCGGGCAAGTTCCAGTGGATCCCCACCGGACTGACGATCCGCCCCTACTTCGACATCTGGGGGACGGTGCCGCTCGGCCGGTACTTCGTCAACTCGCTGATCGTGGCCGGCTCCGCGACCGTACTCTCCGTGATCATCGCGGTGTTCGCGGCCTACGCCGTCAGCCGCTACACGTTCCGCGGGAAGCGGGTCTTCACCGTCACGGTGCTGTCCACGCAGATGTTCCCCGGCATCCTGTTCCTGCTGCCGCTGTTCCTGATCTACGTGAACATCGGGGAGGCCACCGGCATCGCACTGTTCGGCTCGCGCGGTGGTCTGATCCTCACCTACCTCACCTTCTCGCTGCCCTTCTCGATCTGGATGCTCATCGGATACTTCGAGTCCGTGCCGAGAGAGCTGGACGAGGCCGCCATGGTGGACGGATGCGGGCCGCTCAAGGCCCTGTTCCGTGTCGTGGTACCCGCGGCGATTCCCGGCATCGTCGCCGTGGCCGTCTACGCGTTCATGACGGCCTGGGGCGAGGTGCTGTTCGCCTCCGTCATGACCACGGAGACCACCCGTACCCTCGCCGTCGGTCTCCAGGGCTACTCCACCCAGAACGACGTGTACTGGAACCAGATCATGGCCGCCTCGCTCGTCGTGAGCATTCCCGTGGTCGCCGGGTTCCTGCTGCTCCAGCGCTATCTGGTGGCCGGGCTGACCGCGGGAGCGGTCAAGTGACCCACCGGAGCCACCCGCCGGCCCGCCGCACGAAAGGACATCCGTGACCGAGCCCATCGACTTCGGAGCCCTGCCGAGGGACTTCGCCTGGGGGACGGCGACGTCCGCCTACCAGATCGAGGGAGCCGTCGGCGAGGACGGCCGCTCCCCGTCGATCTGGGACGTCTTCTCCCACACGCCGGGCAGGATCGACAACAACGACCACGGTGACATCGCCTGCGACCACTACCACCGCTGGCGCGAGGACATCGCGCTGATGAAGGAGCTGGGCACGGACGCCTACCGGCTGTCCGTGGCCTGGCCGCGCGTCCTGCCAGGTGGTGACGGCGAGGTCAACCTCAAGGGACTGGACTTCTACGACCGGCTGATCGACGGGCTGCTGGAAGCGGGCATCACCCCCAGCGTCACCGTCTACCACTGGGACCTGCCCCAGGTACTCCAGGACCGCGGCGGCTGGGCCGCCCGCGACACCGCCCACCACCTCGCCGCGTACGCGTCGGTGCTCGCCGAGCGGCTCGGTGACCGGGTCACCCGGTGGGCGACGCTCAACGAACCGCTGTGCTCCGCGTGGATCGGCCACCTCGAAGGGCGGATGGCCCCGGGCATCACCGATCTGACCACCGCCGTGCGGGCCTCCTACCACCTGCTGCTCGGACACGGCCTGGCCACCCAGGCGATCCGTGCCGCGGCCCCGGGTGCCCGGGTCGGCATCGTCAACAACCTCTCCACCGTCGCCCCCGCGTCGGACAGCCCAGAGGACATCGCGGCCGCCCGCAGGGCGGACGGACACACCAACCGCTGGTGGCTCGACCCGGTGCACGGCCGTGGCTTCCCGGAGGACATGGTCGACGTCTACGGCGTGGACCTGCCCGTGCGCGACGGAGACCTGCGGACCATCGCCACCGATCTCGACTGGCTGGGACTCAACTACTACTTCCCCGCCGTCGTCGAGGACGACCCGGACGGCCCCGCGCCCTTCGCCCGCCAGGTGGAGAGGCCGCACCGGCCGCGTACCGGCATGGACTGGGAGGTCGACGCGAGCGGCATCGAGTCGCTGCTGCTGCGCCTCACCGAGGAGTACGGGGCGCGCGAGCTGTACGTCACCGAGAACGGCTCCTCCTACCCGGACGTGATCGGTGCCGACGGCGTCATCGACGACTCCGAGCGCACCGCCTACCTGCGCGACCACCTGGCGGCCTGTGCCCGTGCGGCCCGCAAGGGGGCACCGCTGGCCGGCTACTACGCCTGGTCGTTGCTGGACAACTACGAATGGGCGTACGGCTACGACAAGCGCTTCGGCCTGGTCCACGTCGACTACGAGACGCAGCGCCGCACCGTGAAGGCCAGCGGTCGCAGCTACGCGGGCATCATCCGCGCACACCGCGAGGCCCTGAGCCGCGCCGACGGCTCGGACTGATCCGCGCCGCCCCCGTGTGTCCCGGTCCCCGGCGGACCGGGGCACACGGGGTGCGCGGGCACGGAAGCCCTGCTCGGAGCTCTCCGGCGGACCGTGCTTAGCTGGGGTCATGATCGATGACTTTCTGTACGGGACCGCCGGGCACGCCGGGGCGACGGCCGAGGTGGAGGCGGCGGTCAGGGCCGCGGCCGCCGCGGAGATCCTGCCGCGCTACCAGCAGCTGGCCGCACACGAGATCGTCGAGAAGAGCGGCCCGCACGACCTGGTCACCGCCGCCGACCGGCTCGCCGAGGAACACCTCACCGCATCCCTGACCCGGCTCCTGCCCGGCTCGGTCGTCGTCGGCGAGGAGGCCGTCCACGCCGACCCCACGGTCTACGACGCGCTCGGCGGCGACGCACCCGTGTGGATCGTCGACCCGGTCGACGGCACCCGCCAGTTCGTGCACGGCGAGCCCGGCTTCTGCACACTCGTCGCCCTCGCCCGGCACGGAGAGGTGTACGCCTCCTGGACGTACGCCCCCGTCCTCGACGAGATGGCCGTCGCCGTACGCGGCCGGGGCGCCACCCTCAACGGCACCGCGCTGCACAGTGGTTCACCCGCGCCCGGTGCGGTGCTCAAGGTGGCCATGTCCCACCCGGACTACACCTCTGAGGCCCAGAAGCGCGCGCTGCTCGGCCTGCGGACCGAGGGCATCGACGCCCGCGCGTGCGGCTCGGCCGGTCTCGAGTACCTCGCCGTGGCCAGCGGGGCCCAGGACGGCGTCGCATTCAATTGGGAGTTCGCCTGGGACCACGCCGCGGGTCTGCTGCTGGTCACCGAGGCGGGTGGTACCCAGTCGACGCTGTCAGGCGTCCCGTACCGCATCACCGGCGGGAACGCCCTGCCGTTCACCGCGGCCAGGGACGAGGCGACGGCGGAGCGGATCCTCGCGGCCCTGCGGGCCGGGGGAAGCTGAGGCCTGTTTCGCGGCTGTGGCCGGTACGGGAGTCCCGTACCGGCCACAGCCGTAGTCCGTGTGCTGCTAGGGCGGGTTTCGAAAGTCCCGCCTGCCCGGCGACGCCTGGCACGCACGCTCGCCGCGTTGTCGGGATCACCCCGATACACCCAGTATCGGGGCGACCCTCCGCCTTGCGATCGCACGC